>NZ_JAGIQL010000048.1 GCF_017813245.1 Streptomyces montanisoli
GGCCGGGGGGCGCGCGGCCGGTGGGTGCGCGGCCGCTGGGCGCGGGGCCGCCGCGCGAGCGCGGGGCAGGACATGCCGCCTGCTTCAATGGGCGGATGACCCGTGCATCCCTGGACAAGAAGCCGCAGGAAGTCGCCACGATGTTCGACGACGTGGCGGCGAAGTACGACGTGACCAACGACGTGCTGTCGCTCGGCCAGACCCGCCTGTGGCGCAAGGAGGTCGCGAAGGCCGTCGACGCGCGCCCCGCGGAGCGCGTGCTCGACCTCGCGGCCGGCACGGCCACGTCCTCCCAGCCGTTCGCGCGGACCGGCGCGTACGTCGTGCCCTGCGACTTCTCCCTCGGCATGCTGCGCGAGGGCAAGCGGCGCTACGCCTGGATGCCGTTCACGGCGGGCGACGCCACGCGCCTGCCCTTCGCCGACGAGGTCTTCGACGCGGTGACGATCTCGTTCGGGCTGCGCAACGTCGAGGACTCGGAGCAGGCGCTGCGCGAGCTGCGCCGGGTCACGAAGCCGGGCGGGCGCATCGTGGTCTGCGAGTTCTCCGACCCGGTGTTCGGCCCGTTCCGCACGGTCTACCAGGAGTACCTGATGCGCGCGCTGCCGCCGGTGGCACGCGCCGTCTCGTCCAACCCGGACGCGTACGTCTACCTCGCCGAGTCGATCCGCGCCTGGCCCAACCAGCGGGGCCTCGCGGCTCGGATGAAGCGGTGCGGCTGGTCGCGGGTCGCGTGGCGGAACCTGACGGGCGGCGTGGTCGCACTGCACAGGGCGGTACGGGAGTAGCCCCGGCCGTGGGCTACGGGAGCAGCCCCCGCTGGGCAGGGCTCTCGCCGGAGCGCCACGCGGGGGTACGGCCGCGGGCGGCACGCGCCCGAACGCGGACGGCCGCGGGCGGCACCCGCCCGAACGCGGACGGCCGCGCGCCGCGACCCGCCCCGGCCGAGGGGGCCGAAGCCACGCAACCCGCTCGTGCCGGCGCGAGCCGGCCCCCGCAGGGCTAAAGCGCCAGCTCGTACTGGTGCCCCACGAGCTCCGTGCTCGGCACCGTCTTCGACGCGTACGTGAACGTCTTCGCCAGGCGCATGCCCAGCCGGCGCGTCACGGCGATCGACCGCTCGTTGCGCGCGTTCACCATCGCCACGACCTGCTCGACGCCCGCCGCGCGCACGCGCTCCAGCGTCGCCCGCGCGGCCGCCGTCGCGTAGCCGCGGCCCCAGTGGGCGCGCCCGAGGCGCCAGCCGATCTCGATCTCGCCGTACGGCCCGAACGACTCGTGCGGCCACGGCTGCGCGCCCGTGAAGCCGATCACCTCGCCCTCGGCGTCCACGAGCGTCCACAGGCAGAAGCCGCGCTCCGCGGCGTGGCGGCGCTGGCGGGCCGTGAGCTCCTCGTACACGGACAGCTCCTTCGGCCGTCCGCCGTGGAACTCCATGACGTCTGGGTGGGCGAAGACGCGGTGCCACGCGTAGGCGTCCTCGTCGGTCGGGACGCGCAGTCGCACCGGCGGATACGGCCGGGACGAATCGTGCCGCGGATCGTTCGGCGAATCATTCACGGAGGGTGCCCTTCGAGCCGGCTTGTCGGTACGCCCCCATAGACTGCCCATGTCCGTTGCCTTTCGATACTCCACCGCGAAACTTCCAGCCGCTGTATCGAGCCGGTATCCGCGCCGACCCTTCGGGAGCCCCCGCCGTGACCGAGCCCCTCTCCGAGAACACCGCCGACGTCATCGTCGTCGGGGCGGGCCCAGCCGGCTCGACCACGGCGTACTACCTGGCCAAGTCGGGCCTCGACGTACTGCTCCTGGAGAAGACGGCCTTCCCGCGCGAGAAGGTGTGCGGCGACGGCCTCACGCCCCGCGCGACCAAGCAGCTCGTCTCGATGGGCATCGACATCTCCGAGGAGGCCGGCTGGCTGCGCAACAAGGGCCTGCGGATCATCGGCGGCGGCATGCGCCTCGAGCTGGACTGGCCGGATCTCGCCGCCTACCCGGACTACGGCCTCGTCCGCAAGCGCGACGACTTCGACGAGCAGCTGGCCCGGCAGGCGCAGAAGGCCGGCGCGCGCATGTACGAGCTGTGCAACGTCGGCGAGCCGATCACGGACGGCACGGGCCGCATCACGGGCGTCCACGCGAAGCTGGGCGAGGAGAAGCGGCCGGTCACGTTCCACGCGCCGCTGGTGGTCGCCGCCGACGGCAACTCGACGCGCCTCTCGGTCGGCATGGGCCTGCACCGGCGCGACGACCGCCCGATGGGCGTCGCGGTCCGTACGTACTTCACCTCGCCGCGCCACGACGACGACTACCTGGAGTCGTGGCTGGAGCTGTGGGACAGGCGCGGCGCGCAGGAGCGCCTGCTGCCCGGCTACGGCTGGATCTTCGGCATGGGCGACGGCACGTCGAACGTGGGCCTCGGCATCCTCGACTCGTCGGCCGCGTTCAACGAGCTGAACTGGCGCGAGGTGCTCAAGGCCTGGTGCGCGTCGATGCCGGAGGACTGGGGCTACACGCCGGAGAACATGACCAAGCCGATCCGCGGCGCCGCGCTGCCCATGGCGTTCAACCGGCAGCCGCACTACACGCGCGGGCTCCTGCTGGTGGGCGACGCGGGCGGCATGATCAACCCGTTCAACGGCGAGGGCATCGCGTACGCGATGGAGTCGGGGCAGCTCGCGGCCGACGTGATCGTCCAGGCGCACGCGCGCGCCACGCCCGCGCTGCGCGAGCGGGCGCTGCAGCGCTACCCGCAGGTGCTCAAGGACACCTACGGCGGCTACTACACGCTGGGGCGCGCGTTCGTGAAGCTGATCGGCAACCCGACGATCATGAAGCTGGCGGCGCAGCGCGGACTGACGCACCCGCTGCTGATGAAGTTCACGCTGAAGCTCCTCGCCAACCTGACGGACCCGACGGGCGGCGACGCGATGGACAGGATCATCAACGGTTTGACGAAGGTCGCCCCGAGGGCGTAGCTGAAAGAAGCGGCTTTTCCACCTCTCACCATCACGGGAGCAGCGATGACGGACACGCCGGACGGCACGCCCAAGCGGCAGATCGACACCTCGCGGGCCAGTTCGGCGCGTCTGTACGACCTGTACGTGGGCGGCAAGGACCACTACGGCGTCGACAAGGACGCCGGCACGCGCCTGACGGAGGTCTTCGGCGCGCCGGGCGCGATCCAGCGCATCGGCACGGGCGCGCGGCTCTTCCACGACCGCGCGGTCCGGTACGCGGCGCGCGAGCTGGGCATGGACCAGTACCTGGACGTCGGCGTGGGCGTCCCGAAGAAGCCGAACACGCACGAGATCGCCCAGTCGGTCCACCCGGCGTCCCGCGTCGTGTACGTGGACAACGACCCGATCGTGCTGCGCCACGCGGAGGCGCTGCTGCAGAGCGGCCCCGAGGGCGCGACGGACTACGCGGAGGCCGACCTCCGCGAGCCCGACGAGGTACTCGCGATCGCCCGCAGGACGCTCGACCTGGACCGCCCGGTGGCGCTGCTGCTCTGCTCGGTCCTCCAGTTCGTACCCGAAGACGAAGAGGCGCGAGCGGCCGTCACGTCATACCTCTCGGCGCTGGCCCCGGGCAGCTGCGTGATCTTCAGCCACGTGACGGACGACTTCGCGCCGGAGGCCTGGCGCGAGACGGAACGCGTCTACGCCGAGCAGGGCATACCGGCGAACGTCCGCCCGCGAGCGGCGATCGAGTCCCTCGTCGCGGACCTCGACCTGGTCCCGCCTGGCCTGGTGGAGGTCCACACCTGGCACCCGGACGGCACGGACACGTCGTCGGACCACACGCACCTCTACGGCGCGGTGGGCCGCAAGCGCACCTGACGCCGCCCGCGCGCTCGCGGCGCGACGGCGGTCCCGCGACCCACGGGGACCCGCCGTCGCACCGGCCGGAACAGCCGCGAGGCCGCCGAGGCGCCCGGCAGACGTGCCAGAATTTGCCCATGACGCACGCACTGCATCTGACTGCCGCGATCACCCACGAAGGCGAGTGGTACGTGGCCCGCTGCCTGCAAGTCGAGGTCGCCAGCCAGGGCGAGACCATCGAGGAGGCGCTCTCCAACCTGCGCGAGGCGCTGGAGCTCTACTTCGAGGACGCCCCCGCCCCCGAGGTCACCGACGTGATCACCGCACCGCTTGAGGTCCGCGTCGCATGAGCCCCGCTGTTCCCCATGGCCTGTCCGGGCCTGACATCGCCAAAGCCCTGGAGCGCGCGGGCTTCGACCACATCTCGACGCGCGGCAGCCACGCCAAGTACCGCGACGGGGACCGCACCGTGATCGTGCCCCTGCACCGCTCCCTCGCGCCTGGCACTCTGCGCTCGCTCCTCCGCCAGGCCGACTGGACCGTGGACGACCTCACCCAACACCTGAAGTAGCCCGCTCGACCGGCCTGTCCGACAAGTGGGGGTGGGTGCGACGCACGTGAGGACGGACCGGCACGAGGGCGAGGCGGCCGTCGCCGCGATACTCGAAGCGGCGGGCGTCGCCGACCCGGCTGCCGCGCGCATCGCGCCGCTGAGCGGTGGGACGTACAACACGGTCGTACGCGTCTCATTGGCGGACGGCCGCGAGTGGGTCGTCAAGATCCCTCCGCCGGCGGGGGCACCGGGCATGAGCTACGAGCGTGGTCTGCTCCGCGGCGAAGCGACCTTCTACCGCGCCGCTTCGGCCGTCGGCGTGCCGGTGCCCGAGGTCGTGCACGCCGTGTTCGATCCCGCCCCGCCCGTGGTCCCGCACTTGGTCATGACCGCTCGCCCCGGGGTGCCGTGGCCCGAGCAGACCGCCTCGATGACCCACGACGAGGAACGCCGACTGCGACACGAGGTCGGGCGGGAAGTGGCCCGCCTCCACGACGTCACCGGGCCGGGCTTCGGCTACCCGGCGCAGCCGCTGGGGCCGCTGTCCGGGACCTGGCGCCAGGCGTTCACGGCGATGACCGACGCCGTCCTGGCGGACGCGGTCCGCTACCGGGCCTGGCTGCCGGAGACCCCGGACCGCATCGACGCGACCATGGGCGCGGCCTCGGACGTCCTGGACCACGTGGTGCGCCCGGCTTTGGTCCATTTCGACCTGTGGCAGGGCAACCTGCTGCTCGACGGTGAGCCCGGCTCCCTCGCGCTCGGCGGCATCATCGACGGCGAGCGCATGTTCTGGGGCGATCCCGCCGCGGACTTTGTCTCGCTCGCCCTGTTCGCCGACATCGAGCACGACACCGACTTCCTGGCCGGTTACGCCGCCGCCGGCGGCCAAGCGGACTTTGGCACCTCCCTCCGACTGCGCGTTGCCCTGTACCGCTGCTACCTGTACCTGATCATGCTGGTGGAGGCGGTACCCCGCGGGTACACGGCGGAACACGCCGCTTGGACGCGCGAGACCGTGGGCCCGGAGCTCGAAGCGGCCCTGCGGGATGTGGCGAGGCTGGCCGGCGCGTCGCGGTGACCCGGCACGCGTCCGACATCCGGTCACGTCATGTTCACACATGCGAAAAATGTGTCGAGAATATGGCGAGAACTTTCCGCTCTTGCCTGGTCCGTGACGGAAGACGAGGGTGAACTTGTCGTTCCGTTTGCATCGCCTTGCCACGCCTTACGCCATGATCGATGTCGCGATCGTGGACATGTAAACGAATGGTGTCTGCACGTACATAGGCCCGGGGGGGGGGGCACATGTTGGGCAGGAACAAGACGGGCAGACGCATGCCTGCTGGGCGGGCATGGCTGGTCGCCGCGGTGCTCGCGGTGCAACCGGCTCTCGGCGCGGGTGCCTGGGCCGCCGTAGCGCAGCCCTCGGCCGCGACCGCCCGCTCCGCCGCGGACAGCGCCGGCCAGGACCTGTCGCCGGAGGCCCAGGCCTCGGCAAAGGCGGCCGAGACCGGGGCGCCCGTGGACGTCCCTGCCGACACCACGCCCACCCAGACGGTGTCCGCCCAGCCGGACGGCACGTTCGTGCTCAACACCGCTGTGGTGCCGGAGCGTGCCAAGGTCGGGTCCGACTGGGTGCCCATCGACACGACACTGCAGTCCGCACCCGGCGGCACGATCAGCCCCAAGGCGGCGACCTCGAAGATCACCTTCTCCGGCGGTGGATCGTCCGCTCCGCTGGCGACGATCTCCCGCGATGGTGTCTCCTACAGCATCAAGTCGCCCTGGACGCTGCCCGCTCCGACGCTGTCCGGCGCGGACGCCACATACGCGTCGGTCCTCCCGGACGTGGACCTCGTGGTGACGGCGCTGCCTGACGGGTTCAGCGAGAACCTCGTGGTCAAGACGCGCCAGGCCGCACTCGACCCCGACCTCGCCACGGTGCGCTTCCCCGTGGAGACCAGCGGCGTGACCCTGACCTCGCAGACCGACGGTGGGGTGGCCCTGGTCGATGGCTCCGGCCGCCCGCAGTTCACCACGGGCACCGCGTTGATGTGGGACTCCACGCCCGCGTCCACCACCGATCCCGCTGCCACCCCGGATACCGCGAGCCGCAGTACCGCGTCCGGTGAAGCGGCCGCCGCACAAACCGCCGCTACGTCCGCCGACACGACCCCGGCGGATGCAGCGGACGGCCCCGGGCCGGGCGCCAAAACGGCCGTCATGGGGGTCTCCGCGACAGGCGACACGCTGTCCGTCTCGCCCGACCGGTCGTTCCTGAGCGATCCCACCACGACGTACCCGGTCGTCCTCGACCCGCAGACGACCAGTTCGTCGCTCGCGGGCTGGACGGCCCTGTGGTCGGGCCAGCCGTCGACGTCCTTCTGGAAGACCAAGCACACTCTCGGTTCCGGCTACGACTCGTGGGCCGACAGCAAGGTCGTCCGCTCCCTCTACCAGTTCGACACCCACAGCCTCAGCGGAAAGAAGATCCTTTCGGCCACATTCACCGCGTTGGAGGTATGGGCGGCGAACTGCACCAAGCAGCCTGTCGAGTTGTGGCACACCGGTGGCATTTCGTCCGCGTCCACGTGGAAGAGGCAGCCGTCCTGGATGTCGAGGATCGACACCGTCTCCGCGGCCAAGGGCTATTCATCCTCCTGCCCGGGCGGCAACGTCTCCTTCGACGCGACGAGTGCCGTCGCGTACGGAGCTGCCCGCTCCGGCGCCACGACCACGGTGGGTCTTCGGGCCAGCAGCGAGTCGAACGACCTCGAGTGGAAGCAGTTCGCCTCTCCGGCGACCAAGAAGCCGACGCTCTCCGTCACCTTCGTGTCCAAGCCGAGCACGCCCACCTCCCTCAAGCTCTCCTCCCCGAACCTCGCGTGCGGCAAGAGTTCGAGCGTGGCCGTCAACATCCGCACGCTCACACCGACACTGAGCGCGTCCCCCAAGTCGGCCGACGGCTCCCAGTCGAAGCTGCGCCCCAACTTCCAGCTCTACCGGTACGACCCGGACATCCCTGATCCGCTGGTCGCCTCCGGCAGCCCGTCCTCCTGGACGACGTCCGGCAAGGCCGGAACCTGGAAGACGCCGACGCTCCAGAACGGGCAGACCTACTGGTTCAAGGCCAGGACGGAGTACCAGTACTCGTTCGACGGCAAGAGTGCGTCGATGTACTCGGGTTGGACGACGATCGGTGCCTGTGCCTTCCACGTCGACACCAGCAGGCCCGCGCCACCCACCGTCACCTCGACCGCGTACCCGGAGTGCGCGACCGCCGACGACCCCGACTCCTGCTCGGCCTCCGGCGGCGTAGGGGCGCCCGCCACCTTCACGCTCGACGCGGGCGCTTCCGACGTGGTCAAGTACATCTACACGCTCAACCAGGGGCGGCAGGTCACGAAGTCGTTTTCGTCACCCACGTCGAGTCTCGCCCTGAACCTCGCGCCTGACGTGCGCGGACTCAACGCGCTGACCGTGCAGACGGCCGACGCGGCGGGCAACGTGTCCGCGAGCTACACGTACTTCTTCAAGGTCGGTGCCGGCGCGCCGCCGGTCGATGCGTGGGCCTTCGACGAGGGGAGTGGTGGTTCGGCGGCGGACAGTGCCGGCTCCCACCCGGCCACGCTTTCGGCGTCCGGAGCGTCGTGGTCGAAGCTCGCCAGGTCCGGCGGGGCCCTTGCCGTCGACGGCAGCAGCGGGTACGCCGCGGTCAGTGGCACCGGACTCGACACCACGAAGTCCTTCAGCATCTCCGGCTGGGCACGCCTCACCGACCTCTCCCACAACGCGGTGATCGCCGCGCAGGCCGGTGCGCACGGCTCGTCGTTCGCCCTGTACTACTCCACGGCGTACAAGGCGTGGATCTTCAACCGGTACACGTCCGACTCCACCACGCCGACCATTGTGCGATCCGTCTCCACGGCGACGCCGGCCATGGGCGTATGGACCCACCTGCTCGGCGTGTACGACGCGCAGGCCGAGACGATCCAGCTGTACGTGAACGGCGTTCCGCAGGGCGACCCGGTCTCCTTCACCACACCGTGGAAGGCCACGGGCGGGCTCCAGATCGGGCGCGGCCAGTACGGCGGGTCGTTCACCGACTACTTCACGGGCCAGATCGACGACGTCCGCTTGTGGAACCGCATCATGTCGTCGGACGAAGTCGCTGACCTCCAGGACATGACGGACGCCCAGGGCGACGCCCGTCCGACCCTGGCCGCCGACTGGGAACTCGGCGGAACCTCCGGCTCCACAGCGCAGGACACCTCGGGTTACGGCCACACGGCCACCCTCGGCAGCGGCGCCTCCTGGACGGACGACGTCGACGGCGGGATGGGCAACGCCCTCGCGCTCGACGGAACGTCGAACGGCTACGTGTCGTCGGCCGGACCCGTGGTCGACTCCCAGGGTGCCTTCACCATCGCCGCCTGGGCGAAGCTGGACTCGGCCTCACTGGCGGACACCTCGGTGGCCCACACCGTCACGATCGCCGGCCAGTCCGGAGGCAAACGCGACTCCTGGTCGCTGTGGTACAGCCAGCCCGCCGGATCGACGCAGGGAGCCTGGATGTTCGGCAGGACCACCGCCGACTCCACCACGGCGACCGTCGTGTCCGACCCGACCGGCATCGGCTCCGCGGAACTCGCGGACCCGACGGCGTGGACGCTGCTCACCGGCGTCTACGACGCGGCACACCAGAACCTGACGCTGTACGTGAACGGCGTTGCGCAGGGCACGGTCGGCGACAGTGCGTCCGACGAGGGCTCCGACGGGGGAGTCACGTTCGACAAGCCGTGGCAGGCGACCGGGACCTTCTCGATCGGGCGCGGCCGCACCGCATCAGGCGGTTACGGCGACTACGCGACCGGCCTCGTCCAGCGCGTGCGCGTCTGGACCGGTGTCATGTCGGGTCCGGACATCGCGCAGATGTACTACGACGAGTACCTCTTCCCGCTCTGACCCCTGTCAGCACCCACGGTTCCAGACGGCAGAAACCCCGCGGCGACGTCCGTGGCACATCGGTTCGCACCATCCCGAAGGATGCGGAGTTCACACATGCGTGGCGGCACACACGCGGGCCCGTTCAGAGCGCCCGCCTGGCGCGGACAGCGGTTCAGTCGCATACGGGGCTGGGTCGCCGTACTGGTGACGGGAGCGGCCACTGCCTCCCTGCTCGGCACGGCGCCTGCCGCCTGGGCGAACGAGCACCACGGCCACCGCACCGTGCAGGCGCAGCAGTCGAAGCCCGGGACCGCCGTCCCGTTCAAGGCGAGTACCGCCAAGCCGAAGAACCCGGCGAAGGCGGCAGCCGCACGGACGTCCGCCACCGTGAACAAGGCCGTGAAGTGGCCGAAGACAGCCGATGCCACACTCTCGGTGGCGCCGGCCGGGCACTCCGCCAAGGCCGCATCCGTCGGCGGCCTCCCGGTCAAGCTGTCCGCCGCATCGCCACACACGGCCGCCGCACCGGACTCCGTGTCCGTGAAGGTCGCCGGTCACACCGCGGCCCTTGACGCTGGAGCGGACGGCGCGCTGCTCACGGTGACGGGCGGGACGGCGGGCCACCACACCGGTTCGGCGCAACTCACGCTGGACTACTCAGGGTTCGCCGACGCCTTCGGCGGCGACTACGCCTCCAGGCTCTCGCTCGTCCGACTGCCGGCGTGTGCCCTCACCAGGCCGGGCACGCCGGGATGCCGTACCAAGACACCCGTCAAGACCCACAACGATATCCGGCACCACACCCTGACCGCCACGGTCGCGATCCCGCAGCACACCACCACAGGACTGTGGCAGAGCGCCGTCGAGACGTCCGCATCCCCGGCGACCGTGCGAACCGCCGCAGGCAACGGCTTCACCGTCCTCGCCGCGACAGCCGCCCCGACCTCGGGAGCAGGCTCCTACAAGGCGACATCCCTCTCTCCGTCCGCCTCATGGCAGGCAGGCGGTTCCAGCGGCGACTTCAACTGGTCGTATCCGCTGTCGGTGCCTCCCTCCGCCGGCGGCCCGGCCCCCACCCTCGCGATCAACTACGACTCGGGTAGCGTCGACGGACGCCTCCCGTCCACGAACAACCAGCCGTCCTGGGTGGGTGAGGGCTGGGACCTGCCGACCTCCTACATCGAGCGGTCGTACGACGCGTGCGACGACGACGGGCAGTCGAAGAAGCAGGACGAGTGCTGGGCCGGCGACAACGCGGTCCTCGTGCTCAACGGGCACTCGACCCGTCTCGTCAAGGACACCAAGACCGGCGACTGGCACCCCGAGGGCGACAACGGCGAGCGGATCGTACACTCCACCGGCGCGGTCAACGGGGACAACGACGGCGAGTACTGGACCGTCACCACGACCGACGGCACGCAGTACGTCTTCGGCAAGAACCGCCTGCCCGGCTGGAGCACCGGCAAGCCGGAGACCAACTCGGTGTGGCACGTGCCCGTCTTCGGCGACGACTCCGGTGAGCCCTGCCACGCCTCGACCTTCGCCGCGAGCTCCTGCGACCAGGCGTGGCGGTGGAACCTCGACTACGTCGTCGACCCGCACGGCAACGCCATGTCGTACTGGTACACGAAGGAGTTCAACCACTACGCCAAGGACGGCACCACCACCGCCGACGGCACCTCCTACGACCGCGGCGGCTACCTCTCCCGCATCGACTACGGCATCACGTCGTCCACGGTCTTCGGCACCGCGCCCGACCAAGTGGTGTTCACGACCGCGGAGCGCTGCCTGCCCACCAGCACCGAGAAGTGCGACTCGCTGACGTCGACCACCGCCAAGTACTGGCCGGACGTGCCCTACGACGAGCTCTGCGGCACGGGCAAGGTGTGCAAGAACGATCCCGCACCGACCTTCTTCTCCCGCAAGCGGCTCACGGCCGTCACCACCAAGGTCTGGGACGCCTCGGCGAGCCCGGCGGCCTACAAGGACGTCGACTCCTGGAAGCTCGACCAGTCCTTCCCCGACCCGGGCGACGGCACCTCGGCCGGGCTCTGGCTGAAATCGATCACGCGGACCGGCGAGGACGGCAAGGCCGTCGACATGAAGCCGGTCACCTTCACCGGCGTCCAGATGGCCAACCGTGTCGACACGACACACGACGACATCGCCGCACTCATCAAGTGGCGAGTCCGCACCATCACGTCGGAGACCGGCTCCGTCCTGACCGTCAACTACTCGGACCCGCAGTGCGTCGTCGGCTCGAACATGCCGAGCGCGCCCGACGCGGACACCAAGCTCTGCTATCCGACCTACTGGCAGCCTCCGTACACCGACGCACCACAACTCGACTACTTCCACAAGTACGTCGTCGAGCAGGTGAACGAGTCCGATCCGACGGGCGGGGCTCCGCTGAAGGAGACCGACTACACCTACAACGGCGCGCCCGCGTGGCACTACGACATCGACGACGTGACCTCGCCCGCCAAACGGATCACGTGGTCGCAGTGGCGCGGCTACGGCAGCGTCACGACGACGACCGGTGACGCGCAGTCCACCAGGACCAAGACCGTGGACACGTACTTCCGCGGCATGGACGGCGACAAGCAGGCGGACGGCAGCAAGCGCAGCGTCAAGATCACCGACTCGAAGGGTACCGCGGTCACCGACGCCAACCCGCTCGCCGGATCGGTCCGTGAGTCGATCACCTACAACGGCACGCACGAGGTGTCCGGGACGATCACCGACGAGTGGTACCACCAGACGGGCACGGACGGCACGCGCACGTCCGACTATGTGGCTCCGTCGGCCGTGTACAACCGGACGGACCTCTCGAGCGGCGGCACGCGGAACACAGCGGTCCACACCACGTACGACCCGGCCACGGGAGCGACGCTCCAGGTGGACGACAGTGGCGACACGGCCACCAGCGGCGACGAGCAGTGCACACGCAACACGCTGGTCAACAACGACAGTGCATGGCTCAGGGCCGTGCCGACGCGCGTGGAGATCGTCGACGTACCGTGCGGGACGACTCCGAAACGGCCAGACGACGTCATCTCCGACAACCGCACGCTCTACGACGGCCAGGCCTTCGGGGTCGCCCCCACCAAGGGCGACGAGACGTCCACCCAGCGGCTCGCCTCGTACAAGGACGGCTCCCCCGTCTACCAGACCGTCTCCACCTCGGCCTACGACAGCCAGGGCCGCGTGACCTCCGTGGCCGACGCCGACGGCAACACCACGAAGACGGCCTACACCCCCGCCACCGGTGGCCCGCTGACCAGCACCATCAGCTACGACGCGAAGAACTACCAGACGACGACCGACTACGACCCGGCGCGCGGGCTCGCCACGTCGGTCATCGACCCGAACAACAAGCGCACCGACTACGCCTACGACGGGCTCGGCCGGCTGACCAGCCTCTGGCAGCCCAACCGTTCGAAGGCGGCCGGCCAGACGGCCAGCCTCGTCTACGACTACGAGCTGTCCAACACCTCGGCCTCGTACGTGCGCACGGGCAAGCTCCGCAACGACGGCTCGACGTACGACTACTCGTACGCCATCTACGACGCGCTCCTGCGTCCCCGCCAGACCCAGACGGCCGCGCCGGGCGGCGGCAGGGTGATCAGCGAGACGAAGTACGACACGCGCGGCCTCGCCGTCGAGGCGGACGCCGACTACTCCGACGGCAGCGATCCGTCGGGCACCCTGGCGAACATCACCTCCGCGCAGCCGTCGCAGACCCTCACCACCTACGACGGAGACAGCAGGGCCACGGCGAAGGACTTCTACGCGGACGGCAGCAAGAAGTGGACGACCACGACCACCTACGGCGGTGACCGGACGACCGTCGTCCCGCCGAAGGGCGGCGTGGCCACCACCACCCTCGTGGACACCCTCGGACGCACCACCGAGACCCGGGACTACGACAACGGCACGTCGTCCGGTTCCTACACGGCGGTCGACTACCGCTACGACGCGAAGAGCCGCCTGGCTCAGATCACCGACGCGGACGGCAACAGCTGGCACTACGGCTACGACCTGCTCGGCCGCAAGACGTCCACGACCGACCCGGACGGCGGCACGAGCACGACGACGTACGACAACCTGGACCGGACGACGTCGACGACGGACAGCCGCGGCAAGACCCTCAGCTACACATACGACGCACTCGGCCGGAAGACCGCTGAGTACGACGGCACGGTCCAGGACGCCGATCACCAGCTGGCGAAGTGGACGTACGACACGATCGCCAAGGGTCAACCCTCGGCGTCCATCCGCTACGTCGGCGGTTCCGGCACCGGCGGCAAGGCCTACACCAGCCAGACCGTCCGCTACGACGCCCTCTACCACCCAACGTTCACCCGGGTCACGGTGCCGTCGGTCGCGGGCGAGGAGGCACTGGCGGGCACGTACAGCTTCGGCTCGGCCTACAACCTGGACGGGACGCAGTACTCGGCGACGGACCCGGCGGCCGGCGGCCTGCCGAGCGAGTCCGAGGTGTTCGGCTACAACGAACTCGGCATGCCGAAGTCCCTCAAGGGCACCAGCGGCTACGTCCTGAACACCGACTACACCAAGCCCGGCGACGTGTCCCAGTTGACGCTGGGTACATCGACCGCCGACAGCGCCAAGTGGGTGCAGATCAGCAACACCTACGAGGACGGCACCCGGCGTCTGGGCCGCCAACTGGTCACGGACGACACGGACTCCGCGCCGGTCCAGGACACGCACTACACCTACGACGACTCGGGCAACCCGACCACGGTGGACACCCGGGCCGACGGCGCGAACGACAGGCAGTGCTACCGCTACGACGGCCACGACCGCCTCATCCAGGCCTGGACCCCGACGAACGGATGCGCCGCCGACCCGTCCGAGGCGATGCTCGGCGGCCCGGCACCCTACTGGCAGAGCTACGGCTACGACCCGGTCGGCGACCGCACGACGCTGGTGGACCACGGCGCCACGTCGGGCACGTCCGACAA
Organism: Streptomyces montanisoli; assembly: GCF_017813245.1. Taxonomy (GTDB): domain Bacteria; phylum Actinomycetota; class Actinomycetes; order Streptomycetales; family Streptomycetaceae; genus Streptomyces; species Streptomyces montanisoli. The sequence goes on from NZ_JAGIQL010000048.1 coordinate 14,316, forward strand.
GACGACGACGTACACGTACCCAGTCCCGGGCACCGATCAGCCCCACACGCTGGACTCGTCCGTGACGACGCAGTCCGGCCGGCCGGACACGACGGCCTCCTACGCCTACGACAAGGCGGGCAACACCACGACCCGCACGGTGGGCGGCAAGACCCAGCGCCTGGAATGGGACGACGAGGGCAACCTCGCGAAGGTCACGAACGCCGACGGCACCTCCGTCTCCTACGTCTACGACGCGGACGGCAACCGCCTCCTGTCGCGCGACACATCCGGCACGACGCTCTACCTCGGCGACATGGAGATCCACCTCGCGCCGGGCGCCTCAACCGCCACGGGCACGCGCTACTACGCCTGGGCGGGCCAGACCGTCGCGGTCCGCACGAGTGACGGCAAGCTGGACTGGGTCCTCACCGACCGGCACGACACCGCATCCACGCAGATCGACAACACCACGCAGTCCGTCGTACGCCGCTACACCGACCCGTACGGCAACGCCAGGGGCCCCGGCGCCGACGGCAGCGGCACGGGCAACCCCGACTCGACCGACTGGCTAGGCGACAAGGGCTTCGTCGGCGGCATCCAGGACACCGGCACGGGCCTCACCCACCTCGGCGCCCGCGATTACGACACCACGACCGGGCGCTTCGTCAGCCTCGACCCGCTCCTGCAGACCAACATCTCGCAGACGATCAACGGCTACACCTACGCGGCCGACAACCCGGTCACGTCGTCGGACCCGACGGGCGAGGGCCTGGCCTGCGGCGGCCCGGGTATGCCGGGCTGCGGCTCCGGGGTCGTCACCCACGGCGACGGCAGCCTCTCCCACCACGGCAAGGCCACGGGCGGCGGCACGGCGTCGCACTACGCCGGCTACGAGGGAGGCGGCAGCTACCACCCGACGACCCACAAGAGCTGCTGGTGGTGCTCCGCCTGGAAGCATGTGTCCCACGCCGGGAAGGCGTTCGGTCACGGCGTCGCTCACATCGCCAAGTCGGCCTACCACGCGGTGACGAAGCACCCGGTGATGGCTTTGGCTGCCACTGGGACAGTACTCGGGGTCGCGGCGTGTTTCAGTATTCTGGCTGAGGTCTGCGGCGGCCCCATTCTCGTAGGCGCGGCCATCGAGGCCGGGGCGGGTGAGGGCGCCACCGTAGCGGCCGAGGGCACCGCCGCGGGCGTCGAGGAATCAGCAACCGCGGAGGGCGCCGGCGAGGCAGCCTCCGAAGCCGACGCCACCGCATCCGAGGGGTCCGCAGACGCCTCAACACGCGCGGGCGAGTCGAAGCCACCGCAGTGCAGTTTCGCACCCAACACCCCGGTTCTGATGGACCACGGCCGCACCAAGGCAATCTCCAAGATCAAGCCTGGTGACATGGTCGAGGCGGCAGACCCCAACACCGGCCACCACAAGGGAACACGTGAGGTCAAGGCGCGCTGGGTCAATCACGATCACGATCTGCTGGACGTCACCATCCGCCAGCCTTCAGGTAAGACGGCAATCCTCCACACTACCTCGAACCACCCCTTCTGGGATGCCACGACACACTCGTGGGTTCAAGCGGGCGACCTCACCCCTGGTGACGCCCTCATCACGAACATGTCGAAGCACGCCATTCTGCTCAGCGCCCGTCCCACATCCGGAGCAGCCGACCGGTACAACCTCACCGTCAACCAGCTCCACACGTACTATGTGCTGGCTGGGGCTACCCCGGTATTGGTGCATAATACGGGTTGTAGGCCAGAGTTCCGATCAAACACTGCACATATCTTCCGAGATGGCCATCCTGGGCACCTCAAGGTGGATACGCCGGAGAATCGCGCAATAATTCAGAGGGCAATCAAGCCGGAGAACCTCCGCTCGAAGATCGAGCTTCCGCATGACGGCGGTACGTTGGAAAAATACTTTGAGACTCTCCCTGACGGCACACAGGCGTGGGCCGAGGTCAGAAACGGAACCACAATTACAAACGGCGGGATGAACCCGACACCCCGTTAGGGAGGATCTTGTGGGTAGTTATTCACTGGATGAACGCGAGGCATTTGAGGCAATGTCAAGATTCATCTGGCAATTTGCAAATCGAGCGGGGGATGATCTGCTTACGCTATTGGGTGATATTTCCCTCGAGGCGGATGGGAACCCTACTGATCTGGCCGCGTGGACAGACTGGCTGGAATGCGTTCGAGTGACCCTGGAGTGACTACTCAGCTGCTTGATTACTTGTGAGCAGGTGGTAGCCAGAGGTTCCCGGCGAAGAGGTCGCGGAGGGCGGTCATGGGGTTGAGGCCGTGTTTGCGGGCGGTGGCGAGGTAGGAGCGCACAGGCCGCCAACGGTTGGTGCCATCGAGGGTGCGCCAGCCGCCGAAGACCTTCATCTGGATTTTGGCCATGCGGATGTCTTGCTCGGCCTGGTTGTTGGTGAAGGGCACCGTCAGGTGGTGTAGGAAGCGCAGGATGTCGTCGCGCCGGCGGTGCAGACGGTCGATTAGCTGCCGGGCGTCTTCGGCGGCGGATCGGGGTTGTTGGAGCGTCCGACCCCGACGGCCTGATCGAACTCGGTAGTCAGCAGAGTGATTTCGTCGTTGGTCAGGGTGGCGCGTCCGGCCGCGCGGGCGGTATGGCGGCATCGCAACTGGGGAGCCAAGGCCGTACGCCGACAGTGAGGGTGGATCACGTGACCGACTTCTGGAACATCATCGGGTCGAATCCCGCTCAGTCGGGAGACGATGTGCGGTCAGCTCTCGATCGGGTCTCTGGGCGACTTGATGGGCTGGATGCGACCGATCTGGTCAAGTTTTCCGAAGAGCTGCGTGAGGCTCTGTACGGGATGGACAGGCGGCAGCTAGCGGAGATCCCAGTGGCGTTGGCGGTTGGCTTGGAGCTGCTGCAAACAAGTGACCACTTCCTGTATTCGCGTTGCGCGTGCATATTGGCTGGCAGGGATGCGTACAATGCGGCCTTGAGGTCGACCTCGGAGTTTACGTGTTTCGTCAGGCCATTTTTCCAGGCCGCCGAGGGGCTTCTCTATCTCTGTCCTAGCGTTTACGAGAAAAAAGTCGGCAGTAAAATGCGGGTGGTCGGCGGATTCCCAATTGAATCAATGTCGAATGCGCAGGGCTGGGCGGAATAGGTCTGTGTGAATGGCGTGCTGTGCAAACGCGCCACTGGTTCTCTGGTATTCCGCCAGCGGTCCTCTAGTGCGCCAGTCCTCGTTGCTGCTGGCGCACCGTGGCAGGCATCTGTCATCTGACAGCAGCAGGATGGGCCGTGCCATCGTGTGTCTCTCCGCTGGGGCCTGCTTCGGGGGAAACTATCTTTGAGGTCCTTAGACTCGATCCGAGAGCCTTCGGTTGACGGGTTTGCCTGACTGACAGTAAGAGGGTCTGCAAATGCCTTTTGTGCGACTTGCGGCAGATGGTCTTAGTAAATTTGTTGCAAGATTTGGAAAGTTTGAAGATGCTGTGGTCACCGGGATTCAACTTCATTTGCCGAGGAGGTTGACGGTTGATCGGCTTGCTACACTCGATATCCAGGCAGTGGATGCGAGCTCCAGCAATGAATGGCGTCTTGTTCGGCTTGCAGTCGGGGGCGTCTATGAATATCAATTTGCCTGCAGCAAGCAGCAATCGTATTCTGTCCTCTCGGATGGTCTGAAGTTGGACTGTGCATCTGAGCGATGCGTTCTAGATCTTGATCCAGGGCCGGATGAGTGGTCACCGGAGCAGGTTGGGGAAGGAGGTGAATATTCCAAACAGTACGTCATTGGGACGTGGCTCCAATATGAAGTACTCGATGGTCCCTTCGTTTGATAGAAACGATTGCGGCTTGATCATTGTTGTGGCGGCTTCGGTAATTTATGCAGATCCGCCCCTCGGACTCTCACGTTGCCCTGCATCGCTGCTACCTGTACCTGATCATGCTGGTGGAGGCGGTACCCCACGGGTACACGGCCGAGCAGGCCCCCCGGACGCGCGAGACCGTGGGCCCTCTGCTCGTAGCAGCCCTGCGGGACGTGGTGCGGTCGGGCATGTCGCGCTGGCGTTCCTGGACTGCCGTCGGCCCCGCATCCTGAAGGGCCCCTCTGGCGCGACAGAAACTCGGTCACCCGAGCCGAGCAAACGTGAGACTCTCACAACTGTGGCTACTCACGTCGAGATCGGGAGCCGTTGCGTCAGTGTGGCTAGCGGACGGAATTCACCGTCGTGGCGGGCGACATCCCCGCATCCTGGCCAAGAACCTGGGACGTGTGCCAGGAATCGGCAGGCCTGACTCGTCCTCAGCAGGCGTCAGCCGGTGAAGTGGTCGAATGTGATGAACTCCTCCGCGGCCACCTCGATGAGCAGGGACAAGAAGATGTGCGAGAAAGCTACAGTGGGGGAAATCCTGCAGCGCGCTTACCCGGACGTGGGTTCTGCCGATCCCATCTCGTACGTAAGCGAACTGGGAGATTCAGTGCAAGCTCTGGTCTACTCTCGACTTTTCTGGCCGAAGCTGGTGGAGCTTGAGGGAGCCGTATTTGTAGCTCTCTGGGGTGATGACCGCGAATATATTGACGGTCGCCTTCGGGCGCCTGCGCCAAGCGGTAGCTCGGCGCCTATGGCATGGCAAAAAATCGTCGATAGTTTCAACACCTTCGAAGTCGCTCATATGTTTCGGCAAAATAGAGGGCCTGCGGATTTGGTGGAAAGCGCTAATCGCGAACTAGCGCTTGTTTTGGTTCAAGCGTGGGGCGCCAGGTTGGGCATCGCCTATCCGCAGCGGAGGTTCGAGGTTTGCTACGCAGAGGCGGACGAGGAAATGGACTCACGCGTCATGGTGTCTCAAGTCCACCCCTCGCTTGTGCCACCGCAAGGGTGGAGCGAAGAGCAGCGTGCGATCCTTCCTGGCGCACCTGGAGACCATGGCAACAGTTGACATTCCCAGGAATTTCAGCTGGTGAAGTGGTCGAACTCGCCCGCCTTGACGCCTGCTATGAACGCGGCCAGGTTGGCGGGGGTCGTGGTGGTGATGCCTGCCGGGTCGTCGCTCTCGCGGATGAGGATCTTCCCGCCCAGTTCGGCGATCTCGACGCACTGCGAGCTGTCGCCGCCTCCTGAAAAGGATGACTTCTGCCAGGTGGGCTCTGTGCTCATCATTGCTCCTACAGCTCTCGCGCAATGTGCCGGATGAACTCTCGTGACTCATCCGGCTCCATCGATGCCTGCTCGGCCAGGTCGAAGTGCGTCCGGTACTTCGCCAGTTCGGCTGGGCTGTCACGGTAGGACTCACGCGCGGCGTTGTCGATGTGCACCGTGTCGAGTTGAGGGACAGGGCCGCAGGCGTACAGCACCGTCTGCATGACGTCGATGTAGCTCTCGTGAGAGAAGGGGATGACGCGAAGCATCACGCCCGGCCACTCGGACGCCTCCAGCAGGTACTCGAGCTGGCCCCGCGCGACCTTGCGTCCTCCGATGCGCATGCGCAGAGCCGCTTCATGGACGATGGCCTCGAGGTCGGTTGGTGTGTCCCGCTCGAAGACCTTCTTGCGTCGCATGCGGTGCTCCACGCGTGCGTCCACCTCGCTGGTGGGCAGCTTCGGTAGCACGGTGTCGAACAGCGCGCGGGCCTGGTCCTCCGTCTGGAAGAGCCCCGGAATGGTGACGGGCTGCCAGTACTGGAGAGACGTGGCATGGTGCTCAAGCGCGGCGATGTCCAGGAAGCCGGGTGGCAGGACGCCTCGGTATTCGTCCCACCAGAACTGCCCGCTGCGTTCGCGCGCGATCGAGCAGAGCGCATCGACGAGTGCGGTGCTGTCACAGGAGTAGAAGGTCGCCAGCCGTCTGATGCGGTCCTCGCTGATGCCGTTGCGGCCCGATTCGATGTGGCTGATCTTCGCTTGGTCGGTCGAGAGCATGGCCGCCGCCTCGCGCGAAGCCTTGCCGGCTCGTTCGCGCAGCCGTCTCAACTCCCGGCCCAGCCGGGCCTGGCGCACTGTCGGGTTATTCCTTGGCGGCATGTCACCTTCCCCTGTCTGCCTCCAGTTTGGCCCGTGGGCCGGCTTCCGGTCCAACCGTCAGCAAGTTAGGTGGTCGGTTTGCCTCGTAGCAATTATGCCCCTACTGTCAGTAGTGCAGCGCTCGCTCACAGGAACCGAAGTGCAGCCGTACCTCCGTGCGGCCGAAGCCACGGTCGGCGAGTGCGTACCTCAAGGGGAGGCCGGACATGGCTGATGCATCCGAGGGGCCGAGCGAGGGCGGCGAGTGCTACCGGCTCGTGCTGGCGCCTTCGTCCAGCGCTCCCAAGCTGGCGCGCGACTTCGTGGGCCTGCTGCTGCGCGAGCGCGGGCGCGCCGCGTTCGCTGACGACGCACGGCTGTGCGTGACCGAGCTCGTCACCAACGCATACCGGCACACGGACACGCCCGCGATCGGGCTCGACGTCGTCATGGCTTCGGGGGCCACAACCCTCTACGTTGCCGACGATCAGCCGTGGGCATTGCCCGTGCCGGGACGACAGGATCTCTGCGAAGTGGGTGTGGGTGCGGGCCCGGACGGGGACGGCCCCGGTGAGGGTGGGCGCGGCATGCGGCTGGTGGGCAGCCTGGCCCACGCCTGGGGCATGACGATCCACGGCGCGCATGCCGTCGGCCGCAAGCATGTCTGGTGCACGTTCGTGGCTGATGGCGGCACGGGCGTTGCCTGCAAGTGGAATTGAGCGAACGGAGTTTCTGAGCGTGTCCACCGACCACCACGGCCCCTGGACCGTCGCCGACGTCCTGGCCCTGCCCGAAGACCGCACCCACCGTCACGAGTTGCTGGGGGAGTCCCTCGTAAGGTCTCCCGCCCCCGACGTCCGCCACCAGCGGGCCGCGTTCCGGCTCGCGACCGTCCTGCATGCGGCGGCTCGGGCCGCCAGAGCTCCGGTCGAGGTGCTGGGGGCCGTCAGCGTCACCGTGCCCTCCGGGCTGGTCGTGCCCGACCTCCTCGTGGTCGACGCCGACGCGGCCGCGGAGGACGGTGTCAGCGTCGACGCGGAGAACGTGCGGCTCGTCGTCGAACTCGTCTCGCCCGGCAACAGCACCATCGACCGCAAGCTCAAGCCCATGCTTTACGCCGAGGCCGCCATCCCGCACTTCTGGCGCCTCGAGTTCGATCCCGTGCCCATGCTCGCCGTCTACGAGCTGCGGGGCGGCCGGTACGTGGAGCGGACCACCGCGCTCTCCGGCGTGACGACCCGCCTGGGCGCCCCGTTCGCCGTCGAGATCGACCCGGCCGGTCTGTCCCGGCAGTAGTGCGCCCGCTGCCTGGCGCGCCCCGCTGGGCGGCTCGCCGTCAGGCCACCGTCCAGCGGCCGTCGACGATCAGGTCGCGGCCCGGGAACTCGTTCACCTCGCGCCACGCCTGGAGCCTGCGCGGGCTGACGCGGAAGTACAGGTACGGGGCCGCCTCCTCGCGCGGGTCGAAGCCTGTCTTCGCCGCGAACGCGTCGGCCTCCTGCGGAGGCAGATCCGCCGGGCGTACGGGCTGGGCCGTGCCGTCGACGAGGATGACGTCGCGCGTTTCGCCGATGCCCATGCGGACCGTCCCGCTCAGCGAGAGGTTGCGGGCCGTGGGGGTGGACGCGGCGGTCGCCAGCAGGAGCGACGAGCCCGTCCACAGGAACGACAGCGGCACCATGTAGGGCGCGCCGGTCTCCAGGTCGGCCGTCGACACCCAGGCGTCGACGTCGTGTTCGAGGCGGTGCAGCGTGTCCTTCTTGCGCTGCTGTGCCGTGCGAGGGGCGGCGGCTTCGGGCATGCGGGCGGGCCTCCTGGCCTTCCGGGGGCGTCCTGCGCTTCGGTCCTTGATCGTACGACCCGCTCAGGCGTCCGCCGCGGTGCCGTCACGCGGGTCAGAGCCGCCGAGGCCCTGCGGGTCGGGGACAGTGGCGGTGGCGATCAGGGCCGGGTCGGCCAGGGCCTGCGCGGTGCGGTCGAGCGCCGCTCGGTACGGGACGAGGGCCGACGCGCGGGACGGCGGGCAGGCCCGGGCGAGCGTGTCGAGCAGGGCGCGCAGGCGGCGGTGGACCTGGAGGGCGTCGGCGCCGTAGAGGAGGACTTCGGCGAGCGCGAGGTCGAGCAGGGCGTTCCAGCCGGGCCGGGGGATGGTGAGGCGGGCCGTGCCGCCCGGGTCGCGGACGGTGGCCGTGCCGAGCGGGCGCGGTGCGAGGCGCAGCAGGGCGAACTCGATCTGGTCGAGCGCCTGGACGGCCGTCGTCGGGTCGTTGACGGCGGGGGAGAGGGCCCGGATCGCGACGTCCACGAGCAGGCGGAGCCCGTACGCGGGGTCGTGGTCGACGCGGCGGGACGGGCCGATGCGCACGGCGCGGGTCAGGCGGCGGGCGTCGGCCGCGGACGGCGGCGCGGGGGCGACGCGGAGGAGCGGCACGCCGGGTTCGACGAAGCTGCCGACGGCGACGAGGCACGTGACGTGTGTGCCGCAGCGTGCGGCCGTCGCCGCGATGGCGCGGTCGTCGATGTCCTGGACGATGCCGCGGTCGGTCGCGGCGATGTCGGTGCTGTCGGCGGTGAGAGACGTATGCGGCTCGCGGGGCGCGTCGGTGGGCGGTTGCGCGTGTGACCGCTCCTCCTGCCACGTGTGGTCGAGTGCGGCATGCAGCCGCTGGGCGACGGCCCGCACCAGGCCGCCGCCCGTGACCACTTCGCGCAGTTCGGCGAGGCTGCGCAGGATCGCCCCCGTCGACAGGACGACGAAGACGATGGCCAGCGTGACCGACAGGCGCGGCACGTGGCGTTCGCTGATCTGTGCGAGGACGACCAGGGCGTAGACGGCGGTGCCGGTCAGCGCGCCGAACAGCACCAGCGAGCGCTCGAAGTAACCCAGGACGCCTGCGAGCCTCGGGGACATGCTCTGCACGGACTGGACGACCAGGGTGATCGCCGTCAGCACGAACCCGGTGAGCGTGATGACGCCGGCGGCGATGGCGCCGAGGGTCGCCTGGGCGGCCGCCGGGTCGTAGGACAGGCCGCCGAGATGGTGCGAGCGTTCCGCGTGCGGCAGCCACCAGCCGAGCAGCGCCCCGCCGCCCGCGAGTACGACGGCCAGCCCGCGGTTGGGCCAGGCCGCGCGGTGCGCGCTGCGGTACGAGCGGCGGCGGACCACGGACGGTCGGCGGACGGGTCGCATCGGGCGCTCTCTTCCACTCCTGCTGTTCGGGACTCCTGCTTTTCGGGACTCCTGCTGTTCGGGCGGCGAGGCCGCAGCCGGTGTGCCCGCTCAGGGGGCTACGACGATGACCGCGATGACGAAGCCGGCGAGCAGGAACAGGGCCACGGTGAGTGACAGCGCGCTCCGGCCGCGGTCGAGCGCGTCGGGCCCGCGGATCCTGGCCTGACGAATCCGGGCCTGACGGGCGCGCCACTGGAGGTAGCCCGCGCCGACGACCCCGACGGCCAGCGCGATGAGGTAGGAGCCCATCGCGAGGCGCAGGGCGTGAGGTGTGATGTCGGTCAGCTTGACCACGGCGAACGAGGCGGCCAGCAGGGCCAGCGCGGTGCGGAACCACGCCAGCAGGGTCCGCTCGTTGGCCAGGGTGTTCCGCAGGCCGGGGCCCTCCACCTCGCTCCGGGCCGAGGCATCCGAGCCGCGTGCGGCGTCGTCCCCGGCGGAGGCTTCGTGGTCCGGCATGGGCTGCTCCCTCAGCCCGATGCCGGGCGGACGGCGGCGGTCAGGAACGGCGACGCTCAGGAACGGCGGCGGCCAGGAACGGCGGCGGTCAGAGACGGCGGTGGCGGTCAGAACACGGGCCGTCAAGGCGTGACGACCGCGAAGCCGGGGTCCGGACTGCCCAGGTGGCCGAGGAGTTCCGTGAACGTTCCCGCGTCGCCCGTGACGTCGGCCCGGCCCTGGGAGGCGAGGCCGTCGAGGTCGGCGGTGCCGAGTAGGAGGGCCCGCAAATCGGCCTCGTTCAGGGTGACTTCGGCGTCCGGTTCGGACGCTTCGGGCGTCGCGCCGGTGGTGTGGACCATGACGCCGTTGTGCAGGCGCAGGTTGACCGGGTCCGCGCCGTGCACGTTGAAGCGGACGGTGATGTCGGCGTGCCAGCTCCGCGGCCCGTCGACCCGGATGGCGAGCGAGTCGAAGAGCTGGTCCAGGGTGAGCGCCGCCAGCATGTCGGGGGCGACGGTGGAGGTGGGCGTGCCGACGGACCCCTCGCGCAGTTCGAGTGCGCCCGTCAGGTAGAAGTTGCGCCAGGTGCCGTTCTCGCTGCCGTAGCCGAGCTGTTCGAGGGCGTCGGCCTGCAGGGCGCGTGCCTCGGCGTTGTCCGGCGCCGCGAAGACGACGTGGTTGACGACCTGCGCCACCCAGCGGAAGTCACCGGCAGCGAACGACTCGCGGGCGCGCCGCAGCACGTTCTCCGGGCCGCCCATGAAGTCCACGTACCGCTTGGCGGCCTCGGCCGGCGGGTGCTCCCACAGGTGGGCGGGGTTGCCGTCGAACCAGCCCAGATAGTGCTGGTAGACGGCCTTGACGTTGTGGCTGACCGAGCCGTAGTAGCCGTGGGTGTGCCAGGCACGTTCGAGGGCGGGCGGCATCTCGATCGTCTCGGCGATCTCCAGCGGGGTGAGGCCCTGGTTGAGCATGCGCAGCGTCTGGTCGTGCAGGTAGGCGTACACGTCACGCTGCTCGGACAGGAACGTGAGGACGCGCTCGCGGCCCCACACCGGCCAGTGGTGCGAGGCGAACGCGACGTCGACGGAGCCGGCGAACAGCGCGATGGCCTCGGTGAGGTAGTGCGCCCACACGTGCGGGTTGCGTACCTGCGCGCCGCGCAGCGTCAGCAGGTTGTGCAGATTGTGCGTGGCGTTCTCCGCCATGCACAGCGCGGCCCGGCCCGGGAAGTGGATGTTGAGCTCGGCCGGGGCCTCGGTGCCGGGGGTGAGGTGGAAGACCATCCGGATGCCGTCGACGGTCTCGCTCTGCCCCGTGGCGGTGACGTCCACGGTGGGCCGGATCAGCCCGACGGTGCCGGTGGACGTGGTCTGGCCGAGCCCCGCGCCGATCCCGCCGCGCTCGTTCTTGGGCAGCGCCGCGCCGTACATGAAGGCGGCGCGGCGGTTCATGGCCGTGCCGGCGTAGACGTTCTCGCTGACGGCGTGGTCGAGGAAGCCGTCCGGTGCGAACACCGGCACGCCGCCGTCGACGTCCTCCTGGCTGACCACTCCGCGGACGCCGCCGAAGTGGTCGACGTGGCTGTGGGTGTAGACGACGCCGGTGACGGGCCGCTCGCCGCGGTGGCGCCGGTACAGGGCGATCGCGGCGGCGGCGGTGTCGGCCGTGAGCAGGGGGTCGATCACGAGCACCCCTTGCTCGCCCTCCACCAGGGTCATGTTCGACAGGTCGAAGCCACGCACCTGGTAGATGCTGTCGGTCACCTCGTACAGGCCGTGCTGGGCGACCAGCCTGCTCTGCCGCCACAGGCTGGGGTTGGCGGTCTCCGGGCACTCCCGGTCGAGGAAGCCGTACGCCTCAAGGCCCCACACGCCGCGGCCGTCGCTGCCGCGCACCTCCGTCTCGGTCTCGTCGGCCGTGCCGATGAAGCCGCGCTTGGCGTCGTCGAAGTCCTGGGAGTCGTCGAAGGGGAAGCGCTCGCGCACGGCGGCGTTGCCGGCGGCGACGGCCGGTTCGGCGGGCTTCGGCCCGGTGGACGTTGCTGACTTGGTGGCCTCGGCCATGCTTGGTCTCCCTCGCGGTGCGGCTCGTCCGGCGTTGGTGCGCGTGCTGGTGCTGCTGCTGGTGCCAGTGGGCCCCTGCCACGCTTCCGCAGGGGCGCGGGGGCGGCCACCGCCGTGGACCGTACGAGGGACGGCGCGAGGCTGGACGCGCGCGGGACGCGCGGCGCTCGCGGAGGGCGCGCGTACGGGCGTGCCTACGGCGGCCGGCGGTTCGCCCGTATGGCGCGGCTCGGCGCGCCGGGCCCGCGACCGTCCCGGTTGACTGGCCGGACCTGCACTTTCCGGCCGAGGCGTGTCAACGGAGGCGGTTCATGGGCGACGCGATCGGGCAGATCCTGACCTCCGCTGTCGGCATCGGGATCAGCCCCGTACCGCTGATCGCCGTGGTCCTCATGCTCGCCACTCCGCGCGGACGGACCAACGGTCCGGCCTTCGCCCTGGCCTGGTTCGCCGCGCTGAGCATCGTGGTGACCGTCGTCCTCGTCGCGACCCCCGGCAGGAGCGCCTCGGCCGGCCGCGACACCCCCGCCGCCTGGGTGCTGTGGGTGAAGCTGGGCCTGGGGATCCTGTTCCTGGCCATGGCCGTACTCGAGTGGCGCGGGCGACCCCGGCAGGGAGGGGCGGCCGACGAACCGGGCTGGATGAAGGCGATCGACACGTTCCACGCCGGCCGGGCCGCCGGTCTGGCCGCCCTCCTGGCCGTGGCCAACCCGAAGAACCTCGCCCTGGCGGTGGGCGGCGCCCTGTCCATCTCGGGCAGCGGCACGACGGCCGGCGGCCGCGCCGCCGCGGCCGCGGTGATGGTCGTGCTCGGCTCACTGTGCACGCTCGTGCCGCTGACCGTGTACTTCCTGGGCGGCGACCGCTCGACGCGGGTGCTGGGCGGCTGGAAGACGTGGATGTCCGCGCACAGCACGGCGATCGTGATGACGGGTCTCGTCGTCCTCGGCGCCAAGTACGTCGGGGACGCGGTGAGCGGGCTGGGCTGACGACGGGCGGCCGGGCCAGGTCGGTGTTTCCATGAAGTGATCGTTGAAGTGATCGTTGTCATCCACGAACCGCTCCTGGCGAGGTCGAGATGAGTCAGACGAGTCAGACGAACACATACCGTGTGGCCCAGGTGGCCGCCGCCGGCGGGTCGTTCGAGATCGTCGAGCGCGAGGTCCGCAGGCCGGGCCGGGACCACGTGCGGATCGACGTCGAGGCGTGCGGTGTCTGCCACAGCGACGCCGGATTCGTCGAGGGCGCGTACCCCGGGGTCCAGTTCCCGGTGGTCCCCGGGCACGAGGTCGCCGGGCGCATCGACGAGCTGGGCGAGGGCGCGCGGGAACTCGGCTGGCAGGTCGGTGACCGGGTGACGGTCGGATGGTTCGGCGGCAGCTGCCACCACTGCAGGCCGTGCCGCCAGGGCGATTTCGTGGTGTGCGACAACCTGAAGGTCCCGGGCTGGGCGTACGACGGCGGCTACGCCGAGGCGCTGATCGCGCCCGTCGACGCGCTCGCCAGGATCCCGGACGCGCTGTCCGCGACCGACGCCGCTCCCATGGCGTGCGCCGGCGTGACCGTCTTCCAGGGCCTGCGGCGCAGCCCCGCGAAACCGGGCGACGTCGTGGCCGTCCTCGGCATCGGCGGCCTCGGGCACCTGGGCGTGATGTACGCGGCCGCGATGGGCTTCGAGACGGTGGCCATCGCCAGGGGCCGGGAGAAGGCCGCGTTCGCCGCGGAACTCGGCGCCCACCACTACATCGACAGCACGGGCGGCACGCCGGTGGCCGAGGCCTTGCAGGCGCTGGGCGGCGCGAAGACGGTGCTGGCCACGGCGGGCAACTCCGCGGCGATCTCCGAGACGGTCGAGGGGCTGACGCCGCGCGGCGAGCTGGTCGTCATCGGCGCGGTTCCTGAGCCCATGGCGATCAGCCCGTTGCAGCTGCTGCTGAAGGGCCGCGTGGTGCGCGGCCACCCGTCGGGCAGCGCGCAGGACGTCCAGGAGACGATGGACTTCAGCGCGCTGCACGGCATCCGCCCGACGGTCGAGGTCGTACCACTGGACGAGGCCGACGCGGCCTACCGAAAGATGCTGTCGGGCGGCGCGCGCTACCGAATGGTCCTGCAGCCGGGCTGAGCCCATCGGGTCGGTGGCGCTGTCCAGGCGCCCCCTGCCCCTCCCCTACAACTCGCTGATGCGGGACGGGCGCGGCGCGACGGCGCCAGGTGCTCTGCGGCTGTCGTCGCTCGCCCCATCCGCGCTGGTCGCGCCTACCTCAAGGGTCTCGGTGATACCGGAGAGCAGGGCGACCAGGTCGGGGAAGATCTCCAGCGTGGGGGTACTGATGCCGAGGACGACGAGCTGGGAGATCTGGGGGAGCGGGACGTACGCCTCGGCAGTAGCGACCGGGAGCACGGGCGCAGCCACGGCGTCGAGGGTGCTTGTGTCTTCGTCGTCCAGGGCCGCACCCACCACCGAGAAGACCACGGCGACGGGCCGCCCGGCCGCGGTCGTCCGGTACGCCTCCTTCCCGGGCTGCGCCGACAGCCCCTCGACGATGCCGTGGGCGACTACGTCGGCGTCCGTCTTGTCGGTCGCCTCGGCACGCACGACGAGGGAGGCACTCGCGGGTTGACCGTCGTCGAGCGCAAGGAAAGCCACGCCGGCGTAGAGGGCGCCGTCCTCGGCGGCGCTGTCGGCGACCTCGCTGTAGATCTGCGCCGTCGTCTCCCGCTGGTAGTCCGTCCCGGCGGCCCACACCTCGTCGGCCACGTGCCTGATGTGCTCGGCGCGGTCCTCGGGGGACAGGTCGAGGCCGAGGGAGTGCATTCCCTCGGGGATACGGAAGGAGATGTCGGCGTCGATAAAGGTTTTGGGTCCTGCGATGTCGGCCAGGCTGGGTGGAACGTTCGTCAACTTACTTCCCCAGGGGGCATATTCTTGCAACCACGGGCATGGGGTGTGGACGCGGGCAGCTTACCGACCACGGAGATACTGGATAGGCATCGCACACTTCTTGTTCTTAACGAGTCCGACTGTGGATTATGAGTTGAGCGTATGCCACACGAGGATCCATTTTCCTTGCGTTGTGATAGTAGGCGCCACGTATGCCGCGAAAATCTAGACCCCCGCCGAAGAGCCCCGTACGCCATTTTGTGCGTGCGGGAAGATCCCATAGAAGATCAGCTGGATCGCCGCTCTCTCCCAATAGGGCGCCGAGTAGCAGGAAGAGCAGCAATGCAATCCATAGGGGAGAAAAAACCACAAAGGATGCCCAGCCTTGCACAGTTCCTTTTCGCGCGACATAGAGTGAGGGAGCTGCGTCGACGTTAGTAACTTCCGTGCGCCATGTTACTCGACGGGGCCACGGGAAGAAGCGACCTGGTGTTCTACGAATTCTTGCTAGCAGGGTGCCGTCCGCTGCGTAGACGCAGTGGCCCACCTCTTCCTTCTCAGGCTCCACTCGACACAGTTTTTCGAGGTTTAGCAATGAGATGGTGAACGGTACCTCGAGCTTCTGGTCACTGTAGGGTGATTCCTCTACCGGTACTTCCGCTGGCGTTGTGGGTTCCGATACCACCACGGCGACCGTACGTCTGGGTTCGGGGTACTGCACTCTTATGAAGCACGCGTTTGCAGGATAGTCATTTCCTCCGTTGTCAGGCGTCTGCTGGCTGATCGCGAGTCTGATCTTTCCCATTTTCTCGTTACATATCCCAGAGAAGCGGGCGCTGTCGGTGCCCTTATTGCGACTGGTTCTTCTTTTCTCTGCGTGGCGTCCAGTTATGGATGATGGCCTGAGCGTAGGCTACCCGAGGATCCAGAGCTTTCGGGTTGATGTAATACGTGTTGCCTACTCCGTGGTAGTCCAGCCCCCACTTGACCACTCCTGTGCGCCATTTCGCTCGGATGGGCAATCCCCATACGTAATCGGTATCGGTCGAGTCAAGGAACTCGCCGAGGAGCCGAAGGAGAATGAGTGCGACCCAAAGAGGTGAGAAGATGACGAATGATGTCCAGGCTCGGATGGTTCCTTGCGGAGCGGAGTAGCGCGTAGAGGGTTCGTCGCTGTGGGCGACTTCCAGATGCCACCTCACGCGCCGAGGCCAAGGATAGAGGCGGCCAGGAGTTCTATAAATTCTCGCTAGAAGAGCGCCATCGGCAGCGTACACGTAGTGGGCCGATTCAGTCGCTACGTACTCTACGAGGCACATCTGTTCAAGCTTTGGAGATGCGATTTTGAACGGCCGTTTGATGCGTTCGCGGCGCAGATGGAGGTCTTCACTGTCCTTCCTGTACTCACTGAGCACGTCATTGACTGGATTGCCGTCTGTGTGGGGCCCCTCCGTAGCGCTTCCGTTTGGAGCCCTGTTGCTCGATGGATCTTCAGTTACATCGAGTTCAGGAATCACCACAGCAATGGGTTTGCTGTCGGGCAGTAGTGGGCGGGGGTAGATCGCGAAGTAGGTATTTGCAGGGTACTTGTTCCTCTCCTCAAGGGGCACGTGATAGCTCGTGAACATCTGACTTTCTTTTATTTTCCTCACCCCAGGGAGCTTGCTGCTGGCGCGCCGGAAGAAAAATCTTCTTGGAGCTTTCCTGGAAGCCCCAGGCCTTTACTGATCTGCACTCCGCGTGACCACCATGACATAGGATCAAGGGTCCCGTCTGGTCGCATTGCAGAAACGATGCCGGGCAACTTTGGCATCTGCTCTGCGGTGAAAATCTTGCTGACTCCGTCAGCAAGGAGGGTCCCTTCGGAAAATTTAACCACATTGTGGTGCCAGGCGAGGCTCAACTTTCCCTTGATCCCCAAATTATCTCGTGTGAACTCGTATTTATTCCCGGCGGCAAGTTTCGCTTCATTTTCGGTATCTTTAGTTAGTTCGAAGCCGGCCGACTTGAGTTTACTGATGGTGTTCACGCCTTTTAGTGCGAGTTTATTGGCTGCGTCCCCGGCTTTTGCTGCCTTCACAGAGACTTTCACCCCAGCAACCAGGTCTTTGCCGAAGCCGCCCGCAGGAACCACTCCCACTCCGTCGAACGCCAGCTTCGTCCAACCCACATCCGCGCCGCCCAGCTTCGCAGCCCCGTGTGCGGCCAGCGCGCCGCCTGCGGCGATGCCTCCGGCCAGGGCGAGGCCGCCCGCCAGCGGGGGGCACCACATGGTGGCGAGGGCGGCTACGCCGAGGATGCCCGAGGCCGTGCTCATCCAGTCGCCGACCGTCTTGAGGAGGTCCGCGTGCTTCGTGCACCAGTCCTTGATGCCATGGCCCAGCTTCTTGAAGCCATCCCCGACGCCTTCCCAGAAGCTCGGGTTTGGCGCCTTGGCGTCCGCCTTGCGGAGTTTCGCCGCGATCGAGCGGGCCTCGGCCTGGTGGTGGTCGAGGAGGTCCTTCGCCTTCTGCACGATCGCTTCGAGTTCGTCGCGGGCCGCGTTCAGTTGCTTCGTCGCTGTGTCCAGTGCGTGGCCGGCGCGTTTTACGCGGGCGCTGGCCGCGTCGATTTTGGCCTGCGCCGCGTGTGCCTCCGCCTGGGTGCCGTACGCGCGGCCGACCAGGCCGAATGCCGGGTCCGCGCCCGCCTCGTTGTACGCCGACGCCTTGTGATCGTGCGATTTCTGGGCGGTGGCCTCGTGGCTCTTGGCCGTCTTCGCCTCTGCCTCGTACTTCCGAGCCGTGGCCTGATACCCGACGAGCTTGGTGTGCCAGGTGGTGAGTTGCGTGGCCGCCGACTTCAGGGCGTCATGGCTGTCCTTCAGGTAGTGCGGAAGCTCGCCGACCCGCTTGGAGAACGCCGTGGCCGCCTCGCCCTCCCACACGCTCTTCTCTTCTCCCCCCTTCGCGATCCCCGTCAGCGTCGAGCTCGCCTTTTCCAGGCCGCCGACCGCTGTCGAGAGTTTGGTCGCCAGGTCGTTCACCGAAGCCGGCTTGCCCGGCGCCGGGTCGAAGCCGAGTGTGGGGTACTCGTCGGCGCTCATGGTGTGCCCTTCCATCGAAAGCCGTTGGGCAGCCCCGGCGGCCCGGGCGACGTCGGCGGCGCCTGCCGCTTCGCCTCCGCGGCGAACGCCGCCCTGATCGCCTCGTCCGTTGCCGCGAAGTCGTTCTTCGTGGCGCGCAGTTTGTCCTCGATCGCCCCGGTTCCGTCGGCGATCTTGCCGATCACGTCGTCCCAGCTGTCGTGGAACTCGTCGCACGCGTGGTCCAGTTCGACGCTGCCTGTGCTCTTCGGGCCGATGTCCTCCATCGCCGAGAGCGCCTTGCGCAGGTCGTCCTGGCTGTCGTGCAGCTGCTTCAGCAGGCGGCCCAGGGACTCGGCCTCTACCTTGAGGCGGTCAACCATGTTCCGTCCCCCCTCCCGGAGTGGTCGGACTCCAGTGCTATGACGTGGCGGATTCTATCAGTCACTCATAGTGACCTTACTGGCGGCTGCCCGGGAAACGCGAAGGTCCGCGCCCCCCGGGGAGGGGACGCGGACCTTCAACGACAGAGAGGGCGACCGAGCGTCAGAGGACGCGCACCGCGCCCGTCGGCTGGTCGTAGCTGAGGTCGTGCTCGACCACGCCGCTGCTCGGGTTCTGCGCGCCGACGAACTTGCCGTTGCCGACGTAGATCGCCACGTGGTAGGCGTTGCCGGCGCTGCCCCAGTAGAGGATGTCGCCGGGCTGGACGTTGCTGAGGGAGACCTGGGTGCCCGCGGTCGACTGCGACTGCGAGACGCGCGGCAGGTCCACGCCCACCGTGCGGTAGGCGGCCTGCACGAGGCCTGAGCAGTCGAAGGCGTTGGGGCCCGTCGAGCCCATCACGTACGCGTCGCCGATGTGCGACTCGACGAAGGAGACGATCGCCGCGGCGGAACCGGTCGCCGTCGAGGAGGAGGAAGAGGACGAGGAGGACGAGTCCGACGGGCTGGAGTACGAGGCCAGTTCGGTGCGTGCGGACGAGCGGGAGGCGTGGGCCGCCGCTGCGGCCTTGGCGCGGGCCGCTTCCTCGGCCTTCTTCTTCGCCTCCGCCTTGGCCTTGGCTTCCGCCTCTGCCTTGGACTTGGCCTTCTTCGCGGCCTTGGCGGCGTCCTTGGCCGCCGTGTCCTCCTGGCTCTGCAGCTGCGCGCGCATCTGCATGTCCAGGGCGACCTGCTGTGTCGCCGCGGCGGACTGTGCGACCGCCGCGGAGAGGTTCGCGGAGAGCGTGGGCATCTCGATGGTCTCGGTCACGGGCTCGGCGTGCGCCGTTCCGGCAGCACCGGCAACCGCGATGGTGCTGAGGACGCCGCCGGCAACTCCTGCGCGAAGCACCGTCCTGGGTGCGTTCCGGCGGGGCTTCCGGTGGGTTCGTATGGGAGCGGTGTGGGGCATGGGAACAACCGGTATCCGGGGCGGCCGGTTGCCGTCAAGCAGCGTGGGTTGCGCCACAGTTACGTCCGGAACCCTCGAATCCGGTTCATCGGGCCCTTTATTGACGCCGTAACGGACGAAACGGGCGCGGCAGATCATGGTCGTGATCTCTGTGTTTCAGCTAAAGGTCCGAATTGCCCCCGGCCTAGCATCCCTTGGACGCATGGCCAAGCCAGCTTTTTCGCGCACGGAGCGGCCCGTGGCGCAGGTCACAGGCGTGTCACGTTCTGTGGATCGGCTGTCGCTCCGCTGGCTACGCGAGGGGCGGGGCGGTAGGACGGGTCCCGCCGCCGGCGGCCCCGGGCGGCCCGAGGGTTACCGAGACGGTCCGACCCCGTCTGCCGTTCTGCCGTCCGTATACCCGGAGGGCGCTCCGGGTGAACCCCCGCCACGGACGACGGACGACGGACGACGGGCGCCGGACGCACCGGCGCACCCCGGCCCGGGCCGGCCCGCGCTCGTGAACCGGTGCACGTGCACGCGTGCGCACACACGCATCAGCGTGCGCGCACCCCCGCATAAGAGGGGACGCCCCGGCGTCGCCGGCGGTTGCGTCCACCGCGGGGCGGTCCGGCCCCTCCTTCGGGGGACCGTGCGGACGCGCGGCGGATCGACGCATCGGGTGCCATGAGGCCCATATCATCCATGGTCATTCCAGAGCTAATTTGCCTGGATCGGGCATCTCCTGATAATGAACGCCGCTCCCTGACCAGCGACAACAGGCTTGTCTGTCACGACTGGTGATCATTTGAGTACACCGCGTACGAAGATCAACGCTCATCCGACTTCATGATCCTTCGTCAGGTGGTGGAGATCACAAAGACCGTCCGGTACCCCGTGTCGCAGATCACAGCCCGCCGGGCATAAGATGCCCGTCAAACGGGCTTGTGAACTGCCTCACATGGTGGCGATCTTCGGGGTTCACCGGGGATATGTCGCCGACGGTGCCGGTTCGTTCACGGTCGGTGCGGTCCATCGGTCAGACGGTCAAGGACGACTGGAAGGAGCTGGGGAGCGTGAACACCTACGCACCCGTCCTCGTGCTCGGCGCCCTCGGAGCTGGGTTTGCGATCTTCTCCGTGGTCATGGCCACGCTCGTGGGCCCAAAACGGTACAACCGGGCGAAACTTGAAGCGTACGAGTGCGGTATCGAACCCACTCCCACGCCGGCCGGCGGCGGTCGCTTCCCGATCAAGTACTACCTCACGGCGATGCTCTTCATCGTCTTCGACATCGAGATCGTCTTCCTCTACCCCTGGGCCGTCACCTTCGACTCGCTGGGGATCTTCGGGCTCGTGGAGATGCTCCTCTTCGTGCTCACCGTCTTCGTCGCGTACGCCTACGTCTGGCGCCGCGGCGGCCTGGAATGGGACTAGAGGGTCAGAGGGGCTGGGGTCACCAATGGGACTCGAAGAGAAACTGCCGAGCGGATTCCTCCTGTCGACCGTCGAGCAGGCCGCTGGCTGGGTGCGGAAGTCCTCCGTCTTCCCCGCCACCTTCGGCCTCGCGTGCTGCGCCATCGAGATGATGACGACGGGCGCGGGACGGTACGACCTCGCGCGGTTCGGTATGGAGGTCTTCCGCGGATCGCCGCGCCAGGCCGACCTGATGATCGTCGCGGGGCGCGTGAGCCAGAAGATGGCGCCCGTCCTGCGGCAGGTCTACGACCAGATGCCGAACCCCAAGTGGGTGATCTCCATGGGGGTGTGCGCCTCCTCGGGCGGCATGTTCAACAACTACGCGGTCGTGCAGGGCGTCGACCACATCGTCCCCGTCGACATCTACCTGCCCGGCTGCCCGCCGCGCCCCGAGATGCTGATGGACGCGATCCTCAAGCTCCACCACAAGATCCAGACCTCGAAGCTCGGGGTCGACGCGATCGAGGCGGCCCGCGAGGCGGAGGAGGCGGCGCTGAACGCCCTCCCGACGATCGAGATGAAGGGGCTGCTCCGATGACGGGCGAACAGGAGCCGCGCGGCGACGAGCGCGGCGGCGAGGGCGCGGTGCCCGCCGCCCGCGATGCCACCGGCGAGGTCATCGGCGTGCGCAAGGGCATGTTCGGCGCGCAGAACGGCGGCGACACCTCCGGCTACGGCGGCCTCGTCAGGACGGTGGCGCTGCCCGGCGCCGCGTCGCGCCCGTACGGCGGGCCGCGCACAGGACCCGGCGAGGAGGGCGTGTTCGACGAGATCGCCGACGAGCTGGAAGGCGCCCTGGAGGAGCAGGACCTGCTCCCGGAGAACGCCATCGAGAAGACCGTCGTCGACCGCGGCGAGATGACGTTCCACGTCGCGCGCGAGCACCTCGTACGGGTGGCCCGCACGCTGCGAGACGACCCCGCGCTCCGCTTCGAGCTGTGCACGGGCGTCTCCGGCGTCCACTACCCGGGCGACAAGGGGCGCGAGTTGCACGCGGTCTACCATCTGCGGTCGCTGACGCACGGGCGGCTGGTCCGCATGGAGGTCTCCGCGCCCGACGCGGACCCGCACGTGCCGTCGCTCGTCGAGGTCTATCCGACCAACGACTGGCACGAGCGCGAGACCTACGACTTCTTCGGCCTGATCTTCGACGGCCACCCCGCCCTCACCCGGATCATGATGCCGGACGACTGGCAGGGCTTCCCGCAGCGCAAGGACTACCCGCTCGGCGGCATCGCCGTCGAGTACAAGGGCGCCCAGATCCCGGCTCCGGACCAGCGGAGGTCGTACACCTGATGTCCACCTCACACGCGACACCTCGCGAGACCACAGAGGGCACCGTCTACACGGTCACGGGCGGCGACTGGGACGAGGTCGTGCAGTCCGCCGTCACCTCCGACGACGAGCGCATCGTCGTCAACATGGGCCCGCAGCACCCGTCCACGCACGGCGTGCTGCGGCTGATCCTGGAGATCGACGGCGAGACCGTCACCGAGGCCAGGTGCGGCATCGGCTACCTGCACACCGGCATCGAGAAGAACCTCGAGTACCGCACGTGGACGCAGGGCACCACGTTCGTCACGCGCATGGACTACCTGACGTCGTTCTTCAACGAGACGGCGTACTGCCTCGGCGTGGAGAAGCTGCTCGGCATCGAGGACCAGATCCCGGACCGCGCCACCGTCATCCGCGTCCTGCTGATGGAGCTCAACCGGCTCTCCTCGCACCTCGTGGCGATCGCCACGGGCGGCATGGAACTCGGCGCGACGACCATCATGATCTACGGCTTCCGCGACCGCGAGCTGATCCTGGACGCGTACGAGCTGATCACCGGCCTGCGCATGAACCACGCGTTCATCAGGCCGGGCGGTCTCGCCCAGGACCTGCCGCCCGGCTCGGTCGACCATCTGCGCGAGATGATCAAGACGCTCAGGAAGAACCTGCCGGAGTACGACGCGCTCGCCACCGGCAACCCCATCTTCCAGGGCCGCATGCGGGACGTCGGCTACCTCGACCTCACCGGCTGCATGGCGCTCGGCGCGACGGGCCCGATCCTGCGCGCCGCGGGCCTCCCGCACGACCTGCGCAAGTCCGACCCGTACTGCGGCTACGAGACGTACGACTTCACCGTCCCGACCACCGAGAGCTGTGACGCGTACGGTCGCTTCCTCGTCCGTCTGGAGGAGATGCGGCAGTCGCTGAACATCGTCGAGCAGTGCCTCGACCGGCTGGCGCCCGGGCCCGTGATGGTCGCCGACAAGAAGATCGCCTGGCCCGCGCAGCTCGCGCTCGGCCCCGACGGCCTCGGCAACTCGCTCGACCACATCAAGAAGATCATGGGCACGTCGATGGAGGCCCTCATCCACCACTTCAAGCTGGTGACCGAAGGCTTCCGCGTCCCCGCGGGCCAGGCGTACGCGGCCGTCGAGTCGCCCAAGGGCGAACTCGGCGCGCACGTCGTCTCCGACGGGGGCACGCGCCCCTACCGGGTCCACTTCCGCGATCCGTCCTTCACCAACCTCCAGGCCATGGCGGCGATGTGCGAGGGCGGCCAGGTCGCCGACGTCATCGTCGCCGTCGCGTCCATCGACCCCGTGATGGGAGGCGTCGACCGGTGACGACCACACCGTCAAGCCCCGTCCCGCTGGGGATGCCCCAGCCGCCGGCCCCCGAGTACCCGGCCGAGGTGAGGGCACGCCTGGAGGCGGACGCCCGGGAGGTCATCGCCCGCTACCCGGGCTCGCGTTCCGCGCTCCTGCCGCTGCTGCACCTCGTGCAGGCGGAGGAGGGGCATGTGACCCGTACGGGCATGGCGTTCTGCGCCGAGCTGCTCGGCCTGACGACGGCCGAGGTCACGGCCGTGGCGACCTTCTACACGATGTACCGCAGGAAGCCGTCGGGCGACTACCAGGTCGGCGTCTGCACCAACACGCTGTGCGCGGTGATGGGCGGCGACGCCATCTTCGACGAGCTCAAGGCGCACCTCGGCGTCGGCAACGACGAGACCACCCCGGACGGCAAGGTCACGCTGGAGCACATCGAGTGCAACGCGGCCTGCGACTTCGCGCCCGTCGTGATGGTGAACTGGGAGTTCTTCGACAACCAGACCCCCGACTCCGCCAAGCGGCTCGTCGACGACCTGCGCGCGGGCCGCCCCGTCGAGCCGACGCGGGGCGCGCCGATGTGCACGTACAAGGAGACGGCGAGGATCCTCGCCGGGTTCCCCGACACGCGCGAGGGCGCCGTCGCGGGAGGCGGCGGGGCGGGTCCCGCCTCGCTGACGGGCCTGCGGATCGCCAAGGGCGAGGCGCCCCAGCGGGTCGTGCGGCCGAGGGACGGCGCGCACCCCGAGGACGCGCCGCAGCCGGGCTCCCAGCACCTCAGCTCCCACGACGCACCGCAGCCGACCTCGGCCTCCGATCCCGAGCATCCCGCGGGCCCTGTCGAAGAGGGAGGGGAGTGATGACGATGACGACCGAACGCGGCGGCGACGAGCACGAGCGCGGCGACAGCAACAACGGCGACGGAGCCGCGCCGCAGGACATCCTCGCGCCCGTCCTGTCCGCCTTCTGGGACCAGCCCGAGTCGTGGACGCTCGACACGTACCTGCGCCACGACGGCTACGAGGGCCTGAAGAAGGCCCTCGCGATGGACCCCGACGACCTCATCGCGTACGTGAAGGACTCCGGCCTGCGCGGCCGCGGCGGCGCCGGGTTCCCGACCGGCATGAAGTGGCAGTTCATCCCGCAGGGCGACGGCAAGCCGCACTATCTCGTCGTCAACGCCGACGAGTCGGAGCCCGGCACCTGCAAGGACATCCCGCTCCTGTTCGCCAACCCGCACGCGCTGATCGAGGGCATCGTCATCGCCTGCCACGCGATCCGCTCCTCGCACGCGTTCATCTACCTGCGCGGCGAGACCGTCCCCGTGCTGCGCAGGCTGCACGAGGCGGTGCGCGAGGCGTACGCGGCGGGCTACCTCGGCACGGACATCCTCGGCAGCGGCCTCGACCTGGACGTCATCGTGCACGCGGGCGCCGGCGCGTACATCTGCGGTGAGGAGACCGCGCTGCTCGACTCGCTGGAGGGGCGGCGCGGCCAGCCGAGGCTCAGGCCGCCGTTCCCGGCCGTCGCCGGCCTGTACGCGTGCCCGACCGTCGTCAACAACGTCGAGTCGATCGCGTCGGTCCCGGCGATCATCCACCGGGGCAAGGAGTGGTTCCGGTCGATGGGCAGCGAGAAGTCGCCCGGGTTCACGCTCTACTCGCTCAGCGGGCACGTCACCAACCCCGGCCAGTACGAGGGGCCGCTCGGCATCACCCTCCGGCAGCTGCTCGACGTGAGCGGCGGCATCCGCGCCGGGCACCGGCTGAAGTTCTGGACGCCGGGCGGCTCGTCCACGCCGCTGCTCACCGACGAGCACCTCGACGTGCCGCTCGACTACGAGGGCGTCGGCGCCGCGGGCTCGATGCTCGGCACGAAGGCGCTGCAGTGCTTCGACGAGACGACGTGCGTCGTGCGGGCCGTCACGCGCTGGACGGAGTTCTACGCGCACGAGTCGTGCGGCAAGTGCACGCCGTGCCGCGAGGGCACGTACTGGCTGGTCCAGCTGCTGCGCGATCTGGAGGACGGCAAGGGCGAGATGGCCGACCTCGACAAGCTCGCGGACATCGCGGACAACATCAACGGCAAGTCGTTCTGCGCGCTGGGCGACGGCGCGGCCTCGCCGATCTTCTCGTCCCTGAAGTACTTCCGCGCGGAGTACGAGGAGCACATCACCGGCAAGGGCTGCCCGTTCGACCCGGCGCGGTCGACGGCCTGGTCCGACGAGGCGACAGGAACGTCCGGAAACCTGGAGGTGAACGCATGACAGTGACGACCGGTGCTCCCTCCTCCGGCGGTTCGGGCGAGGCGGCCGTACCGCCCGAGGACCTGGTGTCGCTGACCATCGACGGCATCCCGATCTCCGTCCCCAAGGGGACGCTCGTGATCAGGGCGGCCGAGATGCTCGGCATCGAGATCCCGCGGTTCTGCGACCACCCGCTGCTCGACCCGGCGGGCGCCTGCCGGCAGTGCATCGTGGAGGTCGAGGGGCAGCGCAAGCCGATGGCGTCCTGCACGATCACCTGCACCGAAGGCATGGTCGTCAAGTCGCAGTTGACGTCCCCCGTCGCCGGGAAGGCGCAGCGCGGCGTGATGGAGCTGCTGCTGATCAACCACCCGCTCGACTGCCCGGTCTGCGACAAGGGCGGCGAGTGCCCGCTGCAGAACCAGGCCATGCAGGTCGGCGACCCGGACACCCGGTTCGACGGCAGCAAGCGGACGTACGCCAAGCCGGTGCCGATCTCGTCGCAGGTGCTGCTCGACCGCGAGCGGTGCGTGCTGTGCGCGCGGTGCACGCGCTTCTCCGAGCAGATCGCCGGCGACCCGATGATCGAGATGGTCGAGCGCGGCGCGCTCCAGCAGATCGGGACGGGTGAGGGCGACCCGTTCGAGTCGTACTTCTCCGGCAACACCATCCAGATCTGCCCGGTCGGCGCGCTGACGTCGGCGGCGTACCGGTTCCGCTCCCGACCCTTCGACCTGGTGTCGTCGCCGGGTGTGTGCGAGCACTGCGCGGGCGGCTGCGCGACGCGCACGGACCACCGGCGCGGCAAGGTGATGCGGCGCCTGGCGGGCAACGACCCGGAGGTCAACGAGGAGTGGCTGTGCGACAAGGGTCGCTTCGCGTTCCGCTACGCGCAGGCCAAGGACCGGCTCACCACCCCGCTGGTGCGGGGCGAGTCGGGCGCGCTCGAACCCGCGTCCTGGCCCGAGGCGCTGGCCGCCGCGGCCGACGGGCTGCGCGCGGCACGCGGCAGGGCCGGCGTGCTGACCGGCGGCCGGCTGACGGTCGAGGACGCGTACGCGTACGCGAAGTTCGCGCGGGTCGCTCTCGACACGAACGACATCGACTTCCGCGCGCGGGCGCACAGCGCGGAGGAGGCGGACTTCCTCGCCTGGCACGTGGCGGGCCGCGACGCGTCCGCCACCTACAGGTCGCTGGAGGCGGCGCCCGCGGTGCTGCTCGTCGGCCTTGAGGCGGAGGAGGAGGCGCCGGGCGTCTTCCTGCGGCTGCGCAAGGCGTGGCGCAAGCACGGGCAGCGGACGTACGCGGTCGCCCCGTTCGCGACGCGCGGGCTCGAGAAGGCGGGCGGCACGCTGCTGCCCGCCGCGCCGGGCACCGAGACGGAGTGGCTGGACGCGCTCGCGTCGTCCACGGGCGTCGAGGGCGACGGCGCGGCGGCGGCCGCGGCGCTGCACGAGGACGGCGCGGTCATCGCGGTCGGCGAGCGGCTCGCCTCGGTGCCCGGCGCCCTCACGG
>NZ_JAGIQL010000049.1 GCF_017813245.1 Streptomyces montanisoli
ACCAGACGCTGAGACGTGCGCCCACCCGACCTGCGCGCGCCGTCCGTCGGCGACGTCCCTGAGGCGCCCTTGCTCGCGCCGGGGCCGGGGCTGCCGCTGCCGTCGGACGCGGACGGGTCGGCGCCCGGCGTGGCGGAGCCCGAGGCGCCGGCGTGCACGTTCTTCGCCGACGGATCGCTCACCGGGGCGCCGGAGACGGCGGGACCGCCCGAGGCCGACGGGCCCGAGTCGGGATCCGTGCTGTCGCCGCTGACGGCGGAGCCGCCGAGGCCGGTACCGGAACCGGAGCCCAGGCCGTGGTGCCCCGGATCGAGCGCCAGTTGCGCGAGGCTGAGCGCGCCCGCCGCGAGGACGACGCCGAGCGTGCCGATGACGATCCTGCGGCCGCGTTTGCTGCGCGCCCTGCGCGGCGCGGAGCGCGGCCTGCGGCCCGCGCGGCGGTGGCCGTGCCCGGGCTGCTCGCCGGGCGGCACCGCCGGGGTCTCGCCGGCCTCGCCCCGGGGTTCGGGCGGGGCAGCGGGCTCCTGCGCGTCTCCAGCCGCCGCTCCGGGCGCGTTCCCCGCTTCGGCCCCGTTCGAGGGGCCCGGCACTTCCCGCGCTTCCGGCACTTCCCGCATTCGCGGCGCCTGTGCGGCGGCCGCCGGGGCGCTCGCGGCTTCCCCGGCCGCC
The DNA here is from genome assembly GCF_017813245.1 of Streptomyces montanisoli. Lineage (GTDB taxonomy): Bacteria > Actinomycetota > Actinomycetes > Streptomycetales > Streptomycetaceae > Streptomyces > Streptomyces montanisoli. Next base: position 670 of record NZ_JAGIQL010000049.1, read on the forward strand.
GGGTCCGGCCCCGGCGCCTGCGCGGGTCGCAGGTCCTGCGCGTACCTGCCGCATCCGGCGCAGGCCAGCGCGCCGTTGAGGTGCCTTCGGCAGTGTTCGCAGTAGTCCATGGCGCTGGCAGGGTATGCGGCGGGACGGCGCGGCGGGCAGCAGCACGTGTGGAGATCTTGTGCGAAACCCCGGGTTCGGCACCGATCTGCCCGATTGGGGAGGATGGCACGCATGACTCAAGGCAGCCAGGCGGCTTTCGGCCCGCACGCCTTCCAACTGGTGCTCCTGCGCAGGATGGCGGACCACCAGCCCGGTCTCGTCGACGAGGCACGGCGCGAACTCGGCGCCTCGCGCGCCGACATGCGGGAGGCGAACCGCCGCTGGCAGGCGATGGTGCGTGCGCCGCGCGGCCGGGGCGCACGGGCCAGGTACCGGTCGGTGCTCGGCCCACCCGAGCGCGCCTTCCCGCGCCGGGTCGGTGACCTGGAGTGCGAGGCGCTCCAGTGGCCGGTGCCGCTCTGGCCGGGGCTGCGCTTCGAGATCATGGTCGCGCCCGGCGGCGCCGTGTGGAACGAGTGGCTCGTACGGGCGCCCGGCGTGCCGGGGCCCGAGCTGAGGACGGCGGCGGACCTGCGCCCGTGGGCGTGCACCGTGGACGAGGTGGCGCGGGCGTTCCCGCCCGCGCGGCCGCTCGAGGGCACGGCGCCGACCCGCTTCGGGCTGGTGTTCGAGGCGCCTGCGGCCCCTCCCGGAGCGCAGGACGGACCGGGAGCGAAGAACGGGCCGGGAGCGCAGGACGGGCCCGGCGTGCCGGCGCCGCCCACGCGGTACGCGGCCGAGTTCACCTGGGGTCTGCTCCAGCGGTGGGCGCCCGCCTGACCCGCTGCCGCCCGGCCGGTGTGGCGCGCACCGCGCCGTGGTACGCCGACCGGCTCAGCCCAGCGCGCGCCGGGGCCCGTACGGCAGCAGGATTTTCCTCAAGGACCGGCCGCGCCGCCGGTGACCGTCCCAGCCGCTCGGGAGATCCGCCGTGACCGTCAGTCTTGAGAATCTGCGCCGCTGCCACATCGCCGTCGACATGGGAGCCGCCAGGACGCGGGTCTTCGTGAAGGGGGCGGGGCTCGTCGTCGACGAGCCGAGTTGCGCGGCGGTGAACACCCGTACCGGCTCGCTGAAGGCGGTCGGCACGCTCGCGGAGCGGATGACGGGCCGCACACCGGACTACATCCGCGTCGTGCGGCCGGTCACCGGCGGCACGGTCATCGACATCGAGATGGCGCAGCGCATGCTGCGCCATCTGCTGGGCGACAAGCTCAGGCGCCAGCTGCGCCGCAAGCCGCGGTTGCGCGCGGCGGCCTCCACCCCGCACGACAGCGACCCGCTGGCGCAGCGCGCGACGATCGAGACGCTCGTCGGGCTCGGCGCGAGCCGGGTCGAGCTGGTGGACACCGTGATCGCCGCGGCCGTCGGCTGCGGCCTGCCGGTCGAGGACGCCACCGCCACGATGATCATCATGTGCGGGGCGGCGACCACGCAGGTCGCGGTGTTGTCGATCGGTTCGATCGTGACGGCGCAGCGCATCCCCGTCGGCGGCAACGCGATCGACCAGGCGGTGCTGCAGTACCTGCGCCACCACCACGAGCTCGTGCTGCCGAGCCAGTCCGTCCGTCCGCTGCAACTCGCCCTGAGCGGCAACGGATTGACGGAGGAGGGCCCGATGACCACGGAGATCAACGGCCGGGACGTCGCGACGGGCGTGGCCAGGTCGGTGAAGGTGGACACGGCGGCCGTGCGTGAGGCGATCTACACGCCGCTGACCGCGGTGAAGGACGGGATCGGGCGCGTGCTGCGCGAGTGCCCGCCCGATCTGGTGGCCGACCTGGCGGACACGGGCATCAGGATGGTCGGTGGCAGCGCGCTGCTGCCCGGCCTCGACCGCCTGCTGGGGGACGCGACGGGCATGCCGGTCGCGATCGCGGACCAGCCCGACCTGTGCACGATCCTCGGGATGGGCGCCATGCTGGACGGCAAGGTCCAGCCGCTGGCCGTCGACCCGACGGCGTCGGCGCACTGATCGGTCCCACCACGATGCCCGGCCGCGACGAGGACGGCCGCGACGAGGGCGGCCCCGGCGCGGGCGCCGACCGGCTGCCGATGCTGCTCGAGGCGGTGCTGGGCATCGGCACCGACCTCGAACTCGGCGTCACGCTCCAGCACATCGTGGACACGGCCGTCGAGCTGGTCGGGGCGCGCTACGCGGAGCTCGGCGTCGTCCAGCCGGAGAGCGCGCCGCTGACCGAGCTGTTCTCGGCGGGCACCGACGAGGGCGGTCCACGCGCCGAGGTGGAAGTGCGGGTCGCGGACGAGGTGTTCGGGCACCTGAGGGTGACCGGCACGCGCGCCGACGAGACAGCCGCGGGCGGCGGTACGGCTGCGCGCGCCGTCGGGTTCACCGCGCACGACGACGTGCTGCTGCGCACGCTCGCCGCGCAGGCGGGCATCGCCATCGGCAACGCGCGCACGTACGGCAGGGCGCGCAGGCGCGAGCGGTGGATCCAGGGCGCGGCGGCCGTCACCACCGCGCTGCTGACGGGCGAGTCCGCGCAGGACGCGCTGGCGACGGTGGCCGAGTCGGCCCGCGTGCTGGCCGACGCCGACGCGGGTGCCGTCCTGCTGCCGACGCCGGAGGGCGGCATGCGGATCGTCGCCGCGTCGACGGCCGACCCCGCGATCGCCGACGGCATGGTCGGCACGACGATCCTGCCCGGCTCCGCGGTTCTCGAACAACTGCTGGGCGGGGAACCGGTGTTCATCGAGGACTCGGCGTCCGATCCGAGGATGACGACGGCGGTGCGCGAGCGGTTCGGGCCGAGCATGATGCTGCCGTTGCAGCACGGCGGCCGGCTGATCGGCACCCTCACCGTGCCGCGGTCGCGCGGCAGGCGCCCGTACACGTCCGTGGACCGGCTGCTGGCCTCGCAGTTCGCCTCGCAGGCGGCGCTCGCGCTCGTCCTGGCCGACGCCCAGCACAACAGGGAGCGGCTGGCGGTGTACGAGGACCGCGACCGGATCGCACGTGACCTCCATGACCTGGTCGTGCAGCGGCTGTTCGCGACGGAGATGATGCTGGAGTCGACGCGCAGGCGGGCGGGTGCGGGCGAGACGGCCGCCCTGCTCGGGCGGGCCACCGACGAGCTGGACTCCACCATCCAGGAGGTGCGGACCGCCATCTTCGCGCTGCAGCAGCCGCCCGCGGAGGCGCCGACGGGGGTGCGTGGCCGGGTCCTGCGGGAGACCGACGGCGCGGCGGCCCTGCTGGGCTTCCGCCCTTCCGTGCGTTTCAGGGGCCCGGTGGACTCGGCGGTCTCCGAGCCCGTCGACGCTCGACTGCTGTCGGCGCTGCGGGGAGCGCTCGCCGCGGCGCACCGCAGGGACGGCGTCACGGCGGTCGAGGTCGAGGTCGACGCGGGCGTCAGGCTGCCCGACGGACGCGCCGCGGTGCGTCTCGTGGTGCGGGACGACGGGGAGCGCGAGGACGGGACGGGCACGGGCACGACGGCGGCCTGGCAGTCCCCCGAGCTCTGACGGCGCGCGCCTCGTCGCGCTGACGCTACGCGTGGCGCGCCCGAGCGCCCCCACCGGCTCCGGTTCGCACGGCATGGGGCGGGTAGATGACGCGGTGACATCGAACGGACACGAACGGTCACGGAAGGAAGTGTCGACGATGGCCGGCACCGCGGGAGTCGACTACGCCTGGTCACATCCGGGCGGGGCGGCGCTCAAGGCGGCGGGCAAGAAGTTCGCCTGCCGGTACCTGAGCAACGACTCGGCCAAGAACCTGACGAAGACGGAGGCCAACGACCTGACGTCGCACGGCGTCTCGTGCGTGGTGGTGTGGGAGTCGACGGCGCGGCGCGCCCTGTCCGGAGAGGCGGGCGGCGCGGCGGACGCGCGCGAGGCGCGACGGCAGGCGGCGGACGCGGGCATGCCGGGCGACCGTCCGATCTATTTCGCGGTCGACTTCGACGCGACGCCGGGCCAGCAGGCGGCGATCGACTCCTACCTGGACGGCGCGGCCGGCATCCTCGGCCGGGACCGTGTCGGCATCTACGGCGGCTACTACCCGGTCAAGCGGGCGCTGGACGCGCACAAGGCGGCCTGGGCCTGGCAGACCCCGGCCTGGTCGGGCGGCCAGTGGGACGAGCGCGCGCACATCAGGCAGGGCGCCCAGGAGACGATCGGCGGCGCGAGCTGCGACCTGGACACGGCGACCGCGGCGGACTTCGGCCAGTGGAAGCTGGGCCGAGGCCGAGGCTGAAGCTGAAGCTGAGGCCAGAAGCAACACCCCAGCTTCACATGTGCGTTGCAATCGGGACGGGCGCAAGTCACCTGCGGCGCGGGCCCGTAGGCGGCACCCGAGCGGGACGGCCGGATTCCGCCTGCCATCAGAAAACGGCACTCGACCAGCGCTTTCGCCGCCGTCTTCACATTCCGTTCTACGCGCGTTAGGTCGCGTTGAGGCAAAGATTACTTCCCCGTGGCGGACCAGGGGCTTTCGCTCCGCCACCGAAAATGTTTACATATGGCTGGTCCGGGGCCAGTCATCGACATCCGGGCCGTTTCACAGGCGACAAAACGGGGAGAAGACTTGTCACGGCCACCCGCGCTGCCCGCGACCAGAAAAACGGACATCATCCTCATGCACTTCAGAGGGGAACTGACCATATCCGCCGCCGCGAAGCTCGCCGGCGTGTCAGAGCAGTCCATAGGCAACTGGAAGCGGAAGTTCATCAGCGCCGGAAGAGAAGCACTCGAATCGGCATCGCACGACGGCGCCGTCCATGTGAGCGACCGCGAAAGACAGCTGCGCAAAGAGGTGCACAACCTCAAAGCCGCACTCGGGGACGCATTCCTGCAGCTCCGCGCCATCAAGGAAGCGACCAGGCGCGACATGGCGACAAGGACGTGGAACCCTTGAGGCATTAATGCCCCGGGAGTTCGGAGAGCGTTAACCCCCACAGGAAACACAATGGCTGGCCTCCGCATCAGGAGACCAGCCATCAGGCTTTCGGAAACCAGTCCGCCGCGCCTAGTGACCTCGGAGTGTCACCCAGAGCAGGACCAGCAGTCCCGTCAGCAACGACAAACCGATCATTCCGTACGCGAGCAACATCGAAGCGTTGTTACCCATACCGTTTCCGCCCTTTTTGGAACTCACCGGCCGTCCCCCTTTTTTGGTCATGTCGCGAAAGCAAAGTCTAGCATCCTGCTACCGCCCAACGGGAAGAACGCACGCGGCGGCCGCGCGAGGTGCTCGTACGACCGCCGCATTCCGGTTCACCGGATCGAACGTGCTGTTTCAGCGGTTGCCGCCGGCTCAGCAGGAGTGCTTGATGCTCTCGCCGATGCTGACGCCGACGCCGGCGCCCGAGAGGGCGCTGCCCGCGATCGAGAGGGCGACCGTGACGGGCGTGGCCGGCGCCTGGCCCGCGGCCTGGATCTCCTCGGCGGAGGCGTAGGCGGCGTATCCCTCGATCAGCTGGTCAGTCATGTCTGCTCCTTGTGATGGTGTTGTTGTGACGTCAGCACCGCGTGGACGGCGGCACTGCGGGCCTGGGCCCGGGGGTGTGTGGGTCAGCAGTTGCCCGCGACGGTGGCGGCGCTGGCGGCCAGCGAGGTGGAGAACGCGCCCGAGATGGCGATGGTGACGGGCGTGGCCGGGGCCTCTCCCGTGGCCGCCACCAGTTCGTCGGCCTCCGCGTAGGCGGCGTAACCGGAGATGAGGTCCTGAGTCATGGTCGTTTCCCCTCGTGTCAAGGAAGTGGATGACCGCGTTCCCGTGACTGCCCGGCAAGTGGTGCGACCGCGCGGTGGGGGTGGTATCTCCGTGCGGCCACGCCGCCCCCACCGCGTGCTGTGCGGTGTGTCCTGCCGGCCGGGGAACTACCGGCCGGGGCATACGCTGCCAGGCCGGTCCGGGCGTTCCAAGGGCCGCAAGAAACGGGTAACTTGCCTTCCTTTCCCGCTTCTTCGCCGGTGTGGCGGCCCTGCGGCGCCCTCGGGGCCAAGTTAAGAAAGTTCCGGCTCGGCCTGCGGGGCGTCCTGGTTGATGCCGACCTTCTTGCCGACGTCGAGCAGGTTGTCCGCCCCGATCGGGTCGAAGTTCAGGACGTCCGGCAGGCTGCTGATGCCCGAGATGAGCGAGATGAATCCCAGCTCCGACTGCTCCGAGACCATCTTGGTGGCCGCGTTGGCCTTGGCCAGGTAGTCCTCCTTGTTCCGCTTCGGGTCGTAGAAGTAGCGGACGTAGGCGAAGATGTCCTTGCCGATCTGCCGGTACACGTTCTCGAACTTCTCCATCGCGAACGGCTCGGCGGCGGGGTCGGCCAGGGACGCGAGCAGCGCCTTGGCGCCCAGCCAGGCGCCCGAGGTGCCCAGCCACACGCCGGAGGAGAACAGCGGGTCGACGAAGGCCGCCGCGTCGCCCACGGCCATCCAGCCGGGCCCGTGGAACGACTCGGTGGAGTAGGACCAGTCGCGGGTCGTGCGCAGGTCCTCCTTGCGCACACCGTCCTTGACAAGGTCCTTGAGCACCTGCGTGGTGGCCAGGCGCCGCTCGTAGATGTCGGCGGGCGACGCGCTCTTCACGGCGTGCGCGTAGACGTCGGTGTGCATGACCATCCCGACGCTCATCTCGAACTCGGAGACCGGGATCGCCCAGAACCACCCGTCGTCGAACGCCTCGACCATGATGTGGGAGTGCAGGTCGCCGGGGAGCGGCGCGTACGGGGTGTAGTAGGACCACACGGCCACCGAGTTGAGGTCCTCGGCGCGCTCGACGCGCGTCAGCATCCGCGACACCGCGCGTGCCTGACCCGACGCGTCGACGGTGTAGCGCGCGGTGGTGGTGTGCTCCTGCCCGGACGCGTCGCGCCACCGCACGCCGGTCACGGTGCCGTCGCCGGTGCGCAGCACGCCGTTGACGGTCGCGCCGTAGGTGATGTCGGCGCCGAGGGCGGCGGCGCGGTTGGCGATCAGGGCGTCGAACTCGGCGCGGCGCACGTGCCAGGAGTACTCGTAACGGCCGGCGTCGCGGAACTTGGTCGACCACGGGGTGGGGTCGTTGCCCCACACCAGGGTGATGCCGTACTTCTTCGGGAACCCCATGTTCTCGAGTTCCTCCCTCAGGCCCAGCTCCTCCATCACCGGGAGCATGCCGGTGATCATCGACTCACCGATGTGGTAGCGGGGGAAGAACTCCTTCTCCAGTACGGTGACGCGGTGGCCCTCCCGGGCCAGCAGCCCGGCGGTGACGGCGCCCGCGGGCCCCGCGCCGATGATGAGGACGTCCATGTCGGTGGTGCGGTTCGCCATGGTGGGGTTCCCTTCCTCAGGCGGGTATGACGGGGGTGACGGGTGAGCTGAGGTTGCGTGCCGGGTTGAGCGGGTCGATGGACGCGTCGTTGCACATCGCGACGATGCGGCCGGTCAGGCTCTGGCCGTCGTCTGCGGCCGCGTGCGTCACCAGCGCCTCGGCGAGTACGCCGCAGCGGTGCTGGCCGAAGCTGAGGCTCTCGCGTCCCGGGCGCTTGTCGGACGGTTCGAAGGCCGCGCCGACCGACGCGGTCAGCGGGTGGGTGAAGGCGGAGGTGCCCTTCGCGAGGTCCCCGCCGCTCTCCAGCAGCGCGGCCAGGTCGCGCGCCGCGACCCACGACACGCGGGGCAGGTAGACGACGACGGCGTCGGTGCGCGGGTAGAGGCCGCGGTTCGACGACGCCTTGGCCTGCCAGGGCAGGCCGCGGTCCTCCAGATGCCCCGCGACCTTCGCGAGCAGGCCGGGGGCGTGGCCGGGGTCGGCGACGTGCGCGTACAGCCGCATCAGCCCGCCGGTGCGGCGCGGCATGGGCGCCGCGCAGGAGGTGAGGAAGAAGAACCCGGGCGACAGGGCGGGCCTGGCCCAGCTCAGGCGCAGAAACGTCTCGCCATCCTCCTGACCTTCCTGGCCTTCCCGGTCGAGGCTGTCGCGGGGGACGGTGACGCGTACCCCGTCGAGTACGACGACGGCGTGCTCGCCGTCCTCCCGGGCGACGCGCACCTCCCGGCGGGTGTCCCGCTCCCCCACCGCTTCGTGGAAGAGGCGGTCGAAGCCGGGGTCGGAGAACGTGCGCGGTGTGAGGCTCTTGCCGTGGTCGAGGCGGGCGTGGGCGCACTTGTAGAGCAGGGCGCCGAGGTCCGAGGCGACCTTCTGGGCGCTTCCGGCGAGGTGCTCGCCCTGGAAGGAGGCGGTGACCTCGTCCTCGTCCGTCGCCGTGACGGTGACCTCGGCGGCCAGCTCGGCCACTGCCGGGGCGAGTTGGGCATCAAGCAGCATGGGCGGGGATCCTTAGTCCGATGGTGTCGAGGAACTGCCGCGGGTCGAGGAGCAGTGAGCGCCCGATGCCCGCGGCCGCGCGGGGGACGGCCGCCAGGATCTGCTTCTGCCTGGCGATGGAGATCATCCGGTCGATCATGTGCCACCCCGCGTAGCGTGCGGCCCGTACGGCGAGGTCGTCGTGGAGGGACGCGTCGAGGCCCGCGTGTGCGAGGTAGCCGGCGAAGAACGCCCTGGTGCGCGGGGCGAACCGGTCGACCTCGGCGGCGCCGGTGGCGACGATCTCCTGGTGGGTGGGTACGTGCCCCACGACGTGGGACTCGCTGAGCACGGTGGGGATCCGGTTGATCGCGTGGTAGAGCCACTCCCCGGCGAACGCGCCGATGTCGCGCGCCGGGTCGCCCAGGCGGGACTCCTCCGCGTCGGTCAGGTACAGCGTGTCGCCGCTGACGAGGAACTGGTCGAGGCGCACGTCGCCGTGGATGGGCACCCACACGCCCACGCCCGGGCCGTCCGCCTCCTTCATGGCGGTGACGGCTGCCAGGACCTCGGGATCGTTGTGCAGCAGACGCCACATGTGCAGTTCCGCGCCGGACTGGCCCAGGTAACCGCGCAGTGTCAGCGCGTTCATCGGGCCGAGCGGCGGCAGCGGGTGTGCGGAGGTGTCGAAGCCGTCGGGTGCCAGGCGGTGGGTTTCGGCGACGAGCCGTGCGGCCCTCAGGCACCACTCGGTGTCGAAGTCCTCACCCGCGTCCTGGGACGCCGTGAAGAGTTCCAGCAACGACCGCGGTTCGTCAAGGAGTTCGAAGGCGACGGTCGCCGTGGACTCCGCGTGGCCGAGCACCCTCGGGGTGGCGATGCCCGCCCGCGCGGCGCGCTCGGCGAAGGTCAGTGTGCGTCGTAGCCGCTCGTCGCGGCCCGGTGGGTCGAAGGTCTTGACGAAGACCTTCTCGCCCCGGTCGGTGGTGCCCATCCAGGACTCGTTGCGCCCGAAGGGCGACGTGACGGTGTCGGCCACGAACCTCCCGAGCCCGGTGCTCTCCAGGAGGGCGTTGACCTCGGGGTGCCGGGCGAGGTCCGCCGGCTCGAACCGTATGCGGTCGGCGCGTGATTGGCTGTCCATAAGCGCCGGACCGTACGGTCGGCCCGGCACGCCTGGCAACGCCGCAAGCATGCTGATGGTTTGCGAGGCACCTCGCGTCTTTGCAGGTCAGGCCGGTGCTGAGCGGGCCTGCTGCGCAAGAAACCATTGATGGACGCGTGACGTTGAACCTAGTCTCGCCGCTCGTGACTGCTTCAGACGAACGCCTCCGGCACGCGGCGCTGCCCAACGGGCTGCGGATCGTGGCGCGGCGCCTGCCCGGCCGCGGGGCCGTCGGCGTGGCGGTGAACTACCGCGCCGGTTTCCGCGGCGAACCCGAGGGGCGCTCCGGCATGGCGCACCTCTTCGAGCATCTGATGTTCCAGGGCTCCGCCGGCTTCGGCGCGGGCGGCCACTTCGGCTACGTCCAGCGTCTCGGCGGCACGGTGTCAGGCAACACGTTCACCGACATCAGCGACTTCCACCAGGTGGTGCCCGCGGGCAACGAGCGGCGCGTCCTGGAGATGGAGGCCGACCGGATGCAGCACCTGATCCTCGACCAGGAACGCCTCGACGTGCAGCGCCGCGTGGTGCTGGAGGAGATCAACCTCAAGGTCAGGGGCGCCCCTTACGGCGGCTTCCCCTGGACGGTGCTGCCGCGCGCGGTCTACTCGGGGTGGCACAACGCCCACAACGGCTACGGCGACGAGGCCGACCTGATGGAGATCACCGTCCAGGAGTGCCGTGACTTCTACGCGTCCGCCTACGCCCCGGGCAACGCGGTCGTCGCCGTCGCCGGGGACGTCGACCCGGGACGGCTCGTCGACGAGGCGGTGGAGGTGTTCGGCGGGCTGGACGACCGGGGCACGCCGAAGCCGCCACCGCTCGACGAGACCCCGGGGACCTCCCCGCGCACCCACCACCACCGCGACGCCCTCGCGCCGCGCCCGGCCCTCGCGATCGGCCGGCCCCTGCCCGCGCCGTCCGACATCGACCGCTACGCCGCCTTCGTTGTGGCGTCGATGTGGCTGACGGGCAACGACCATAGCCCGCTGCGCCGGGCCCTGGACGCGCGCGGCGTACCGTGCGCGTCGGTGTGCGGCCTGTTCGGCCCGTGGCTCGCCGCCGAACCCGACACGTTCACGTTCGTCGCCCACCACGACCCCGGCGGCAGGAACGCGGTCGTCGACCTCTTCGACGAAGCGTGCGAGCGCCTGGCAGCCACCGGTGACGACGGGATCGGCCCGGCCAGGCGCCAGGCGCACGTGTCGCTGCTCGCGCAGCAGGACTCGGTGCTGGGCGAGACGCGCGCGCTGGCACGCTCCGAGCTGCTGTTCGGCGACCCCGGCCTGGTGCGCCGCGCGATGCTCGCCACCGCGACCGTACCGGCCACCCATGTGCACGCGGCAGCACGGGAGTTGGCGGACCACCGCGGCCGGGGCTACGCGGAGCTCACGACGGAGGGCCAGGCATGATCGGCACGGCCGTCACCCAGCCCCGCGTCCTCGGCGCGCGCTCCGCCCACGGCGCGGAGATCCACGTGGCACCTCTCGCCACCACTCCCCTGGTACGGGTCCACCTGGCGATGCGCGTCGGCACACCGGCCCTGGGCGACCTCGCCGAGGCCGAGGTGTTCCAGGCACACTGGCTGACCACCCCGCGCGTCACGGCACTCCAGCGCCTCGGCGCAGCCGTGCAGGTCGCGCGCAGCCAGCACTGGCTGAGCTTCGCCGCCACCGCGCCGAGCGCGCTGGCCGAGGAGGCCGTCGACACCGTGTGCTCGGCCGCCGCGCCCGTGCCGATCGGCGAGGACGAGCTGCGCGGCGCCACGGACCGTGCCAGGCGCCAGGCACTCGGCATGGCCGCGCGCCCCGCGTCCGTCACCACGGAACTCGTCACCCGCGCCGCACTCGGACACGTGCCGCCCGCCCTGTCCACGCAGCTCACCGGCGCCATGTGGGACGCGCCCAGCGCGTCGGCCACCGGCTCCTTCACGGCGCGCCGCGCCGCGAACTCCCCCGCCCACCTGGTGGTCTGCGGGGACGTGGAGCCCAGGCGGACACTGGACGCCGCGCGCGCCGCCATGGACCGGGTGCAAGCGGGCACCCGCGACCCCGCGCCCGTACTGCCGGGCCGCGTCGGAGGCGACGGCGCCCGCCAGGAGCACGCGAGACCCGGCTGGTCCGTCGCCCACCTGCGCTACGCGTACGACGGGCTGCACCGCGACCATCCGCTCTTCCCCGCCTCCCTGGTGGCCACCGCCGCGCTGGGCTACTTCTCGGGCAGGATCAACACGCGGGTACGCGAACGGCTCGGGCTCGCCTACCGCACCGACGCCTCGCCCGGCCAGTACCTCGACCACGACATGGTGTTCGTCGAGGCGGACGTGGCGCCCGGCCACGTCGCCACCGCCGACGCCGAGATCACGTCCATCATCGATGACTTCGCCGACCGGGGCCTGCGGGACGGCGAACTCGACGCCGTCGTCTCCTTCATGACCGGCCAGTACGCGCTCGCGCTCTCCTCGCAGGCCGGGCTCGCCTCGTCCGTGCTGTCCTACGCGACGTCCGGTCTCGGCGTCCCGCGCATATCGGGCGTCCCCCACGCGATCAGCCGCACCACGGCCGGCGAGGTCGGGGAGGCCGCACGGCTCGTGCACGGCGCCGGCCCTGTCGCGCACGTCGTGGTCCGGCCGGCAACCCCCAGGAAGTGAGCACGTGAACCCACCGCGACCCCCCATAGAACTGCGCGGCATCACCATGTCGTACGGGCAACACGACGTCCTCAAGGGACTCGATCTCACCGTTGAGAAGGGCCAGTTGTTCGTCCTGCTCGGGCCCAACGGCGCCGGCAAGACCACCACCATCGAGATCATGGAGGGCTACGCGAAGCCGACCGGCGGGAGCGCCAGCGTCCTCGGCAGCGACCCGCTGACCGCGGGCGACGCCTGGCGCGACCAGGTCGGCATCGTCATGCAGTCCTGGGCGGACCACGCAAGCTGGCGGCTCGACACACTGCTCGGCGACATCGCCTCCTACTACAGCGACCCCTACCCGACGGCCGAACTGCTGGAGCTCGTGGGCCTCGGCGAGCACCGCCGGCGCAGGCTCAACCAGCTCTCCGGCGGCCAGCGGCGCCGTATGGACGTCGCCCTCGGCCTCGTAGGACACCCCAGGGTGCTCTTCCTCGACGAGCCGACCGCCGGCTTCGACCCGCAGGCACGCGCCGACTTCCACCGGGTGATCAGCGGGCTCAAGAGCGAGGGCGTGACCATCGTGCTCACCACGCACGACCTGCAGGAAGCCGAACGGCTCGCCGACCGCATCGGCATCCTGCTCGGCGGTGTCATCCACACCGACTCCACGCCCGCCGAGCTCGCGCAGAGCATAGGACAGCGCACCCAGGTGTCGTGGACGGCGAAGGACGGGGCCAGGCGGACCGAGGCGACCGACGACCCCGACACGCTCGTCCACGAGTTGATGACGTCGAACGGCGGGCCGCTCACAGGACTGCGCATCGACCGGCCGTCCCTCGAGGAGATCTACATGGACATCGTGGAGGCGGCACGGTGACGGTCGCACGCCTGGCCTGGCACAAGGCCGCCATCGATTTGAGGATGACGTTCTCCTCGCCCAAAGACCTCTTCAACATGTCCATCTTCGTCATCCTGATGCTCGCTGCCGCCTTCGCCCAGTGGGACCACCGCGGCGTCGTGCTCCTCGGCGGGATGAGCCTGATGCCGGCCGTCGGGGCGATGCTGTCCATCCCGTCCCTGATCGCGCTGGAGAAGACGGACGGGACGATCCTGCGGCGCAAGAACATCCCGCGCGGCATCCCCGCGTACGTCGCCGCCAGGATCATCTACACCACCGTGACCTCGTTCGTCTCCCTGCTGCCGCTGCTCGTCGTGGTCTTCGCGACCAGCGCCGACCTGCCGGCGGGGGTGTGGGACGTCGTGCTCGCGCTGCTCATCATCATGTTCGGCGGCGCGGCCCTCGTACCGCTCGGCGTCGCCGTCGGCGCGCTCCTGCCCAACCCGCGGGAGGCGGTCGCGATGGTGTCCTTCCCGTTCATGCTGATCGCGGGGGTCTCCGGCGTCCTCACACCCGACCAGGGCCTGCCGAACTGGCTGAAGTACGCCGCCGACGTCTTCCCCCTCGCCTGGATGACCCGCGGGACGCGCGACGCCTTCGCCGGGCACCTGGGCACCTTCCCCGGCTGGATCTTCGTGCTGGTGTGCGTCGGGTGGCTGAGCGCCGGATCGCTGCTCGCCGTCCCGCTGATGCGCGCCATGGTCCGCAAGCAGACCGGCGCTTCGCTGATCAGGCGGAAGGACAAGGCGTCCGTCGCCTGACGCGTCGCCTGACACGTCGCCTGACGCATCACCTGACGCATCACCGTCCAGGCCCGTCCATAGCCCGTCCATACAGAAGGGACACCGCTGTGCCGAGAGCAAGCCTGATGTACCCCCTGCAGTCCGCCGACGTGGGACCGATGGCCGCGTACGGACGGCTCGCCGAGCGCTTCGGCACCCGCCTGTGGTGCGGGCAGTCGATGCAGATCGAGACCCACGCCCTGTTCGCCGCACTCGCCGGCATGGGCGTGCAGGTCTCCTTCGGCACGTGTGTCGCCCTCACCCCGCTGCGCCACCCGTACCACGCCGCCGTCGAGGCTCGCAGCATCGCCGCACTGTCGGGGCAGCCGTTCACCGCAGGCTACGGCCCCAGCGGCGCGAGCTTCCAGGCGAACATCTACGGCGCCGAGCTGGAGAAGCCCGTCTCCCACACCGTCGACTTCGTCACCAAGGTCAGGGCGCTCCTCGACGGAACACCCGTCGCGATGGCCCCCGGTGGGGCGGACATGGGGCTCCTGCCCATCGACGACCTGCCCGGCATCGAGGTCGGCATGGGCGTCCTGCGCCCGGCCATGGCGCGGGCCGCGGGCCGCCACGCCGACGCGGCGATCACCTGGCTCACCCCGCCGGGCCTCCTCGCCGACCAGCTCGTGCCCGCCGCCCGCGGCGCCGCCGCGGAGAAGGGGCGCGCCACGCCCCGGTTCGTCACGGTGGTGCAGGTCGCCGTCGACCGCGCCGGCCGCGACATGGACCGCATCGCGTACCACGGAACACACCAGCACCTCTCGCTGCCCCATTACGTCGACATGCTCCAGCGCTCCGGCCTGCCCGTCGTCCACGGCGACCCCGCCGCGTCGGCACGCACCCTCCTCGAAGCGGGCGTGGTCGTCACCGGCAAGCCCGACGAGATCGCCGAGCGACTCACCGCGTGGCACAGTGCGGGGGCCGACGAGGTCATTCTCAATACCTCGGGCGTCCTCACCACGGAGGGTCTCGGCGAAGCCCTGCGCGACACCACCGACATCCTCACCGCGGTGGCGCAGCGGGCCGCGTCATGACCGCCGCGGCACCGGAGTTCACCGGCGAGCGGCTCATCGTCATGGCCACCGGCGGCATCCAGACCACACTGCTGCCCACCTGGCTCGACTGGCTGCGCACCAACTACCCTGCGACGCACGTACGTTGCGTGCTCACGCCGTCGGCCCTGCGGTTCACCACACCACTCGCCTGCTCGGCCTTCAGCGGCGGGCAGCAGCCGCTCACCGACACCTGGAACCAGGACATCGACCACGCCGTGCACGTGGAACTCGCCGACTGGGCCGACGGCATCATCGTCCACCCCGCCACGTTCCACACCGTCACCCGCCTCGCCCTCGGCATCACCGACACCCCGATGACACTGGCGCTGCAATGCACGTCCGCACCGGTCGTCGTCTGCCCCGCGCTGCCCCCCGGCGGATCCGACAGCCCCGCCTACCGCGCCAACGTGGCCACGCTGGCCGAACGTCCGCGCACCGCGGTGCTGCCGCCCACCCAGGGCGTCAGCACCTCGACGGGCCGCACGCAGATCGGCACCGCCGCGTTCTTCCCGCACGCCCTCACCGCGCTCGAAGACCTCAAGGAGACGCTGTGACGAGCGGCGAGACGGTCGCGCGGTTCACCACCGGGATGACGCGGACGACGGTGACCAAGGCGCCCGGCGGGTACGTGTGGACGCGCCGGCCGGGCAAGGACGTGCGCGACGATCCGCACCACACGCCGGGCCCGGTGCCGGACGACTTCACGCGCCGCGCCGCGGCCGCCTCCGGTGCCACGTTCACCTTCGCCACCCCCGCGACCTGGACGGACGGCGCCTACACGTTTCATGTGGGCGGGCATCGGAGTGTGGCGCAGCTCCTGATGGAGGGCGCGCTCAAGGACGCGGAAGCGGCCGCCGGGGGCGCCCGCGCCTTCGGCCGGCACCTCAAGGCGTTCCACACCGCGGACGCTGCCGACCCCACGCGCAGTGCCCCCGGCCCGGAGTATCCGGCCCCGCGTTACCCCGCCAGACTCGCGTCATGGCTGCGCACGGCCGCGGGCACCCGGGCCGCCCCCGCATTCCACACCATCCTGCGCGAGGGCCTCGGCGCGGCGCGCTGGGACACGCTCGCCGGGTACGCCGACGAGGCGCTCTCCCCGCGGGGCGACCCGGCAGTCGTGATCGGCTGGGCGACGCTCGGAAGCCTCATCGTCGCGGACGACGCCGACGCCGCCGCGAAGGAACCCGGTGCCGCGGAGGGCCCCGGGACCGCGGACGGCGCCGGGGCCGGGCCGCACGCGGCCCTGCTGTGCGGCCCCGACGGCGCGTTCGCCGCGCCCGAGATCGATCTCGGCTGCGCCCTTGGCGAGCTCCACGAGATCGCCGCGTCGCTCACCGCGCGCGGTATGGACACCGAGCCCGTCACCGCGTGGCGCGAGGCGCTGCTCGACGGCTACGGAACGCCGCTGGACCTCGCGAGGACGGCCCGCACCGCCGTCGTACGCATCGCCGCACACGCCCACGACTTCGCCGCGTACGTGGGGTTCCACACCGAACTCCACGCCTACGTCGGCATGCTGGCCGACCTGCTCGACAACGAGGGTTCGCAGACCACAGTGATCACAGCCCGGGAGAGGCCATGACGCAGACCACCGCCATACGGTTGCGCAGAGAAATCACCCGCCACCCCGCGGCGCTGACCGTCTCCCTGCTCACCGGACTGCTGTCGACGGCCGGTTCGCTGGCCGTCCCCCTGATCACCCGCCAGGTCATCGCCGACGTGTCCGCGGGACGCTCGGTGAACTGGCTCATCGTCGGGGCCTTCGTCGTCGCGCTCGCGTCGTCCGCCGCCCAGGGCGGTTCGGCCTACCTGCTGGCCCGCATCGGCTCCCACATGGTCTACCGCATCCGCGTCGCCGTGATGGGCCACATCCTGCGGCTTCCCGTCCAGCACATCAGGACGGAGGGGGCGGGGGCGCTGACCTCGCGCATCACGTCCGACACCCTGATGCTTCGCCAGGTGATCGACGTCGGGCTCGCGCAGATGCCGGTGTCCGCGCTGCTGGTGGCCGCGTCCGTCGCGGCGATGGCCTGGCTGAACTGGCTGCTCACCCTCGTGTCGGCCGGTGTGTTCGCCGCGGTCGGCATCGCCATCGCGTTCATGTTCAAGTGGATCAAGGCCAACGCCATCGAGCAGCAGCAGGCCCTTGGCGGCATCGCCGGGCGCTTCTCCTCGCACCTCGACGCCATCACCACCATCAAGGCGTCGGGCGCAGAGGACACCGTCGAGCAGGACCTGTCCCAGGAGGCGGACCGGGTACGGCGCATCGGCCTGACCGGCGACGTCCTCCAGGCGGCGATGCTTCCGGTGCTGGCGGGCGGGCAGCAGGTCGCGCTCGTCGCCGTCATCCTCGTCGGCAGCGTCCAAATGTCCCACGGGACGCTGAGTGTCGCGTCGTTCTCCGCGTTCGTGCTGTACCTGCTGCAACTGGCCGCGCCCGTCATGCTGCTGTTCACGGGGTTCGGCCGGCTGCGCATCGGGCAGGCAGTCAAGGAGCGCTTCAACACACTGCTGGCCACACCGCGCGAGCAGGACGGCGGGCAGCCGGGCGCGCGCCGCCCCGAAACCCCCGAGGCCGCCGGGCTCGACACCACCGGCATCGTCTTCGACAAGGTGTCGTACACGTACCCCGGCACCGCCCAACCGGCCCTCAGCGAGCTGTCGTTCTCCGTGCCGCGGCACGGCCTGACGACCCTGGTCGGCCCGTCGGGCGCGGGCAAGAGCACCGTGCTCTCCCTGGTGGAGCGCTTCACCTCGCCCGATGAGGGCCACGTCCTCGTACTCGGCTCCGACGTGGACGCCTGGCCGCTGTCCGAGCTGCGCGGGAGCATCACCTACGTCGACCAGTCGTTCACACTGCTCCAGGCCAGTGTGCGCCAGAACCTGTCCGTGCAGCACAAACAGGCCGTTCCCGAGGGCGCGTTGTGGGAGGCGCTCGCATCCGTCGGCCTGACCGCGGCCGTCAAGGCGCTGCCCGACGGCCTGGACACGGTCATCGGCGCGGAGACGGACCTGTCGGGCGGCCAGCGCCAGCGCCTCGCGCTCGCCCGTGCGCTGCTCTCCGACACGGAACTGGTCGTACTCGACGAGCCCACGAGCCAGCTCGACGGCATCAACGAGGACCGCTTCCGCACGATCATCGAGGAGCTGTCACGCACCCGTGCGGTGTTCGTGGTGGCCCACCGCCTGTCGACCGTACGCAGCGCCCAGCACGTGATCATGCTGGACGGCGGCGGCCTGGTCGACGAGGGCCCGCACGACGTCCTGCTGAAGACGTGCGAGCCGTACAGGGAACTCCACACGGCCCAGGCGCTGTCGTAGCGGCCGTTCCGCACCCCGCCGGCGCCACCCGCCCAGCCCGCCGCGGGCGGGCGCGCCGGCCGGCCGTGGGCGGGACGCACGGCCTCACCGGCCGAGCGGACCGCTTCCCATGACTGTTGCTCACCGGCTGCTGATCATCGAAGTCCGTCGGTCGAACGCGGTTCGCATTCGCCGTACGGACGGACATTCGAGTGGGGCGGGTGGGACTCGAACCCACGGCCGACGGATTATGAGTCCGCTGCTCTAACCGGCTGAGCTACCGCCCCCAACGGCGCGTCGCGCACAAGTGTGCGCGCCGTCTGCCGCAGCATAGCCGCTCATACGATCTCCTGCTGTGGCGGTCGGCATGCCGCGGCCTCGAAGACCGCCCCCTGAGCCCCGGGGTTGCCGGGCAAACGAAAAAGGACCCCTTTGGGGTCCTTCCGTGTGATGTGCTCCCCCGGCTGGACTCGAACCAGCAACCCTCCGGTTAACAGCCGAATGCTCTGCCAATTGAGCTACAGGGGATCGCGCTCCCCCGACTGGACTCGAACCAGTAACCTGCCGGTTAACAGCCGGCTGCTCTGCCAATTGAGCTACAGGGGATTGCTGCGTCTGCCGCGGGCCCTCGCCGGTCCGGGTCACCCGGGCGGCGCGTGCTCGCTGCGACACATACATTAGCGCAAGCAGGGGGGTGCTCCGCCAATCGGTATCGTGCCGGGTCACGTCGGGTGATCCCGGGCCGTGACGGGGTAGGCGCATCAGCACGCGAGGGCAGCGATGGCCCCACGGTCCGACGCTAGGAAAGGGTGGCAGCCAATGAGGTACCGCCTCACGTTCATCGCGGGTCTGGCTCTCGGATACGTTCTGGGAACCCGCGCAGGCCGCGAGCGCTACGAGAAGATGAGGAGCGCGGCGCAGCAGATCTCCCAGAACCCGGCGGTGCGCAACGCCACGGAGACCGCGACGCAGACCGGCAAGGAGTTCGCCGGGAAGGCGTACCACTCGGTGAGCGAGCGGGTCGGCGACAAGGTCGGGGACCGGGTGCCCGCGTCCGTCGCGCAGCGCGTGCGTTCCCTGCGGGAGCGCAACGGCCGCGCCGGCGAGGACGACTGGGGCACCACCAATACCTGAGGCGGCCGGTCCCCCGCGCGGTGCGGCGGTCAGCGGGCTCCGACGGGCGTCGGGGCCCGCTGACCGCTGTCCGTAGAATCCCGTGCCATGGGAATAGTCGCCGGTCTCGACAGCTCGTCCGGGGCCACACGCATCGTCGTCTGCGACACCGGCACCGGTGCCGTCCTGCGCCAGGGGTACGCGCCGCACCCCGTCGACCCGAAGGCGACGGACGTCGACCCGCAGGCCTGGCTGCTCTCCCTGGGCGAGGCCGCGACCGGCGGGCTGCTCGAAGGCGTCCAGGCCATCGGCGTCTCCGCCCAGCAGCACGCGCTCATCGCCCTCGACCAGCAGGGCGCCCTCGTGCGGCCCGCGCTGCTCGGCAACGACAAGCGCGCGCAGGTCGCGGCGGCCGACCTGGTGGACGCGCTGGGCGGCAGGCAGGCCTGGGCCGAGGCGGTCGGCGCGGTGCCGTCGGCCGGGCAGGTGCTCGCGAAGCTGGGCTGGCTGGCCCGGCACGAGCCGGAGGCCGCGGGCCGCGTCGCCTCGGTGATGCAGGCGCACGACTGGATCGTCTGGCAGCTGCTCGGCAGGCCCGCGCGCCGCACGACGGACCGCGGTGACGCGTCGAGCACGGGCTACTGGGCCGCCGCCACGGCCACCTACCGGCAGGACCTCGTCGAGCTGGCGCTCGGCCACCGGGTCGGGGTCCCCGAGGTGCTCGGCCCCTCGGAGGCGGCAGGCACCACGCCCGAGGGGCTGCTGATCTCCGCGGGCACCGGCGAGACCATGGCCGCCGCGCTCGGCCTCGGGCTCAGGACGGGCGACGCCGTCGTGTCGCTCGGCGGGTCCGGGTCCGTGATGGCGGTGCACGGGGAGGCGCTGGCCGACGCGTCGGGCACGATCACCTCCTTCGCGGACGCCACCGGCATGCACCTGCCCGTCGTGCACACGAACAACGCGGTGCGCGCGCTGCGCGGCACCGCCGAGCTGCTCGGGACGGCTGACCTCGCCGAGCTCTCCGCGCTCGCGCTCAAGTCGACGCCCGGTTCGTCCGGTCTCGTGCTGCTGCCGTACCTGGAGGGCGAGCGCACGCCGCAACTGCCGCACACGGCGGGCACGCTCAGCGGACTGCGCCGCGAGTCCATGCGCCCCGAGCACCTGGCGCGTGCCGCGTTCGAGGGCATGCTCTGCTCGCTCGCCGACGCGATGGACGTGCTGCGCGGCCGCGGCGTCGAGGTGCGCCGCGTGTTCCTGCTCGGTGGCGCGGCCGAGCTGCCCGCCGTGCAGGCCATCGCCCCCGCCGTGTTCGGCGCGCAGGTCGTGGTGGCGCAGCCGGCCGAGTACGCGGCGCTCGGCGCGGCCCGCCAGGCCGCGTGGGCGCTCGGGGTCTCGAACGGGACGCTGGACCCGGCGACGCCGCCGGCCTGGCAGGGCGCGGCCGCGCAGGTCTTCGAGCCGGGCGACGAGCTGGCGGTCGGCTCCGCCGTGCGCCAGCAGTACCAGGCCACGCGGGAGCAGATCCATCCGGGCGCGTTCGCCGGAACGCAAGCCGGGACGCGGGCCGGGACGCGGGCCGGGGGCTCGGACGCGGTGACCGGCGGCGACGGCACGCCGTAGCCGCCGGTCGCCGCACCCCCGGCGCGCGAGGGGGCATCGCCGGCCTCCTGCCAGTGGAGCGTCTCCTGCCACCGCGCCGCTACTGGGCCCGTGTCGCGCCGGTTCCGTCGCCCTCGCCGGTCCCGCCGCCCTCGCCGGTAGCCTCCGTCCCGTCGGCGCGCGCGTCCCCGGCACGCGGCCACGGCGTCGTCCCGGCGCGGCGTCGTTCCTGCACGGCGGCGCGGCATCGCCGCCGGTCGCGCCGGAGGCGGTGTCGTACCCGCGCCGTAGGGTTTTCCGTGTGCCCGTCGCGAGGCGGCGCTTCTTGACCCGGCCTTGGCCATTCCGCGGGAGTCCGTCCCGGAAATCCTTGGGAATCAAGGGCGCGCGTGCCGCAAGATGGGGGCGACCTCTGCCCGCCGACCCTGAGAGACCCCCGCGTGCTCCTACGACTCCTACGGACCCACCTCGCTCCGTACAGAAGACCCATAGCCCTGCTGGTGGCGTTGCAACTGCTGCAGACCGTCGCCACGCTCTACCTGCCCACGCTCAACGCGGACATCATCGACAACGGTGTCGTGAAGGGTGACTCGTCCTACATCCTGGAGTTCGGCGGCGTCATGCTCGCCGTCTCGATCGGACAGGTGCTGTGCAACATGGGCGCCGTCTTCTTCGGTGCCAGGACGGCGTCCGCCCTGGGACGTGACATCAGGGCCGCCGTGTTCGGCCGGGTGCAGCGCTTCTCCTCGCGTGAGGTGAACCACTTCGGCGCGCCGTCGCTGATCACGCGCACCACGAACGACGTGCAGCAGGTGCAGATGCTGACGCTGATGTCGTTCACGCTGATGGTGTCGGCGCCGATCATGTGCGTCGGCGGCATCATCATGGCGCTCAGCCAGGACGTGCCGCTGTCGGCGATCCTGCTGGCCGTCGTGCCGGTGCTGGCGCTCGCGGTGAGTCTGATCGTGCGTCGGATGCGTCCGCTGTTCCGGCAGATGCAGAAGAAGCTGGACAGCGTGAACCGCGTGCTGCGCGAGCAGATCACCGGCAACCGCGTGATCCGCGCGTTCGTCAGGGACGACTACGAGCAGGAGCGGTTCGCGACGTCGAACGGCGAACTCGCGGGGCTCCAGCTGTCCACGGGCCGCCTGATGTCGCTGATGTTCCCGACGGTGATGACGGTGGTCAACCTGTCGTCGATCGCCGTCGTCTGGTTCGGCGCGCACCGCATCGACAGCGGCGGGATGCAGATCGGCGCGCTGACCGCGTTCCTCTCCTACCTGATGCAGATCGTCATGTCCGTGATGATGGCCACGTTCATGTTCATCATGGTGCCGCGCGCCGAGGTGTGCGCCGAGCGCATCGAGGAGGTGCTGGACACCGAGTCCAGCGTCGTCCCGCCGGCGAGCCCGGTGCGGGAGCTGCGCGCCCACGGCCACCTGGAGATACGGGACGTCGACTTCCGCTACCCGGGCGCCGAGGAGCGGGTGCTGAAGGCGGTGAACCTGGTGGCGCGGCCCGGCGAGACGACCGCCGTCATCGGCTCGACGGGCAGCGGCAAGTCGACGCTGCTGACGCTCGTGCCGCGGCTGATGGACGTCACCAGCGGTGAGGTCCTGGTCGACGGGCAGGACGTGCGCGTACTCGACGAGGCGCTGCTGGCGAAGACGGTGAGCATCGTCCCGCAGAAGCCCTACCTGTTCACGGGGACGGTCGCGACGAACCTGCGCTACGGCAATCCGGACGCGACCGACGAGGAGCTGTGGCACGCGCTGGAGGTGGCGCAGGCCAAGGACTTCGTGCGGAAGCTGGAGGGCGGGCTCGACGCGCCGATCGCGCAGGGCGGCACGAACGTGTCGGGCGGCCAGCGGCAGCGCCTCTCGATCGCGCGGACGCTGGTGCAGCGCCCGGAGATCTACCTGTTCGACGACTCGTTCTCGGCGCTCGACTACGCGACGGACGCGGCGCTGCGTGCCGCGCTCGGCCGGGAGACGGCGCAGTCGACGGTGGTGATCGTCGCGCAGCGCGTGTCGACGATCAGGGACGCGGACCGGATCGTGGTGCTCGACGAGGGCCGCGTGGTCGGCGCGGGGCGCCATGCGGAGCTGATGGAGTCCAACGAGACGTACCGGGAGATCGTGCTCTCCCAGCTGACCGAGGCGGAGGCGGCCTGATGAGCGGCGGAGGACCGGGGCGCATGATGCGCGGCGGCGCGCCCACGCAACGCTCGGCGGACTTCAAGGGGTCGGCGAAGCGGCTGCTGCGGCGGCTGACGCGGCAGCGGGGCGTGCTGGCCGTGATGATCTCGGCGGCCGTGGTGAGCGTGGGGCTCTCCGTGGAGGGGCCGCGGATCCTGGGCAACGCCACCGACCTGATCTTCGCCGGCGTCATCGGGCGCTCGCTGCCCGCGGGCGCGACGAAGGCGCAGGCGATCGAGGGCCTGCGGGCCCACGGCCACGGCTCGATGGCCGACCTGCTGTCCGGGGTCGACTTCGTGCCCGGGCAGGGCATCGACTTCGGCCAGATCGGCACGGTGCTGCTGACGGCGCTGCTGGTGTACCTGGGCGCCGGGCTGCTGATGCTGGTCGCGCAGCGTATGTCGATCCGGATCATCAACCGGACTGTGTACCGGATGCGTGAGGACATCCAGACGAAGCTGGCCAGGCTTCCGCTGTCGTACTTCGACCGGCAGCGGCGCGGCGAGGTGCTGAGCCGTGCGACGAACGACGTGGACAACATCGCGCAGACCATGCAGCAGACAATGGGCCAGATGGTCAACTCGCTGCTGACGATCGTCGGCGTCATCGCCATGATGTTCTGGATCTCCTGGCTGCTCGCACTGGTCGCGCTGGTGACGGTGCCGCTCTCCGTGCTGGTGGCGACGAAGGTCGGCAAGCGGTCGCAGCCGCAGTTCGTCCAGCAGTGGCGGGTGACGGGCAAGCTCAACGCGCACATCGAGGAGATGTACACGGGCCACTCGCTCGTGAAGACGTTCGGGCGGCAGGAGGAGTCGGCCGAGGCGTTCGAGGAGCACAACGACCAGCTGTACGAGGCCGCGTTCAAGGCGCAGTTCAACAGCGGGATCATGCAGCCGCTGATGATGTTCGTCTCGAACCTCAACTACGTGCTGGTCGCGGTCGTCGGCGGGCTCAGGGTCGCGACGGGCGCGCTGTCCATCGGCGACGTGCAGGCGTTCATCCAGTACTCGCGGCAGTTCTCGCAGCCGCTGACGCAGGTCGCCTCGATGGCGAACCTCGTGCAGTCGGGTGTCGCGTCGGCCGAGCGGATCTTCGAGCTGCTGGACGCGGACGAGCAGGAGCCGGACGGTCCCGAGCGCAAGATGCTGACGCCGCCGCGCGGGCGCGTGGCGCTGGAGAAGGTGGCGTTCCGCTACGACCCGGAGAAGCCGCTGATCGAGGACCTGTCGCTGGCGGTGGAGCCGGGGCAGACGGTCGCGATCGTCGGCCCGACGGGCGCGGGCAAGACCACGCTCGTCAATCTGCTGATGCGGTTCTACGAGGTGTCGTCGGGGCGCATCACGCTCGACGGCGTCGACGTGCGGGAGATGACGCGCGAGCAGCTGCGCTCCGGGATAGGCATGGTGCTGCAGGACACGTGGCTGTTCGGCGGCACGATAGCGGAGAACATCGCGTACGGGGCTGCGCCGGCGCGGGACGGCTCGCCGGGCGCCACGCGTGAGCAGATCGAGGAGGCGGCGAGGGCGGCCCACGCGGACCGCTTCATCCGCACCCTGCCCGACGGGTACGACACGGTGATCGACGACGAGGGCACGGGCGTCAGCGCGGGCGAGAAGCAGCTGATTACCATCGCGCGCGCGTTCCTCTCGGATCCGGTGATCCTGGTGCTCGACGAGGCGACGAGCTCCGTCGACACCCGCACGGAGGTCCTGATCCAGAAGGCGATGGCGCGGCTGGCGCACGGCAGGACGAGCTTCGTGATCGCCCACCGGCTGTCCACGATCCGTGACGCTGACGTGATCCTCGTCATGGAGAACGGCTCGATCGTGGAGCAGGGCACGCACGGGGAACTGCTGGCTGCGGACGGCGCTTACGCGCGTCTGTACAAGGCGCAGTTCGCGCAGGCGGTGGCGGAGGTCGACTGACACGCCCGCCCGTACGGCGGGGCATCGCGTCCCGCGGGGCGCTCACGGTGGTGACGGTACGTGCCGCCGCGGGCGCCCTGTGTCGTGCGGCGGGGACGCGTGCATGGGTGTCCGCATTGCGGGTATTCGGCACTCAGGAAGGACCGAGACCACCGTTAGGGGGCTCTCATGGCGGACACGTTCTACAAGCACGGCAGGCCGCAGCATCCCACACTCGAAGAGGACCGGCCGCGTGGAGGCCGCGCGAAGGGCGTCAAGCACCAGGGCTCGTGGTCCGTGGGTGCCATCATCCTCGTGATCGTCCTCTTGGTGATCGTGGGAATCGCGCTGTTCCCGTAAGTTCGGCGCGCTGAGCCAGTGCATCTCGAAGCCCGCCTTCGGACCGGAGGGCGGGCTTCGGGCGTGCCCGGCGCCCGCAGCCGCCGCCCGCCGCTCGCCGTCCGCCGGCCTGCGCCTCAGTCGAGGTAGCCGCGCAGCTGGTCCGCGAGGGCGTGGTCGCGCAGCTTGCCGAGCGTCTTGGCCTCGATCTGGCGGATGCGCTCCCGGGTCACGCCGAATATCCGGCCGATCTCCTCCAGCGTGCGCGCGCGCCCGTCGTCCAGCCCGTAGCGCAGCTGGACGACCTTGCGCTCACGCTCGCCGAGCGTGGTGAGGACGGCCTCCAGGTGGCTGCGCAGCAGCAGGAAGGCGGCGGACTCGACGGGCGAGGCGGCGTCCCTGTCCTCGATGAGGTCGCCGAGCGCCAGGTCCTGCTCGTCGCCGACCGGCGTGTAGAGCGACACGGGTTCCTGGGCGAGCCGCAGGACCTCGCTCACCCGCTCGGGGGCGAGGGCGAGCTGCGCGCCGATCTCGGCGGGCGTCGGCTCGTACCCGCGTTCCTGGAGCAGCCGCCGCTGCACGCGCACCACCCGGTTGATCAGCTCCACGACGTGCACGGGCACCCTGATCGTGCGGGCCTGGTCGGCGAGCGCGCGGGACATGGCCTGCCGGATCCACCAGGTCGCGTACGTGGAGAACTTGTAGCCGCGCGCGTAGTCGAACTTCTCGACCGCCCTGATCAGGCCGAGGTTGCCCTCCTGCACGAGGTCGAGCATCGTCAGCCCGCGGCCGGCGTACCGCTTGGCGACGGACACGACCAGCCGCAGATTGGCTTCGATGAGTCGCCGCTTGGCCATCCGGCCGATGACGACGAGCCGGTCCAGGTCGAGCGCGAGCCGCTCGTCGAGGACGGGCGCCGCCGCGAGCTTCTCCTCAGCGAAGAGTCCCGCCTCGACGCGGTGGGCGAGCTCGACCTCGTCCGCGGCGGTCAGCAGCGGCACCCGGCCGATCTCGCGCAGGTACTGCCGCAGCAGGTCGGACGCGGGGCTGCCGCCGGTGGACGCACGCGCGTCCGGGACGCGCCGGGACGGGTGCGGCTCGTCCGCGGCGCCAGGTGTGTCAACCGGCCGCGGCGGGGCCGATCCCTGGCCCCGGTTCGGGTCCGGGACGTTGCCCCTGGTTCGGGCGGTCGTGAGGCCGGGGCCTGGCCACGCGGTCGGATCCGCTGCGGGCTGGGGCCAACCCCCTGGCCGCGAGCCCGCCGCCGGGGGCTGCGGGCGCGCCGGGGGCTGGGGGCTCACAGGGGGCTGCGGGCGCGGGCCGGACCGCGGCGGCACGCGCGGGGGCGGCTGGGGCCCGCTCTGGTTCTGCGTCTGGCTCCGGGTCTGCACGGGGCGACCTCCAGATGGTCGCTGCCGGGTTCCGAGGTGTGCGGCAGCACGGCCCGCCCCCAGTGTGGGGTACGGCACATCCCGGCCACGAGAGGCCTGCGCGCACTTTCTGCGCGCCCCCCGCGGACTGTTACAGCGCGCCCGCGCCGTTGCTGCGGAGGGTCTGACCGTACTGCTGGAGCACCCACAGCTCGCTCTGCACGGCCGCGTACTGCTGCGGGTCTCCCCCGTTGCCGAGGCGCGTGAGCGACGACGTGACGTCCTGGATGCGGCGGTCGACGGCGCGGATGCGGACCTGCACGAGGTGCTGGCCCGCGTACAGCTCGTCGATCGACTTGCCGCGGAAGACCTCGACCGCGAGCTCCGTCACCAGCTTGCGCACGGTGTCGTCGGGCGCGGCCTCCCGCACCCTGGCCAGGTAGTCCTTGACGTCCTCGCAGCCCTGCTCGGCGCCGCCCGCCTCGTCGATGCACTGGCGCACCGCCGCGTACGGGGGGGCCGTGAACTCGTCGGTCTCGTACGCGTCGAACGCGGGCGTGACCAGCTCGGGGCGTTGCAGGGCGAGCTTCAGCAGCTCGCGCTCCGTCGCGAACACGGGGTTGCGCAGGTAGAGGGCGGGGCCCGACGGGCCCCTTCGGGGCGCGGACTGCTGCCCCTGGCTCGCGGGCCCGGCGCCGCCGCCCGGCGCGCGTCCGCCGGGGCCAGCGCCTTGCGCGGGGCCGCGGCCGCCGCGGTCGCGTGCCCACCGCGCCAGCTGGGCCACGCGCTTGACCACGAACTGCGTGTCGAGGATCCCGAGCATCCCGGCGAGTTGCACGGCCACCTCGTGCTGCGAGGCGCTGTTCTTGATCCGGGCGACGATCGGGGCGGCCTCGTCGAGCGCCGCGGCGCGGCCGGCCGGCACCTCGAGGTCGTAGCGCGCCACGATCTGCCGGATAGCGAACTCGAACAGCGGCGTGCGGGGCTCTACCAGGTCGCGCACCGCGTCGTCGCCCTTGCCGAGCCGCAGCTCGCAGGGGTCCATGCCGTCCGGGGCGATGGCGATGTAGGTCTCGGCCGCGAACTTCTGGTCGTCCTCGAAGGCGCGCAGGGCGGCCTTCTGGCCGGCCGCGTCCCCGTCGAACGTGAAGATCACGCGGGCGCTGCCGTTGTCCATGAGCAGCCGGCGCAGGATCTTGATGTGGTCGCCGCCGAACGCCGTGCCGCACGTGGCGATGGCGGTGGTCACGCCCGCGAGGTGGCAGGCCATCACGTCCGTGTAGCCCTCGACGACCACGGCCCTGCTGGCCTTGGCGATGTCCTTCTTGGCGAGGTCGACGCCGTAGAGGACCTGGGACTTCTTGTAGATCGGCGTCTCGGGGGTGTTGAGGTACTTGGGCCCGTTGTCGTCCTCGCGCAGCCTGCGCGCACCGAACCCGACGACATCGCCCGAGATGTCCCTGATGGGCCACATCAGGCGGCCGCGGAACCGGTCGATCGGGCCGCGCCTGCCGTCCTGCGAGAGCCCGGACATGATCAGTTCGCGGTCGCTGAAGCCCTGGCCGCGCAGGAAGCGCGTGAGGTGGTCCCACCCGGCGGGGCTGTAGCCGACCTCGAAGTGCTCGGCCGCCGCCTGGTCGAAGCCGCGCTCGGTGAGGAACGCCCGGCCGATCTCGGCCTCGGGCGACGCCAGCTGCTCCACGTAGAACCGCGCGGCGACGCGGTGGGCCTCGACGAGCCGCGAGCGCTCGCCGCGCTGGGCCGACGGGTTGTACCCGCCCTCCTCGTAGCGCAGCGTGATGCCGGCGCGGGCCGCCAGGCGCTCGACCGTCTCGGAGAACGAGAGGTGGTCGATCTTCATCACGAAGGCGATGGTGTCCCCGCCCTCCTGGCAGCCGAAGCAGTGGAAGAGACCCTTGCTCGGACTGACCTGGAAGGACGGGGACTTCTCGTCGTGGAACGGGCAGAGGCCCTTGAGGTTGCCGCCGCCCGCGTTGCGCAGCTGGAGGTATTCGGACACGACGGCGTCGATCGGGACGGCGTCCCGCACCGCCTTCACGTCGTCATCGTTGATCCTGCCGGCCACTCGTGAATTCTAAGGGTGCGGACCGACACTCCTGCCCGCGGCCGGAGACCGGCGGCTGCCGCGGCGGACTTCCTCGGCGGGAGGCCGGCGGCCTGCCTCGGCCGGACGCGGGCGGCCTGCCTCGGCCGGACGCGTCAGCCGCCGATGGAGCCCAGGGGCGTGCCGGGGTCGGCCAGGGCGTCCTTGTCGACCACGGCTCCCGAGCGGATCAGGCGCTGGATGTCGTCCGTCACGTCCCACACGTTCACGTTCATCCCGGCGAGCACCCTGCCCTCCCCCAGCCAGAACGCGATGAACTCGCGCTTGCCCGCGTCGCCCCGCACGACGACCTCGTCGTAGCTGCCGGGCGGCGCCCAGCCCGAGTACTCGAGGCCGAGGTCGTACTGGTCGGAGAAGAAGTACGGGACGCGGTCGTACGCCACCTCCTTGCCGAGCATCGCGCGCGCCGCGGCGGGGCCGCCCTCCAGCGCGTTCTCCCAGTGCTCCACGCGGATGCGGCCGCCGGCCGCGGCGCCCCACGGGGACGGCGCGGAGACCACGTCGCCCGCGGCGAACACGTCCGGGTCCGAGGTGCGCAGCCCCACGTCGACGACGATGCCGCCGCCCTCGGCGGCTCCTGCGACGGCGAGGCCCGCGGACTCGGCGAGCGAGACGCGCGGCGCCGCGCCGATCGCAGCGAGCACGTCGTGCGCCGGGTGCTCCTCGCCGTCGTCCGTGCGCGCCGCCAGGACGACGCCGTCCTGGCCGACGATCTCGGTGAGCCGCGCGCCGAAGTGGAAGCGGACGCCGTGCTCGCTGTGCAGGTCGGTGAAGAGCTGGCCGAGTTCGGGGCCGATGACCCGGTGCAGCGGGGTGGACTCCGCCTCGACGACGGTCACCTCAGCGCCGTACGTGCGCGCCGCGGCGGCGACCTCGAGGCCGATCCAGCCCGCGCCCGCGATGACGATGTGGCCGTTGTCCCTGCCGAGGGACGTGAGGACCTGGCGCAGCCGGTCGGCGTGCGCGAGCCTGCGCAGGTGGTGCACCCCGGCGAGGTCGGTGCCGGGGATGTCGAGGCGGCGCGGCTCGGCGCCCGTGGCGAGCAGCAGCTTGTCGTAGCGCACGGAGCTGCCGTCGCCGAGGTGCACGCAGTGGCCCGCGCGGTCGAGCGCGGTGACGGACTGGCCGAGGTGCAGTTCGATCTCGTGCTTCGCGTACCAGGCGGCGTCCTGGACGAAGACGCTCGCGCGCTCCTCGTTCCCGGCGAGGTAGCCCTTGGAGAGCGGGGGGCGTTCGTAGGGGTGGTCGCGCTCGTCGCCGATGAGGATCACGCGTCCGGTGAACCCCTCCGCGCGAAGGGTCTCCGCGGCTTTCGCCGCCGCGAGACCGCCGCCGACGATGACGAATGTGCGATGTGCGTCGACCACTTGATGCCTCCTCGTTGTGCTGCCGCCACCTGCGAGCGTCCCGCACGGAGCGTGGCGGCGGAAGAGGGGCGCTCCATGGGCGTGTCTTCTTGCCCGGGTCCGGCCGGTAATGCCGGAAGCCGTACGAGTGCGCGCGAGTCGATCTTGCCCTACGCGGGGCGCGGACGGTCCGTCGGGGCGTGCACCGGGCGCTCGGCAGGGCCCGTGACCCTGGCGTGCAGGGCGCGCGCGGCCGCGTCCGTGAGGGACGCGATCTGGTCCACCACCACCCGTTTGCGCGCGGCGTCGTCGTCCGCCGCCTCGAACGCGGCGCGGAACTGGGGGTTCAGCCCGTACGGCGCCCCGGCGAGCAGCGCGTCCGCCAGCCGGCCGAGGACCACGCGCTGGTCGGCGCGGATCGCCTCCTGTTCGGGGCGCTGCATGACGTACCGGTCCGCGACGGCCTTCAGCACGGCACATTCGAGGCGCGCGGGACGCGGGACGACGAGCGTCGCGCCGTACCGGGTCAGCGGTCCTGTGCCGTACGCGGCGCGGGTGGCGGCCTCGGCGGCGAGGCAGAACCTCCCGATGAGCTGGCTGGTGGCGTCCTTGAGCCTGGCCTGTGCGACGGCCGAGCCGTCGTGGGCGTGCGGCCACCACTCCTCGGCCGTCAGCCGGTCGAGCGCGGCGGCGAGTTCGGCCGGCTGCGTGCCGGGGTCGGTGTAACGGCGCACCGCCACCTCCCAGATGGCGGCACGCTCCGTGGGCGAGGTGAGGGCGGCGGGGTCGATGTGCCCGGCGTGCAGGCCGTCCTCGAAGTCGTGGACGGAGTACGCCACGTCGTCGGACCAGTCCATGACCTGTGCCTCGAAGCAGGTGCGCCCGGCCGGCGCGCCCTGGCGCACCCAGGAGAAGACCGGCAGGTCGTCCTCGTACACGCCGAACTTGACGCGGCCCGCCCGGCCGCCGGCCGCGGCCCGCGCGGCGGTGCGCGTCCACGGGTACTTGGTCGCGGCGTCGAGGGCAGCGCGGGTGAGGTTGAGTCCGACGCTCACGGCGGACGCGTCGGGGACGGCCTGTGCGCCGGATGGGCCGCCGCCCGGTGTGGTGAACCGCTTCGGTTCGATGCGGGTGAGGAGCCGCAGGGACTGCGCGTTGCCCTCGAAGCCGCCGCAGTCGGCGGCGAAGTCGTCGAGGACGCGCTCGCCGTTGTGGCCGAACGGCGGGTGGCCCATGTCGTGCGCGAGGCAGGCCGCCTCGACGAGGTCGGGGTCGCAGCCGAGCGCGGCGCCCAGTTCGCGGCCGACCTGCGCGCACTCGAGTGAGTGGGTGAGCCGGGTGCGCGGGCTGGCGTCCCACTCGTCGCCCGGCGCGCCCGGCGTGACGACCTGGGTCTTGCCCGCGAGGCGGCGCAGGGCCGACGAGTGCAGGACGCGGGCCCTGTCGCGCTGGAAGGCGGTGCGCCCGGGGCGCTTGTCGGGCTCGGGCACCCACCGGGCGGTGTCGGCGGGATCGTAGTGGGCGGCCGCGTCGTGGGCCTTGGGGCCGGGCGGGGTGGAGCCGGGGGTGCCTGCCATGTGTCCGACCGTAGCCGGAGCCGGTCGGGCGCCGCTCAGCACGGCGTCGGGCCGCCGGCCGAACCGGCGGGCCCCGCACGGCGTCCCTTCAGAGGAACGAAGATCGACGGAGGGGGCCGGTGGGATGCCGAATCGGACGGCGGGCGGGGGGCGGGCGGCGCGGCTCGCCCGGGCGATCCGCGACCGGCTGCGCACCCGGCGCGGTCAGCGGCGGCTGACGCAGGCGGTGATGGGCGTCTGCACGCTCGCGCTCGTCCCCTCGGTGTGGCTCCACCAGAGCGCGGACGGCCGGATACGCACCGCAGCCGACGTGCCGGCGCGGGACGTGGCCGTGGTCTTCGGCGCCGGCCTGCGCGACGGCACACCGTCGCCGTACCTCGCGCACCGGCTCGACACCGCGGCGCTGCTGTACCGGACGGGGAAGGCGCGGGTGGTCCTCGTCACCGGCGACAACAGCAGGAAGGACTACGACGAGCCGGACGCGATGCGCCGGTACCTCACGCGGCACGGAGTGCCGCGCGGGCGGATCGTGGACGACTACGCGGGGTTCGACACGTGGGACTCCTGCGTGCGTGCGAAGAAGATCTTCGGCGTGCGGCAGGCGATCCTGGTCACGCAGGACTTCCATGTCACGCGGGCGCTGGCGCTGTGCGCGGCGGCCGGCATCGACGCGTACGGCGTCCCGGTGGCGGAACCGCACGACGTGACCTGGTACTACGGCGGCGCACGCGAGGTCCTGGCGGCGGACAAGGCGTCACTGGACGCGCTGCTGCGGCCCGCGCCCACCTTCCTCGGCCCTCGGGAGCACGGGGTCGCGCGGGCGCTGGCGTCGGACGGCGACGGGAACGGGGGCGGAAGCGGGGGCGGCGACGGGAACGGGGGCGCGGCCGAGTCGCGCCGTCACCCTCCGGAGGTCTCCTCGGCCACCGCGGCGAGGTAGCCGGCGCCGCCGCGCGCCACGCACGGCTGCCGGACGCGGTGGGCACGCCGTCACCCGTTCGGCGCGACGGGGGCGCGCCGGCCCGGCGGCGGCGGGGCGTGCCGCGCTGAACTGCGGTGATGCCGCACGGATTCACACGCGGGCCGGTACGCCTTTGCCGCGCCTGACCGGGCGTCAGCAGGCGCGCCGCCGGGCCCGCGCCTTACCTCTGGAAGGGAGACGACCCCTTCACGGAGGACGGCAGCATGCTCACCACCGCCCGCACCGCCCGCCTGATGACCGGCGCCGCGCTGGCGGTCGCGTCGCTCGGACTGACCGCCGCGGGCACCGCGCCCGCGCTCGCCGGCCCCCCGGCACACATCACCGGCGCGCCGTACGACGACGGTGCCGCTACGGGCGGCACGGACCAGCCGGACATGGCGGACCCGCAGGCCCCTGCGGACCCGGAGAACCCGGCGGACCAGCAGCCCCCGGCGGACCCGGAGAACCCGACGGACTTGTCGGCTCCCGCGGCGCCCCAGCCCGACGACCCGGGGCAGCGGGCCGCGGCGCCCGAGGACCCGGGCGGGGCGCCGGCGGATGACGGCGGGGACACAGCGGCGCCGAGGACCGACCACGCGGGCGTCGATCCAGGCCCGGTCGGCGGCGATCACGCGGGCGTGGGTCCCGGCCCGGTCGGCGGCGACCACCCGGGCGCGGATCCCGGCCCGGTCGGCGGCGACCACGCGGGCGCGGGTCCCGGCCCGGTGGACGGCGATCACGCGGGCGTGCCACCGCACCCGCACCCGCCGGTGCCCGGGCACACGCCGCAAGGCCACCCGAAGCCACCGCGGTACCCGGCCGAGCCTGTCGAGCCCGCGATTCCGCACGGCCATGTGAGCACCGGGGTCGGCGGCAGCGTGCACGCCGACGTCCCGAAGGTCGCGGCGGGTTCGGCCGTTCTGGCCGGATCGGCCGTGGGCGGGGTATGGCTCCTGCGTCGCCGGGCGAGCGGCACGCAGAGTTGACGGGCGGCGGTTCCCACCCGCCACAGGCCCGCACCCGCCCCTCGTCCCCGCCCGCGTCACGCTCATCGCTGACCCGGGCGGGGATCTCTCCTCCCTGACCGCACCCAGCAGCGGCAGGGCCCGTGAAAAGCCCCTGGAAGCCTCCGGAAGCCCCCGGAAACCCCGCAGAAAGGTCCCGGCAGATGAGCGCCTACGGCACCAGAAGCATGGCGTGGGGGCTGGCCACCGCCGCCTGCGCCGGCATCTGGCTCGTAGGGACCGGCCTGCGGCCCGTGACACCGCCCATGCCGACGGCGGCGCAGGCGTTCTCGGACTCCGCGGGCCCGAAGAGCACGCGTACCCCGGCGGGCCCGGCCGCGGGCGCCAAGGCGGGCCCGGCCCCCCTCGCAGCTTCGGCGCCGGTCAGGCTGCGGATCCCGCGCATCGGCGTCGACGCGCCGATGACGGGCCTCGGCCTGACGCGTGACGGCAGGCTCGCCGCGCCGCCGCGGTCGGACGGCAACCTCGCCGGGTGGTACGAGCACGGCACGACGCCCGGCGCCACGGGCACGGCGATCGTGGCAGGCCACGTCGACACGGCACGCGGCCCCGCGGTCTTCTACAACCTCGGCACGCTCAGGAAGGGCGACAGAATCGAGATCACCCGGCGGGACGGGCGAACGGCCCTGTTCTCGGTGGACGCGGTGGAGGTCTACAAGAACAGCGCCTTCCCCGACCACAAGGTTTACGCGGCGGCGAACCGCCCCGAGCTGCGCGTGATCACCTGCGGCGGCGGCTTCTCGCACCGCACCGGCTACGAGGGCAACGTCGTCACGTACGCACACCTGACGGGCTCACGCCCCTGACATCACCCGCCCCGACACCATCGCCCGGACGCGGGCGCCGGGACCGGCCACACGCCACCTCACGCGGTCGGCTCGACGGCGGACGGGTCCATCCACACCACCTCCCAGTGGTGGCCTTCCGGGTCGAGGAAGGCGCGCCCGTACATGAAGCCCTGGTCCATCGTCTCGCCCACGGCCGATCCGCCGCCGCCCAGCGCCGACTCGACCAGCTGGTCGACCTCCGCGCGGCTCGTGGCGCTCAGCGCGATGATGGCCTCTCTCGTCGTCGCCGTGTCGGCGACCTCGTTGCGCGTGAAGTCGCGGAAGCGGCCCTCGTCCATCAGCATCGCGTAGATCGTGTCGCTGATGACGAGGCATGCGGTGTGGTCGTCGCTGAACTGCGGGTTGAAGGAGAAGCCGACCTTCTCCCAGAACGCCCGCGTCGTGGCGAGGTCCTTCACGGGCAGGTTCACGAAGATCATCCTGGCGTTGTCCATCGGTGGTGCTCCTCGGGTCGCTCGCGTGGTCGCGGTTGTCGCGGTGGGCGCTTCGTGCGTCCTCTGATGGTTGGACCCGCGTCCGGCCGAAAAGTCACCGCTCCCCGCGCACCTTTTCCGCGGCGTCCGCCACCCGGCCGATCAGCCGCAGCAGCGTGCCGCGTTCCTCCTCGTCGAGGGGGGCGAGGAAGACCTGGTTCATGGCGGCCGTCCGCGCGACGAGCCTGGCGTGCACCCTGGCCCCCTCGCCGGTCGCGCGCAGCACGTTGCGGCGGCCGTCCAGCGGGTCGCGTACGCGTTCCAGCAGGCCGCGCCTGGCGAGGCGGGCGACGACGTCCGCGACGGTCGAGCGGTCGAGGCGCACCGCCTCGCCGAGCGTGCGCTGGTCGATGTCCGGTGTCCCGGCGAGGGCGTTGAGCACCGCGAACTGCGGGGAGGTGATCTCCTCCGAGACCAGCGTGGACCACAGCAGGGTGTGTGCCTGCTGGAGCCTGCGGGCCAGGTGCCCGGGGTGTGTGGCCAGATCCACCGCTGCCATGTCCGTCACGCTCCCTTGGTGTCGTGCCCATGGTGTCGTGTGGTGTCGTGCTCACGCGTCATGGGTGTCCCGTCCGCGTTCGCTCCGTGTACTGAGCTATTGACGGCCGCCTGACCGCCTGGAAGTGTACGCACTCGAGAAAGAATCGTCAGTACACGGAGCATTTTCACCGGCTCCGGCGACCCGAGGAGGGAGGGGCTCGGATGGCGGGAGTACGCAGTCTCCACGACGCCGTGGCCGACCTCGTCCACGACGGGGACACCGTCGCGCTCGAAGGGTTCACGCACCTGATCCCGTTCGCCGCCGCGCACGAGATCATCCGCCAGGGCATCACCGACCTGACGCTCGCCCGCATGACGCCCGACGTCATCTACGACCAGCTCATCGGGGCGGGCCTGGTCCGCAAGCTGATCTTCTCCTGGGGCGGCAACCCCGGCGTCGGCTCCCTGCACCGCTTCCGCGACGCGGTCGAGAACGGCTGGCCGCGGCCCCTCGAACTCGACGAGCACAGTCACGCGGGCATGGCCAACCGCTATGTGGCCGGCGCCTCCGGGCTGCCGTTCGCCACGCTGCGCGGCTACCGCGGCTCAGACCTCGCGACGCGCACCGACACCGTCTCGACCGTCACCTGCCCGTTCACCGGCGAGGAGCTCGCGGCCGTCCGCGCCCTCACCCCCGACGTGGCCATCGTCCACGCGCAGCGCGCCGACCGCGCGGGCAACGTGCAGATGTGGGGGCTGACCGGCGTGCAGAAGGAGGCCGTCCTCGCCTCGAAGCGTGCGCTCGTGACGGTGGAGGAAGTCGTGGACGCGCTGGAGCCGCGCCCCGGCGCGGTCGTGCTGCCGCACTGGGTCCTGGACGCGGTCAGCGTCGTCCCCGGCGGCGCCCACCCCTCGTACGCGACGGGCTACTCGGAGCGTGACAACGCCTTCTACCGGGCGTGGGACGCGATCGCCAGGGACCGGGAGGCGTTCACGGCGTGGCTGGACACCGAGGTCAAGGCGGCAGGCGCTACGGGTACGGCGGAGGTGTCACGATGAGCGAACCGGCAGAAGACGAACGGACGGCAGCCGCGGCCGAACCGGCGGCACACGGTGTCACGAGCGACGAGCTGATGGAGGTCAACGCGGCCCGTGCGCTCGCCGGTTCGCGCACCTGCTTCGTCGGCATCGGGCTGCCGTCGACGGCGGCGAACCTCGCGCGCGCCACGCACGAGCCCGATCTGGTGCTCATCTACGAGTCGGGCACGATCGGCTCGCGGCCGACGCGGCTGCCGCTGTCCATCGGCGACGGCGAGCTCGCGGAGACGGCCGACGCCGTCGTCACCGTGCCCGAGATGTTCAACTACTGGCTCCAGGGCGGCCGGATCGACGTCGGCTTCCTCGGCGCCGCGCAGGTCGACAGGTTCGCCAACGTCAACACGACGGTCGTCTCCCGCGGCGCGGGCAGGCCCGAGGCCCGGCTGCCCGGCGCGGGCGGCGCCCCGGAGATCGCCGCGAACTGCCGGAAGGTGCTGCTGGTGCTGCGCCACTCCC
Organism: Streptomyces montanisoli; assembly: GCF_017813245.1. Lineage (GTDB taxonomy): Bacteria > Actinomycetota > Actinomycetes > Streptomycetales > Streptomycetaceae > Streptomyces > Streptomyces montanisoli. Next base: position 37,758 of record NZ_JAGIQL010000049.1, read on the forward strand.
GCCGGGGCTTCGTGCCCGCGCTCGACTTCGTCACCACGATGGGGCACGGCTCGGGCCCCGGCGACCGCGCGAAGTACGGCATGCGGGGCGAGGGTCCCGCCGCCGTCATCACCGACCTCGGCATCCTGCGTCCCGACCCGGCCACCGCGGAACTGGTGCTGACCGAGACGCATCCCGGCGTCACCGTCGAGCAGGTGAGGGACGCGACCGGGTGGGACCTGAGGGTCGCGCCCTCCGTCACCACGACCGCGCCGCCCACGGAACACGAACTGGCCGCGCTGCGCGCGCTGAAGGCGGCGGGGAGGAAGGGGAGGGAGACGTCATGACGACCCAGCGGGAGATCACGGCGGAGATGGGGGCGGCGCGCGGCGCGTACGAGAAGCGCCTCGCGGACGGCGGGGGCGTGGAGCACCACCCGTCGCGCGCGTACGCCCCCTACCGCAGCTCGGTGCTGCGCCACCCGCACCGGCCGCTGGTCGCGGTCGAGGGTGACCCGGAGGCGGTCGAGCTCTCGGGCCCGGTCTTCGGCGCGACGGACGTCACCGCGCTGGACTGCGACCTGACGAGGCAGCACACCGGCGAGCCGCTCGGCGAGCGCATCACCGTCAGCGGACGGCTGCTCGACGGTCGCGGCAGGCCGGTGCGGCGCCAGCTGATCGAGGTGTGGCAGGCGAACGCGTCCGGGCGCTACGCCCATCAGCGCGACGACCACCCGGCGCCGCTCGACCCGAACTTCACCGGCGTGGGGCGGGTGCTGACCGGCGACGACGGCGGCTACGCCTTCACGACGGTCAAGCCGGGCGCGTACCCGTGGCGCAACCACGACAACGCGTGGCGTCCTGCGCACATCCACTTCTCCGTGTTCGGTGAGGCGTTCACGCAGCGCCTCGTCACGCAGATGTACTTCCCCGGCGATCCGCTCTTCCCCTACGACCCGATCCTGCAGTCGGTGACGGACGAGCGGGCGCGGCAGCGGCTCGTGGCGGTGTACGACCACGAGCTGTCGGCCCCGGAGTTCTCGCTGGGCTACCGCTGGGACATCGTGCTGGACGGACCGTCCGCCACCTGGATCGAGGAGGGCCGCTGATGCCGGACACACCCGCTTTCCCGCCGACCCCGTCGCAGACGGTCGGCCCGTTCTACGGCTACGCGCTGCCCTTCCCCGGCGGCGGCGACGTCGCGCCCGCCGGCCATCCCGACGCGATCACCGTGCACGGCGTGGTCCACGACGGCGCGGGCGCCCCGGTGCCGGACGCGCTGCTGGAGTTCTGGCAGGGCGGGCCGGGTACGGGGCTGCCGGGCTCGATGCGGCGCTCGCCGGTGAACGGCGGGTTCCTGGGACGCAACGGCGTCGACTTCACCGGGTTCGGCCGGGTGGCGACGGACGCGGACGGGCATTACGCGCTGCGCACGCTGCCGCCGCGTACCCCGGCGCCGCTGCCGTACCTGAGCGTGTGCGTGTTCGCGCGCGGGCTCATGCACCACCTGTACACGCGGGTGTACCTGGCGGACGGCGAGGACGCGCTGCTCGGCTCGCTGGAACCGGCGCGGCGCGCGACGCTGGTGGCGGCGCCGGAGGAGAATCCGGCACGGCACAGGGCGTACCGCTTCGACATCCGCCTCCAGGGAGAAGGGGAAACGGTCTTCCTTGAGTTCCACTGAGCGCGATCCGGACGGACAGCGGGGCCGTGAGCCGGCCGGGCTGCTGTGCCCCGCGACGGCGGGCACGGATGCCGAGGCCGCGACGGACGACCGCGCGCTGCTGCGGGCCCTGGTGGCCGCGGAGGCTGCGCTCGCCAGGGCACAGGGCGCGCCGGCCGAGGCTGCCGACGCGATCGCCTCGGCTGTGGACACCCTGGACGTACGGGAGCTGGCGCTTGCCGCACGGGCGGGCGGCAACCCGGTGATCCCGCTGGCGTCGGCGCTGCGCGCGGCGGTGGGTGGCCGGTGGGCGCGGTACGTGCACCGCGGCGCGACGAGCCAGGACATCCTCGACACCGCGCTCATGCTGGTGGCCGCGCGCACGCGGCGCCTGGTGCTCGGTGACCTTGAGCGTGCGTCGGCGGCCCTGGCGCCGCTCGCGGCGGAGCACCGGGACACGGTCATGCCGGGCCGCACCCTCACCCAGCACGCGGTGCCGACGACGTTCGGGCTGAAGGCGGCGGGCTGGCGCTCGCTCGCCCTCGACGCGCGCGACCGCCTGGCCGCGGTCGTGCTGCCCGCCCAGCTGGGTGGCGCCGCGGGCACCCTCGCGGCGCTCGGCGACTCGCCGCTCGCGACCGCGGCGGCCTACGCGCGCGAACTCGGCCTCGCCGAGCCTGGGCTGCCCTGGCACACGCTGCGTACGCCGGTCGCGGACCTCGCCGCGGCGCTTGCCTTCACGTGCGGTGCGCTGGGCAAGACGGCCGTGGACGTCCTGACGCTGTGCCGTACGGAGGTCGGCGAGGTGGCGGAGGGCAGCGGCGGGGGCTCGTCGGCGATGCCGCACAAGGCGAACCCGGTCCACGCGACGCTGATCGCCGCGGCGGCCCGGCAGGCGCCGGCGCACCTGTGCGTCCTGTTCGGCGCGGTGCCGGCGGAGGACGAACGGCCGGCGGGCGCGTGGCACGCGGAGTGGGCCCCGCTGCGCGAACTGCTCCGTCTCGCGGGCGGCGCGGCCGCGCATGCGGCGCAACTGGCCGAGGGGCTGCGGGTGTTCCCCGGCCGGATGGCGGAGAACCTGGCGCGCACGGGCGGGTTGATCGTCAGCGAGCGGTTCTCCGTCGAGCTGGGCAGGGCGGAGGCGAAGAGGCTGATCGACCAGGCCGCGGCGGCGGACGTGACGTTCGCGGAGGCCGCGGACACCGCGGGCCACGGCGGGCTGCTCGCCCCGGCGGCGTGGACGGGCGCGGCAGGCGCGCTGGTGGACCGAGCCCTGCAACGCGCCTGACGCGCCCGGCGCCGCGCCGCAGGGCCTAGCTGCACCACATCGGAAAAGCTGACGACTGAACTCCAGTCAGCGATGTATCCGGGATCCCGACGTCT
>NZ_JAGIQL010000005.1 GCF_017813245.1 Streptomyces montanisoli
AAGCCCGACCTGATCCTCGGCAGCAAGGTGCGCGACGGCAAGAGCTACAAGGAGCTCTCGAAGATCGCCCCGACCGTCTTCACCAACACCACGGGCCCCAACTGGCGCGCCAACTTCACGCTGCACGGCGGGCCGCCGGGCGGGGGCGGGCGCGGCGCGCGGGGCGCGCCGCCGCGGGACCATCGTGTCACTGGGCGGCATTGAGGGCCTGGTCCAGGTGGGTGTCGAAGCCCTTGGCCGCGGCGGCGGGCGTCTTGCGTCCGGTCGCGACGTCGGCGAAGAGCGTGTTGATGGACTGGTCGCTCTCGACGGTGGCCCAGCCGGGCGAGGCGGGCGTGGCCACGCTCTTCTTGGCGGCGGTGGTGAACGCCTTGGACAGGGCGGGGAGGCCGGCCTGCGTGCGGTCGATGATCTGGGTGGAGACCGGGGTCCAGTGGTCGATCCCGACGATGACGGAAGCCTGCACGGAGGGGTCGGTCGCGGTCTTGAGGTAGGCCAGTGCCAGGTCCTGGTGGCGGCCGCGTGCGGCGATGGCCAGGTCGGAACCACCGAGGAAGACGGGCTGGTTGCCGCTGCCCGACGCGCTCGGGAAGGGGAACGTCCCCAGCTTGTCCTTCATGGACGGGTTGTCCTTGAGGATCTTGTTGACGCTGGTGTCGAGCACGGCGGATGCCTTGCCGTGCGCGAACACCGCCGACTGGTCGGGGGCGGTGGTGTCGACATTGCGGGAGGCGGGGGTGGAGTAGGTGTTCTGGAAGTGCTTCCATCGCGCGATGCCGGCCTGCGCCTCGGCGCCCGAGAGCGCCCCCTGCCACTGCCCGCCGGACTTCACGGCGATCCTGCCCCCGGCGTCCCACACGAACTGCAGGGCTCCGTACCAGTACTTGCCCGGGAAGTAGAAGGCGGAGAAGTCGGCGCTGGGATGTGCGGCCTTCACCTTGTCGAGGTCGGCGGTGAGCTGCGCGTACGTGGCCGGCGGCTTGGTGACGCCTGCCTTGCGCCAGATCTCCTTGTTGTAGATCACCGCGCGGTTGCCCGCGAACAGCGGCGCGGCGTAGAGCTTCCCGTCGACCGTGGCCGGCCCGGTGAGGCCGGCGAGCCAGGACTGCCCGGCCGCCAGGTCCGAGCGGTGCGAGGTGATGTCGGTGAGCGCGCCGGTGGCGGCGAAGAGCGGTACGTCGGTGTTGCCGATCTCCACGACGTCGGGTGGGTCGTCCTGGGCCAGAGCGGTGCTGATCTTGGTGTTGATGTTGTTCCATTCCTGGATCTCCACCTTGACCTTGGCGCCGGTGGCCTTCTCGAAGCGCTTGTTGATGGCGGCGACGGCCTGCGGGCTGAGGTCGCCGTCCATCTGCCACACCGTCAGGGTGCGGTCCCCGCCTGCGGAGGCTTTGTCCGTGGAATCGTGACCGCCGCAGGCGGTGAGTGCCAGGCCGAGCACAACGGCGGTCGCGGGCAGGGCGGATCTGCGCATGGGTGTCTCCTCAAGGCGACGTGGCGGCCGGATCGGGAGCCGTCTGCGGCAACGTCTGCCGTAGATGGGAAGAGACTCCAACCTGACCACTGGTCATGTCAATGCTCGGGAAGGGGTAAGGATTCCTTGTATTCCAAGGGTTGACGGCTCAGGGAAGAGGCGTCAGCCTGAGCTTGTCACCGCATCAGGAAATGACCAGTGGTAAGAAACGTGACCGTGTCACGGACGCCACACAACGGCGCAGCCCCGCCGGCCGCCCTGCTCCGCGCGGACGCCCGGGTCGCGCCGTACCCCTGCACCTCCGCCTTCTCCTCAGCAGGAGTTCCGATGGAGTACGCCCCCACCCGCCCACGCGCTCTGCGCCGGGCACTCGTCGCGGGTTCGGCCATGGCGTGCGCGGCCGCCGGCCTGATCGCCACGAGCCCCGCCCATGCCGCCGCCCCGGCCCTGACGGTCCAGTACAAGACCGGCACGGCCGCCCAGGCCGACGAGGCAGAACCCTGGCTCACCGTGCACAACAACACCGGCAGCGCCGTCGCCCTCGACCGCGTCACCCTGCGCTACTACTTCACCGCCGACACCACAGGCTCCTACACCTTCGCCTGCGCCTGGGCGCAGGCCGGCTGCGGCAACGTCAGGGGCAGTGTGGTCAAGATGCCCACACCGACCGCGACCGCCGACCACTACCTGGAGATCACCTTCACCGGTGGCTCCATACCGGCCGGCGGCTCCTCGGGCGACCTCCAGCTGCGGCTGTTCCGGACGGACTGGCAGCGCGTCGACCAGGCCAACGACTACTCGTTCGACGCGGCCGACACCAGCTACACGACCTCGCAGCACGTGACGGCGTCGCTCGACGGCGACCAGGTCTGGGGCACCAACCCCGACGGCTCCACCTCGGGAGGCGGTGGTGGCACGACACCGCCCCCCGACAACCCGCCCCCTTCCGGGACCGCGCTGTTCGACGACTTCCACTACACCGGCCCCGGCGACCCCGCACTCGCCGGCCACGGCTGGAGCGTGCGCACTGGTTCCGGCGGCCCCGGCATCCAGAACACCTGGTCGGCGGACGCGGTCAGCTTCCCCTCCGACTCCACCGCACTCGGCGGCAAGGTGATGCTGCTGCGCGCCACGACCGACGGCACCGCGGCCGGCACCCAGCAGGCCGAGGTCGACACCACGCAGCGCAAGTTCCAGGAGGGGACGTACGCCGCCCGCGTGTACTTCAACGACGCGCCGACCTCGGGGCAGGACGGCGACCACGTCAACGAGACCTTCTACACCATCACACCGGACAACTCGCTCTACAGCGAACTGGACAACGAGTACCTGCCGAACGGCGGCTGGGGCGGCCCGGGCCCCACCCTCTACACCACCAGCTGGTACAGCGCCGACGCGATGGACCGCCAGACCCACAACGTGGTCAGCAGCCTGCAGGGCTGGCACACACTGCAGATGACCGTGACGGGCGGCACGGTCACCTACTACGTCGACGGCCAGGAGTACTTCTCCACCACGGGCAAGTACTACCCGCGCGAACCGATGACCATCGACTTCAACGAGTGGTTCATCGACCTGCCGTTCACCGGATCCCGCACCTGGGACGAGAAGGTCAACTGGGTCTACTACAACGCCACGGGGTCGCTCACCCCGAGCCAGGTCGACGCCGCCGTCAACGGCTACGAATCCGCCGGAACACACTTCACGGACACGGTGCCCGACGCCTGACCGACCGTTCAGTGGGCCCGGATCGCCGGCGCACCGTCCAGGCGCACGCCCTGCCGGTACATCAGGATGATCAGCCGTGCGCCGGGGGAGGCGAGCGGCTGCGCCGCACACATGCGCAGCCAGCCCGGCCCCTGCCGCACGTGCCTGATGGGGCGCTCGTCGCCGTCCGGGTGGATGACCGCGCCGCCGGCCTCGTACAGCGGGGCCGCCAGCGGGTCGGCGAGCACCTCCGCCTCGATCCGGCGCAGCACCGTGTCGTCCGGCCGCGCGACCAGGGCGGCGCGCAACTGCGGCACGAGCAGCGGCGCCCAGGCCGTCTCCCAGTCGCTGAGCACCTGGCGCCCGTCGGGGTCGAGCAGCATGAAGCGCATCATGTTGCCCGGCGCCCGGCCGCCCGGCACCATCTGCGTGAACGCTGTGTTGCACGCGAGCATGTCCCACGAGGCGTCCGTGATGTACGCCGGGTGCAGGATGCCCTCCACGGCGTCCTGCCACATGCCGGGTATCTCCTTGCCGGCGGTGGGGCGCAGGGGGCCCGGCGGGTCCTCGTCCCGGGCGTAGCGGCACAGGGACACCCATTCCTGCTCGTCGAAGCCGAACAGCTGCGCCACCTCCCTCAGCAGGGAGACGGGAGGATGGTGGTACGTGCCCGACTCGAGGCGGTGGTAGGTGTGGACGGCCCGGTTCAGCAGGAAGTCGACCTGCTGCTGGGAGAGTCCGGGCGCGCGCCTGCCCTGCCCGGTCGGGCGCGCCAGCCCGTGGGACTCCGGCGCGATGCGCGCACGGCGCTCGCGCAGCATGGCGCTCAGCGCCTTCTTGTGCATGTCCGGTGGCCCTCCGGGGGGAAGGGGAGAAGGTCCGTCGGACTCACATTATTCACAAGGTAATTCGTAAGAGAAGCCGTCCGAAGAAATGCGGCCCCGACTGCGTCATGCTGGTCGCACAGCGCGCCGCGAACCGGTTCTGGGGGGAAGCGGGGGGCGAAAGCCTCCGCGGCGCGCGGCCACTGGCCGCGGCCGGTGCCGGCACTCTTCTGAGCGGCCCCGGCACCCGCCGCGGCAGTCGGCCGCCGACGGGGGAGCCGCGGCCGTCACGCACGGCCGCCGGCAGGCGTCAGCCGCGCACCGCCACCGGGATCGTCGCCCGCACCAGCTTGCCGCCCGCTCCCAGCGGGACCACCGCCACCTCGGCGAGCCGCGACACCATGGGCCAGCCGTACCCGCCCGGCAGCCAGTCACCGTCCCTGCGGCGTACCACGGGCCGCTCGCCACTGGCGTCCCGCACCGTCACCTCCACACCGGTCCGGGTGACGGCGACCCGCATCCCGCTCACGCCGCCCGCGTGCCGCAGCGCGTTCGTGACCAGTTCGGACACCACGAGCAGCACATCGTCCACGACCGGCCCCGGCACGGCCACTTCCCGGCCGCCCAGATACGCCGCCGTGAGATCACGCGCCTCGCCCGCCGAGCGAGGTCGCGCGTCCAGTGGCCGCGTGGCCGTCGGTGCGGTGTCCATGGTGGCGTTCCGCGCCCAGGCATCCGGGGTGGGCACCAGGGGTGTCATCGCGACACCTCCCTCTCGTGGCTCGCTTTCCTACGGCTGCGTCTGCCCGCTGCACGGCCGGCTGACGCCTGCGTCACGCACACAGCGTGCTGTATATGTGACTGGCATATGCAGAAGCGGCCCGCACGGGATGGGGCGGCCCGGGACCCGGCAGCGCGGCCGTCGCATATGCTTCCGGGCGGAGAGCGACGTCGTCCCCGGGCGTCGCCTGGCTGAGGGGGAAGAACGTGGCTGAGGCGCCCCTTGGGCCCGCGTCGCCGCCGCTGCGGCCCGGACGCGGACACGCGAGTGCCCCGGGCCGGGTGCCCGCGCAGGAGGCCGTCGCCGGCGCGCGCGCGACGCTGCACGCGGTCGACGCCACACTGCTGCTCGTGGAGGACGACGCGGGAGACGCCCTGCTCGTCGAGGAGATGCTGGCTGACAGCGACCTCCAGTCCCCGCTCACCTGGTGCAAGACCGTCACCGAGGCGCACAAGCACCTCGCAGGACGCGCCGGCCCCGTCTGCGTCCTGCTCGACCTGCACCTTCCCGACGCCCAGGGGATGGACGCCGTCACACGCATCGTCGGCAGCTCGCCCGACGCGGCGATCGTCGTCCTCACCGGCATGGCCGAGGGTGAGACCGGTCTCACCGCCGTCGCCACCGGCGCCCAGGACTACCTCGTCAAGGACCGCCTCGACCCCGAGGTCCTCAGCCGTGCCGTGCGCTACGCCCTCCAGCGCAAGCAGGTCGAACGAACCACCGCTGCCCTGCGCGCGGGCGAGCTGATGGCGCGGGAGAACGCCCGCCTGGAGCGCGGCCTGCTGCCGGTGCCCCTGCTGCGCGGCGAGGACTTCAAGGCGTTCGCGCGCTACGAGCCGGGCCGCGCCCACGCGCTGCTCAGCGGCGACTTCTACGACGTCGTGCAGACCGCGGACGGCACCGTCCACGCGGTCATAGGCGACGTGTCCGGGCACGGCGCGGCCGAGGCGGCCCTCGGGGTCTGCCTGCGCGTCGCCTGGCGCACCGCCGTCCTGTGCGGCACCGCCCCGCTCGAACAGGTCAGGCTCCTGGAGGAGATCCTGGTCGCCGAGCGCTCCGACCGCCACGTGTTCGCGACCGTCACCTCCCTCGTCTTCCCGCCGGGCGGCGCCGAGGTGCGCGTCGTCCGCGCCGGCCACCCCGGCCTCCTGGTGCGGGACGGCTCCGGCGTCTCCTGGGTCGAGCCCGAGGTCGGGATGGCGCTCGGCCTGCTGCCGGGTGCCGGCCGCTGGAGCGAGTCCACGGTGCCGCTGCCGCCCGGCGGCCATGTCGTCCTGTTCACGGACGGCCTGTTCGAGGGCCGCACCGGCCCCTCGACCCGGCTCGGCGAGGAGGGGCTCCTCGACGTCGCCCGCCGGCACGGTGCCCTCCCGGCCCGCCTGTTCGTCGACGCGCTGGTGAGCGAGGCCGCGGCGGGCGCCGCGCCCTACGGCGGCCTCGCCGACGACGTCGCCGTACTCCACCTCGGCTGGGGAGGCGCGGCGTGAGTCTGTGGCACCTCACCAGGGAGCGGCTCTCCGTGCAGGGCTGGAGCCGGCTCATTCTGGCCGCGATGGTCGTCGTCGTGGTCGGCTGCTCCGCCGTCGGGGCCGTGCTGATATCCCGTACCAACGCACGCAGCGACGAGCTGTCCGACCGCATCCAGCCCGCCAGGGCCGCCGTCCTGCAGGTGCAGAAGTCCCTGCTCGACCAGGAGACGGGTCTGCGCGGCTACGCCCTGACCGCCAACCACTCCTTCCTCCAGCCCTACACGGACGGCGTCGCGAGCGAGCGCGTGCACACGCGCACCGTGCGCGCCCTGGTCTCGGACGACCCCACGCTGCTGGCCGACGCGGACGCCATCACCCGCGCAGCCGCCGCCTGGCGCCGCGACATCGCGGTACCCGTGCTCGCCCGCGTCAAGGCGGGCGGCAGGCTCACCGAGTCGGGCACCCTGATGGACCGCAGCAAGGACCGCTTCGACGGGCTGCGCAGCCGCTTCGCGACCCAGACCCGCCACCTCGACGCGGCGCGGGACCGGGCGCGTGCCCGCCTCGACCACGCCAGGCACGTGAGCGACATCGTCTTCCTGTGCATGCTGGTCCTCTTCGTGGCCGCCGTCGTCGCGCTCGGATACCTGCTGCACGCCATGGTGGGCAGGCCGCTGGGCCAGCTGCGTGCCGCGTCCGACGGCGTACGGGCCGGCGCCTTCCGCAACCGGATCGAGGTGGGCGGTCCGTCGGACCTCAGGGCCGTCGGCGCCGCCGTCGAGGACATGCGGGCGCGCCTCGTCGACGAGCTGGAGGAGAGCACCGGACGCGAGGAGCTCCTCGCCGACCAGGCCGAGGAGCTGCGCCGCTCCAACTCCGAGCTTGAGCAGTTCGCCTACGTCGCCTCGCACGACCTGCAGGAACCGCTGCGCAAGGTCGCCTCGTTCTGCCAGCTCCTCGAGAAGCGGTACGCCGAGAAATTGGACGACCGGGGCAGGCAGTACATCGACTTCGCCGTGGACGGCGCCAAGCGCATGCAGGTGCTCATCAACGACCTGCTGACCTTCTCGCGCGTCGGCCGCGTCCACGACGCGTGGCAGGCCGTCGATCTGGAGTCCGCGATCGAGCGCGCGCTCGGCAACCTCGCCATGGTCATCGAGGAGAACGACGTCACCGTCGTACGGGAGGCCGTGCTGCCCGAGGTGCACGGCGACCCGACCACCCTCGCCATGCTCTGGCAGAACCTCATCGGCAACGCCGTCAAGTTCCGCAGCTCCGACCGTCCCGCCAGGATCGTGGTCGGCTGCGTGCGCGAGGAGGCCGAGCCCGGGACGGGCGACGGGGCCGTGTGGCACCTCAGCGTCACCGACAACGGCATCGGGGTGGCGCCCGAGTTCGCCGAGAAGGTGTTCATCATCTTCCAGCGCCTGCACGCGCGGGACGAGTACGAGGGGACCGGCATCGGCCTCGCCCTGTGCCGGAAGATCGTGGAGTTCCACGGCGGGCGCATCTGGCTCGAGCCGGTGCCGGAGGGCGGCACGGCCATCCACTTCCACCTGCCCGCCGAGTCCGGCGCCCAGCACCACGCGGCGGAGCTCGCGGCCGGAACCGCCGCGCTCACCGCACCGTCCCCCACCCCGCCCCCGCCAGGAGCATCGACATGACCATCCCCGCTCAGCCGAAGCCGATCGAGGTCCTGCTGGTCGAGGACGACGCAGGCGACGAGCTGATGACGCGCGAGGCGTTCGAGGACAACAAGATCCACAACACCCTCCACGTCGTCCGCGACGGCCAGGAGGCGCTGGACTTCCTGCACCGGCGCGCGCCGCACGAGGAGGCCCCACGCCCCGACCTGGTCCTGCTCGACCTCAACCTGCCCCGCTACGACGGGCGCCAGGTGCTCGAGCACATCAAGACCGACCCGGAGCTCGCGCTCATCCCCGTGGTCGTGCTCACCACGTCCTCCGCCGAGGAGGACATCCTGCGCAGCTACAAGCTGCACGCCAACGCCTACGTCACCAAGCCGGTCGATCTCGACCAGTTCATCGCGGCGGTGCGCCAGATCGACGAGTTCTTCGTGAGCGTGGTCAGGCTGCCAGGACGCTCGTGATCCGTTCCATGAAACGGGTGTGCATGAGATGGGCGTGAGGGGGCATAAGCGGGAACGAACAGGGGGGAACCCGGACGCCTACAGGTGCGCGGGCAGGAGCGAATGAACGAACAAATGTCCGTCTCAGGGGCGACTGCGCCCGCCGGTACGGAGCCGTGGGTGCAGCCGACGCATTGCCTCAGAAGGGCAGCAGAATTCACCGGGGAGCCCGGCTGCATAGCAGCGGCGAGGGAGCTGGCCGTCCGGTTCCTCCAGCAGCTGGGCGCCGAGTGGCTTGCCCCGCTCGACGACCGCACGCGTGACGACGTCTTGCTCGTCGTCAGCGAGCTCGTCACGAACGCGGAGCGGCACAGCCACGGCCCCTACGTGATCGAGCTCGAGGGCACGGCGGGGTACACGACCGTGACGGTCTACGACAGCAGCGCGACGCTGCCGCGCCACTTCCCGCCCGACCCGTCGCGGCTCGGCGGCCACGGCATGGAGATCGTGCGTGCGGTCAGCGACGTGGTCACGGCAGAGATCATCCCCGTCGGCAAGCGCGTGAGCGCGCGTTTCGACCTCCCGCACGGCGGGTAGCCGCGGCCGGCCTGCCGCGTCACGTCCCGTACCCGTCCCCGGGCGCGCCGGGCCGGGGGGACGCAGCCGCTCTCGCGCCGCCCCCCGGCCCGCCGGAGACGACCTAGCGGCCCTCGGGGCCGAACCAGTCCACGCACACCACGAGCGCGTCGTCAGCCGTCTCGGTGTCGCGATACCGGGCGAGCTCGAGCAGCATCGCGTCCGGGACCATAGCCGCGGGCAGCAGACTCGTGGCCGCGATCGCCCTTGCCAGGGCGCGCTCGCCGAACACGTCGCCACGCGGCGAGAGCGCCTCGTACACACCGTCGCTCGCGAACACCATCCGGTCGCCCGGTTCCACCTGGAACGTCTGCGCCGTGTAGTCCGACTCCTCGAACATCCCGAGCGGCAGTTGGGCCTCGAGGCCGATCCGCTCGATGCTCTTGCCGCGCTGGCGCCACAGCTGGGGCGACCCCGCGTCCACGGCCTGCGCGTGCCCCGACGCCAGGTCGATGCGGAGCAGCAGGGTCGAGACGTGCTGCGCGCCCCTGAACCGCTCGTACAGCGCCTGATCGGCGAGCGCGGCCTGGTCGGCGATGCCGATGCCCGCCCTGCGCGCGTTGCGCAGCGCCTTCACCGCGAGGTTGGTCAGCAGGGCGGCCTCGATGCCCTCACCCATCCCGTTGGTGACCGCGAGCGTCAGCGATCTGCCGTCCGCGGACCAGTCGAAGTTGTCGCCGTAGATCGCGTAGGCCGGCTCCAGCTGCGCGCCGACCGCGTACTCGGTCGCCTCGCAGGCGCGCCCGGGCAGCAGCTCCCACTGCATCTCGGCGGCGAGCGTCAGCCGGTTCACCCGGCGCGCCTGCCGGTACAGGTCGGTGTCGCGCTCCGCGACCAGGATCTCGTGACCCAGCAGCACGGCCACCCTGGACAGCTCCTCGACGACGGCGGCCGTCGAGCGCTCCTGCGGCAGCCGTACGGTCAGGATGCCGAGCCGGTCGCCACGCACGGTGACGGGAAGGTGGTGGTCGACCTCGTCCCCGTGGCGCACCTGGCGCTCGTGCGGCTCCTGGCTGCCGAACGCGCGCCCCTCGGAGCTGTTGCTCAGCGGCAGCGCGCCCTCGTTGCCCCCCTCGCCCACCGGGTTGAGCACCGTGAGCCCGTAATCGGCCAGGTAGAGGCGCACGAAGGAGGCTCCATAGCCCACCGCGAGCGCGTCGCGTACCACGTCCACCAATGCGTGCGGGGCCGCTGCCCGGACCGATCTTTCGATGTCCGCCAGTACAGTCACTGTGGTTCAGGCCTTCTTCTCAGGGCGAATCCGTCTGGGCTGACAAAGACCCGTGCCGGATGAAAGAGTGGATCGATGTCCCGCTTCACGGCTCAGCCGCACCAGCGCGAGCAGGTCGCCATGGCCGCCCGCGCCGCCTCCGAGCTGCTGGAGGTGTTGTGGGGCCGTGGCCAGGAGGCTGCGCCTTCGGGGCCGGTGTCGCCGTCGCAACTACGTGCCCTTCTCGTCATCGAAGCCTACGAGGGCGCGAACCTGCGCACGCTGAGCGACGTACTCGGATCTCGTCCGTCGTCGCTGAGCAGGCTCTGCGACCGCATGGAGGCGATGGGGCTCGTGGCGCGCTCGCCGAGTCCGACCAGCAGGCGCGAGGTGGAACTGCGGCTCAGCAGACGCGGCCGCACGGTCCTCGACGAGTACCGGGCCTTCCGCACCCGTGAGGTGGAGCTGGTGCTCGACCGGATGGAGCCCTCGGACGTCGTGACGCTCGCCGAGGGGCTCAGCGCCTTTCGCGCCGCGGCGGGGGAGCGGTTCGGGGAGCTCGGCAACGCACCCGCCGACGCCGGGCAGGGTCGGGTGGCGGACAGCGCGTAGCTTCATTCAGCCCTACTTCCTGGTACGGGCACGTTACCTTCGGCGCGACGGTCGGCGCGCGGAAGCGGTGAACAGATTGTTGCCCACCAGAGAATGTTGTCAAATGACAACTATCAATTCTATCGTGGGGTCAGTTCCGCCGAGTCGTCGACCGTCCGAAGGGACACCGTGCTTCCTCACCCCAGCGCCGACAGGGCGATGGACCTGACCACCCGCCAGGAAGGCGCCGCGGTCGTACTCGCCGTCGGCGGCGAACTCGATCTGGACACCGTCGCGCCCCTCACCGAGGCCCTCGGCCGGGCGGCGCGGGACGGTGCGGGCCAGGTCGTCGTCCTCGACCTGTCGGGTGTCACCTTCGCCGACTCGACGACGGTCAACGTGCTGCTGCGGGCCCGCGAGGACCTCGGCGACCGGCTCAGGATCGCCAGGCCGTCCGCGTTCCTCCAGCGGCTGTTCGACGTGATCGGGCTCGAGGCGGCGCTGTCCGTGCACGGCACCGTGGCATCGGCGCTGGCAGGAGGCGCCTCCACGGACGCCACCGCACACGTCGCCACCTCGCACGACACGACGTCGCACGACGGTACCGGGCGCGGAGCCGTCGGCTCAGCGGTCCCCGGGGTCGGCGAGTGACGACACGAACGACCGCAATCCGGCCAGCAGCTCCGCGCACGCCTCGCGCGGCATCCCGCGCATGGCGTCCGCGATCCCGTCCGCACGCAGGGCCCGGTAGTCCGCGAGCAGGGTGCTGCCGCGTGCGGTGAGCACGAGCCGGATCTCCCTGCGGTCCTGCCGCACCGGCAGGCGCTCGATGAGCCCGTCCGACTCCATGGACGCGCACAGACGGCTGGCGCGCGGCATGGTGACCCCCAGGCTTCTCGCGAGACCCGTGAGGTTCAGGCCCCGCCGTCGGCCGATGAGCAGAAGGATGCGCAGCCGGTGGGGCGGCAGCCGCGGATCCACGGCTGCCGCCGCCTCCGCGGAGATCTCGGTGACGATCTCCGCCGAGGCGGCCAGCGTTTCCGCGGCCTCCCTGAGCGTGTCAGCGGGCGGTCGTGAGCGATGGCCTTCCATGAGCCCGGTCCGTTCGTTGCACGCGTCGTACGGCTGGCGGTGCTGCTCCTCGTCCTCGTCTGTCTGCTCGCGGGCCCCGTGGTGCGGCTGTGCGCCGTCACACGGCGGCGAGACCGCCCGGCTCCTGTGCGGGACCTGTCCGGGCAGGCCCTGCCTCGCCGGCCGCGGCGAGCCGCCTGCCCGCCACCGCGAGGGCGTCCGCGGCCGAGCGGGTGCCCGTCGACACGCACAGCGTGTACGTGGCGTCGTCAAGACGCCGGGCCGTCTGCTTGGTGCTGTGCCGGGCGTGCTCGGCGCGCGCGGTCTCGTACTGTGCGACAAGGTGGCGCAGCATCGTCGGGTGAGCCATCAGCACGGCGTGTGCCTGCCTTTCTCCCGCGGGTCCCGCAGGGGACGTTGCTGCCGCACATTCCCGTTCGCGGGCGAGTCATGCCTGCGGATCCGCGTGCCGGTCGTCACAGCCCCGCCCCACGCCCGTGAGGGCCGGTGCAGCGGTCGGATGTCTGACGGTTCGTCACACGGAACGACCTCTTCTGTGCCCGCCCGCCCCGGCATATGCTCGCCCCATGCGCGTCGCTCTCTTCGTCACCTGCGTCAATGACGCCGTGTACCCGGCCACCGGCATCGCGACGGTGCGCCTCCTGGAGCGCCTCGGGGTGGAAGTGGACTTCCCCGAAGCGCAGACCTGTTGCGGGCAACCCCAGTACAACACCGGTTACCGCCGGGAGACCGTGCCTCTCGCACGCCGTACGGCCCGCGTCTTCGACGGCTACGACCACGTGGTGACCCCGTCGGGATCCTGTGCCGCCATGGTGCGCGACCACTACCCCGCGATGGGCGACAGCGCGGCCGCCGCGTTCGCACCTCGGATGTATGAACTGACGGAGTTCCTGGTGGATGTGCTGGGCGTCACCGACGTCGGCGCCTACTTCCCGCACTCCGTCACCTATCACCCGTCCTGCCACGGACTGCGTCTCCTCGGCCTCGGGGACCGGCCGCGCAAGCTGCTGAACGCCGTCAAGGGCATCGAGCTCAGGGAGCTGCCGGGCGCGCAGGAGTGCTGCGGCTTCGGCGGTACCTTCGCAGTCAAGAACGCCGACGTCTCGACGGCGATGGGCCGGGACAAGGCGCGCAACGCCGTCTCCACGGGCGCCGAGGTGCTGTGCGGCGGGGACAACTCCTGCCTGATGCACATCGGCGGTGTCCTCAGCCGCGAGTCCCAGCCGGTGCGCCCCCTGCACATCGCGGAGATCCTCGCCTCGACCGAAGAGGAGCCCTGGTCATGAGCGGCACGTTCGTCGGGATGCCGTCCTTCCCCACGGCCGCGCGCGGCGCGCTCGCCGACGAGACGCTGCGCGGCAACCTGCGCTACGCCACCCACACCATCCGCGACAAGCGCGCCAAGGCCGTCGCCGAGCTCGACGACTGGGCGCTGCTGCGCGAGGCCGGCAAGCAGATCAAGGACCACACGCTGCGCAACCTGGACCGCTACCTCCTCCAGCTGGAGGAGGCGGTGACCGCCGCCGGCGGCGTGGTGCACTGGGCCGCCGACGCCGACGAGGCGAACCGCATCGTCGCCGACCTGGTGAAGGCCACGGGCGAGAGCGAGGTCGTCAAGGTCAAGTCCATGGCCACGCAGGAGATCGGGCTCAACGAGGCGCTCGCAGCCGAGGGCATCTCGGCGTACGAGACCGACCTCGCCGAGCTGATCGTCCAGCTCGGCGACGACCGGCCCTCCCACATCCTGGTGCCGGCGATCCACCGCAACCGCGGTGAGATCCGGACCATCTTCGCCTCGGAGATGGGCAAGTGGGGCAGGGCCGCACCCGACGGCCTCTCCGACGCGCCGGGCGAGCTGGCCGAGGCGGCCAGGCTCCACCTGCGGGAAAAGTTCCTGCGGGCCAAGGTGGGCATCTCCGGGGCCAACTTCATGGTCGCGGAGACCGGCACCCTGGCCGTCTTCGAGTCCGAGGGCAACGGCAGGATGTGCCTGACGCTCCCCGAGACGCTGATCTCCGTCGTGGGCATCGAGAAGGTGGTGCCGACCTGGCGCGACCTCGAGGTGTTCCTCCAGACGCTGCCCCGCTCGTCCACCGCGGAGCGCATGAACCCGTACACCACGATGTGGACGGGCACCACCGACGGAGACGGGCCGAGCGCCTTCCACCTCGTCCTGCTCGACAACGGCCGCACCGCCACCCTCGCCGACGAGACCGGCAGGCAGGCGCTGCGCTGCATCCGCTGCTCCGCCTGCCTCAATGTCTGCCCCGTCTACGAGCGGGCCGGCGGCCACGCCTACGGCTCCGTCTACCCGGGGCCGATCGGCGCGATCCTCAGCCCGCAACTGCGCGGCACCGGCAGCGAGATCGACGCGTCGCTGCCGTACGCCTCCTCGCTGTGCGGCGCGTGCTACGAGGTGTGCCCCGTCGCCATCGACATCCCGGAGGTGCTGGTCCACCTGCGCGACCGGGTGGCGCACCAGGGCGGCAGGGGCCACTTCCTCGAACGCGCCGCCATCAAGGCGGCCGGCTGGGTCTTCGAGCACCCCGGCGTCCTCGCGGCGGGGGAGCGTGCGGCCACGGCCACCAGGAAGCTGCACCCCTCGCGCGTGCCGGGCGCCGGCGCCTGGACCAACAGCCGCGACCTGCCCCCGATGCCGCCCGAGTCCTTCCGCGACTGGTGGCGACGCAACCGCAGCCAAGGCGCCGCCCCCGCGGGCGGCAGGAAGGACGACGGATCGTGAGCCCCGCCTCGCCGTCCCGCGACCGGATCCTCGCGCGCGTGCGCGCCGCAGTCGACGGCGCCCCCGAGGCGCCCGGGCCGGCCCGCACGTACCGCGACACGCACACGCCCGAGGACGGCCGCGTGGACCTGCTCGCGGAGAACCTGGCCGACTACCGGGCGCTCGTGCACCGCTCGGACGAGGCCGGCCTGCCCGCACTCGTGGCGCGCCTGCTCGCCGAGCACGGGAGCGGGTCCGTGGCCGTACCGCCAGGGCTGCCCGAACCCTGGCTCGCCGGGACGGACGTGACGCGCGTCCCCGACGCGCCGGGGACCACGGCGGCCGAGCTCGACGCGGTCGACTCCGTCGTCACCGGCTGCGCCGTGGCGATCGCCGAGACGGGCACCATCGTCCTGGACGCGGGCCCGGACCAGGGCAGGCGCCGCATCACCCTGGTGCCCGACCACCACATCTGCGTGGTGCGCGCGCCCGAGCAGGTCGTCGGCGGCGTGCCGCAGGCCATGCCGCGACTCGATCCCACCAGGCCGCTCACATGGATCTCCGGCCCGTCCGCGACCAGCGACATCGAGCTCGACCGCGTGGAGGGCGTGCATGGGCCGCGCACCCTGGAAGTGATCCTCGTGGAGGGCTGACGGAGCAGGCCCCGGCGGGGCGAGTCAGGCCTTGCCAAGGATCGGGTCCGCACCGGGTCAGGCCCCGCACCGGGTCGGACCCCGCACCGGGTCAGGCCCCGCACCGGGTCGGGCCCCGCGGTGGGTCAGGCGCGCAGCCGGGGCGACTCGGCGGCAGGATCCACCGCCCCGCCCTCCGCCACACGGGCCGCGAGGCCGCGCGCCCAGGCGACGGCACCCGCGAGATCGAGCCCGTGCGCCGGGCCGTCCCCGTACGCCTCCAGGCTCCCGGCGCCGCGCAGCAGCAGCCGCTCGCCGCCCCTGGCGTTGCCGCGCGCCGCGTGCGTCAGCCCCACGGCGAGCTGCGCGAGCCCGCGCCAGAGCGCGCGTTCGGAGGGCGGGCCCGACTTCCAGGCGTCCTCGAACACCTCGTGCGCGTGGAAGGGCATGCCCGCGTCGAGCAGCCGCTGCGCCTCGGCGACGCTCGCCTCCGGCGCCCTGACGACGCCCTCGGGCTGCCGCTCCACGCCCGAAGACCCGTACGGCAGCGGCCTGCCGAGCCCGTCCCGCGGGCGCGCGTTGCGCGCCCGGCCCTCGGCGTCCCGGTCCCTGGCGTCCCGCTCTCGCTCACCCATGGGCCCGATTGTGCCCGCAGCCGGCGGGGGACCTGCGCACCTGCCGAGTGAGGTATCGTGTGACGCGCGTGATCACACATCGCGAACACGCACATCGGGACGTGGCGCAGCTTGGTAGCGCACTTGACTGGGGGTCAAGGGGTCGCAGGTTCAAATCCTGTCGTCCCGACTCGTGAGAGTCGCAGGTCAGAGCCGGTAGCGGAGCAATCCGTCACCGGCTCTCGATCGTTCTCCGTGCCCCGTCGGGGATGAGCGTGCCCGCTCGGCGTCCGGACGTCATGGCACCGGTTTTTATTCTTCGCACATCTGACATGCCGCACATGGCTGACTTGTCGAGCATGACCTCCCAAGGGGCCGCTCGTGCTTCGTGCGCGAGTATTCATACCTTGACTCGCGATCATCCACCGGGGTAATGTCTCATTGCGGAAACGATCCGTCGGCAATCACCATTCGGTGCTTATCCGGGATCGGTGACCGCATTTCTCAGTGCACAGTAGTGGCGATATACCTGCCTGCGGCAGGACGGCTCCCGCTTCTGGGGGTCGGTGGAATTGATGATATTCGACAACGGCCTCTCGCTCTCTCTGCTCACTCCACTGTCCTGATCCGCCACGTTCTTTCATGGCGACGATTCGCGTACCTTTTTTCTTGACGGAACCGGCTTGTTTCTCGACGAGAGAATTTGGGGCAGTCAATGAAGGCGTCTGACGTGCTGATCAGCGGACTGGGTTCCTTTCTGCCCGAACGGGTTCCCATCGGCTGGGCCGTCGAGCGGGATCTGATCGACCGGACTGCCGCCGAGGAGTACGGAATCACGAGCGTGACGGTCGCCGGTGAGACGCCCGCGCCTGAGCTGGCGGTGCGGGCCTGCCGGCAGGCCCTGGAAAGAGCCGGCCGGCAGGGCGAGTCGCTGAGCTTATTGCTGTATGTGAGCGTGTGGTACCAAGGGCCGCACGGCTGGTGCCCCCAGTACTACGTCCAGCGCCACACCGGCGCGTCCCGGGCCACGGCCGCGGAGGTCAGGCAGGGGTGCATGGGCATGTTCTCCGCGCTGGAACTCGCGGCGAGCCACCTCATGGCCGCACCGGACCACGAGGCGGCGCTGATCACATCAGGGGACAACTTCACCTCACCGCTGCTGGAGCGATGGCGTTTCAGCCCGCACTTCGTGATGGGCGACGCCGGTTCCGCCGTCGTCCTGAGCCGTCGTGAGGGATTCGCCCGGCTGAAATCCATCAACGCGGTCACGCTGCCCGAGTACGAGACCATGCACCGCGGCCCCGAGCCTCTCTATCCGCCCGGCGCGACCTTGCCGGGAAAGCTCGATTTCGGCAATTCCAAGGACCGATGGCTCGGCGGACCGCACCGCGACCCGCTAGGCCCGCTCAAACTCGTGGCCGCGCAGGACGAACTCGTCGAGCGAACCCTCGACGAGGCCGGAATTACGATGGACGACATTTCTCGCGTAGCCTATGCCAACGGGTCGCGAGAACGGGTCGAGGACCGTGCCATGGTGCCGCTCGGTCTGCCGATGTCCTACTCGACATGGGAACAAGGGCGCACAGTCGGCCATATCGGAGCCAGTGACCAGGTAGTGGCCCTCGAACAGCTCCTTGAATCCGGTTCGCTGCAACGGGGCGACCATTTCCTGATGCTCGGAGTGGGACCCGGGCTGAACATCGCGTGCGCCGTGATCGAGATTCTTGAGAATCCGCACTGGTCCGCCGCCTCCCTGGCCACCGCTTCCTGAAGGGCGTCCCGTGGACTTCCGCCGAAGTGACGAACAAGAGGCACGCCACGCATGGATGAAGGACGCCGCGGGGGCCCTGACCGAGGCGGCCTCTCCCGGCGGATCCCGCACGCCTGACTGGCCGGCGCTGGCCGCGACCGGGCTGCTCGGCGCGGCAGTCCCGCAGGAGTACGGGGGCGGCGGGCTCGGGGCGCTCGACACGGCGCTGCTCTACGAGGCCGCGGGCGAGGGATGCGCGGACACCGGGCTGCTGTTCGCCGCGGCTGCGCACCTCTTCGCCTGCGTCCGGCCCCTGGTGGAGTTCGGGTCGGAGCGGATCAGGAAGGCGCTGCTGCCCGCCCTGTGCTCGGGCGAACTGGTCGCCGGGAACGCCATGACCGAGCCGGACGCGGGATCGGACGTGTCCCACCTGGCCACCCGTGCCACCAAGGTCGAGGGGGGTTACCTCCTCGACGGGGTCAAGAGCTTCGTCAGCAACGGGCCCGTCGCGGGCCTCTACGTCACGTACGCGACGACGGACCCCGGCGGGGCGTACTTCAGCACCACCGCCTTCGCGGTCGACCGGAACTCTCCGGGTCTCGTCGTCGGCCCACCGATGGAGAAGACGGGACTGACGTCCTGCCAGGCCGGCCGTATCGCGTTCACGCGCTGCTTCGTGCCCGACGACCGCGTCGTCGGCAGTCCGGGCCAGGGGCGGCTGGTGTTCGAGACGTCGATGGAGTGGGAGCGGTCCTGCCTGTTCGCGATCTACCTCGGCCAGCAGGAACGCCTCATCGGGCAGTGCGTTCAGCACGCCCGCGAGCGAAGCCAGTTCGGGAAGCGGCTCGCCGACCACCAGGCCGTCGCGGACCGGCTCGCGGGCATGCGGCTGCGCCTGGAGAGCGGTCGGCTGCTGCTCCACCGTGCCTGCGCCGAGATCGACGACGGCGAGGACGCCTCCCTGTGGGCCGCACTGGCGAAACTCGCCGTGTCCGAAGCCGCCGTCGCCACGGCACTCGATGCCGCACGGATCTTCGGGGGCCGCGGCCATCTGACGGAGTACGGGATCGAGCAGCAGGTGCGCGACGCCCTCCCCGCCACGACCTTCTCCGGTACCTCGGACATCCAGCGCCGGCTCATAGCCAGGGAGATGGGACTGTGAGCCTCTACGCTCTCGTGGTCGACGCGGCGGCCAGGACACCGGACGCACTCGCGGTCTCCGACCTCTCGACGAGCCTCAGCTACGGCGAACTCGACGCCCGTGCCGACCGCTTCGCGGCCGCACTGCGCGCCCGCGGGGTACGGCCCGGCGACCGCGTCGTGGTGTGGACGGGCAAGACGGCCGAAGCGGTGGCGGTCGCGCAGGCGGTGTTACGGATCGGCGCGATCCACGTCCCCGTCCCCCGGGGCAACCCGCCGGAACGCGTCGCCCGGATCGTCGCGGACGCCCGCGCCGCGCTGGTCGTCACCGACCACGACGGCCAGGTCCCCGGGGCCCCTTCGCTCTCCTGCGCGGCCCTCGCCCATGCCGCCGCGCCAGGCACCCGCGTCGCACACGCCACGGTCGGGGCGGCCGATCCCGCCTACATCCTGTACACATCGGGTTCCACCGGTACGCCCAAGGGCGTCTGCCTCAGCCACGGCAACGCGCTCGCGTTCGTCGACTGGGCCTGCCGCGAGCTGCGCCTCACGGCGGGCGACCGGCTCGCGAACCACGCCTCGTTCGGCTTCGACCTGTCGGTCTTCGATCTCTACGGCGCCTTCAGGGCCGGCGCCTCGGTGCACCTCGTCGGCGAGATGCTCGCCCAGGCCGCCGAGCCACTCGTCGACTTCGTCCTGGAGCGCCGCATCACCGTCTGGTACTCCGTGCCGTCCGCGCTGGTGCTCATGACCGAGTACGGCGACCTCCGGGCGCGGGGTCCGGGTGCGCTCCGCGCGTGCGTCTGCGCGGGTGAGCCGTTCCCGCTGAACCGGCTCAGGGACCTGCGCCGAGGCTGGCCCGGCGTGCGGATGCTCAACTGGTACGGCCCGACGGAGACGAACGTCTGCACGTCGTACGAGGTCACGGCCGCCGACCTCGACCGCACCACCGCTGTCCCCATCGGATCGCCCGCCGCGGGGAACGTGGTGACCGTGGACGGCGGCGAGATCGTGGTCAGCGGCCCGACCGTGATGCTCGGCTACTGGGGCGGCGAGCCGCGGACCGGCCCCTACCGCACCGGTGACCTCGGCCGGTACGGCACCGGCGGCCTGCTGGAGTACCGGGGCCGCGTCGACACCATGGTGAAGCTCCGCGGCTACCGGGTCGAGCCGGCCGAGGTCGAGCAGGTGCTCGTCGCGCACGACACGGTGCGCGACGCGGTGGTCCTCGGCGTCGGCACCGGCGGGCGGTCATGCCTGCACGCCTTCGTGGTGCCCGAGGCGGGAACCACGCCGGAGTTCGCCGCCCTGCGACGGCACTGCGCGAGCTTCCTGCCCGCATACATGAACATCGACGCCCTGCACGCGGTGGGCAAATTCCCGCGCACCCGAAACGGCAAGGTCGATCTGGCCGCGCTGAGCGGCCTCGCAACCACGGGAGCCGACGCGTGACGCACACGGCCTGGGACGCGTTCTGGTCCGCACTGCCCGCAGAACCCGGTGCGGCGCTGTGGGACTCCTCGCCCGAACTGACCGCGGCACGGCACCTCCCGCTGTTCCGGGACCGCGCCGATCCGCTCCTGCCGCTTGTCGACCTCGGGTGCGGCAACGGCCGTCAGACGCAATGGCTGGCGGACCACTTCCCCCGCGTCGTAGGGCTCGACATCGCCGAGTCCGCGGTGGCACTGGCGGCGCGGACGCATCCGGCACCCAACGTCGCCTACCGCCGCGCCGACCTCCTCGATCACGGGACGGCGGCGGCCCTCCACACGGAACTCGGCGACGTCAACGTCTACATGCGGGGCGTGCTGCACCAACTCGACCAGGACGACCGCGTCAGGCTGCTGGACTCGATCGCCGTGCTGCTCGGCGCCTCGGGACTGCTGTTCGCGCAGGAACTGACCGAGCACACCGGCTGGTACGTCTCCGAACTGCTCGCCACCGGCGCGGCCCTGCCCAAGACGGCGGGCCTCGCGGCCCACTTCGGCTTCGGCGCCCGGCTCGCCCCCGCCTGCGAGGGACAGCTGAGGCTGCTCTTCGAGAAGCGCGGATTCGAGGTCGTCGCCGACGGGGACATCGCCCTGCACACGACGGAGAACAGCGCCGACGGGCGCCCGCTGCAACTGCCGACGAGCTACCTCGTGGCGCGGTCCGCGGCCGATGCCCGGAACACGGCTGCCCGGACCACGGGTGCCCGGAACACGGCGCCCGGGACACCGCCCCACGCCTGACCCGACGCAACGCCTCGACACCAAGGAGACCTCCATGGCGGACGTAGATCGCGCGACCCTGCACGACCGGCTTCTCGGGTACGTGCGGGACGACCTCAAGGCGGGCACGGAGGCCGAACCGCTCACCGTGGACAGCCCGTTGCTCGACATGGGCGTGCTGGACTCGGTGCGCACCGCGCGGCTGCTGGCCCACATCCGCTCCGAGTACGGCGTCCGGGTCCCGCCCGGGCAGATGACCGGTGAGCACTTCCGCTCGGTCGCGGCGATCGCCGACCTGGTCCTGACGCTCCGCTCCCAGGCCGCTTCTCTCTGACGGGACAGTGATGACTGACGGGACAGTGATGAACCACGACTACGACTACGACTACGACATCGGGATCATCGGCGGCGGCCCTGCGGGCTCCACCGCCGCGTCCTACCTGGCCAGAGCCGGGCTCTCGGTCGCCGTGTTCGAGGGCGAGGTCTTCCCCCGGGAGCACGTGGGCGAGTCGCTGGTCCCGGCGACCACGCCGGTGCTGCTGGAGATCGGCGCCATGGACAAGATCGAGGCTGCCGGGTTCCCGCGCAAGTACGGGGCCGCGTGGACCTCGGCCCACGGGGACGATGTCGACCCGCTCGGCTTCCAGATCCACGACCACGGCCTCGGCTCGGCCGATGTCCTGTTCAACGAACGCGATCAGCTCGGCGTCGACCGCGACTACACCTTCCACGTCGACCGCGGCCGGTTCGACCTGATCCTGCTCAAGCACGCGGAGAGCCTCGGCGCCAAGGTGTTCTCCGGGGTACGGGTGCGCGGTGTGGACTTCACCGACCCCGACCGCCCCGTGATACGCGCCGGTCTCGGCCGCACGCCCGCGGACGTGGCGGTGCGCATGGTGGTCGATGCCAGCGGGCGCGGCACCCTCCTCGGGCGGCAGCTCAAGGTCAAGGTCCCCGACCCCGTCTTCAACCAGTACGCCGTGCACGGCTGGTTCGAGGGCCTCGATCGCAAGGCGCTGGCCGACGACGAGAGCCAGGCGGGCTACATCTTCATCCACTTCCTGCCGATCAGCGACACGTGGGTGTGGCAGATCCCGATCACCGACACCATCACCTCCGTCGGGGTCGTCACCCAGAAGTCGCGGTTCAAGGAGAGCAAGGACGACCTCGAAGGGTTCTTCTGGGAATCGGTGGGCAGCAGACCGCTGCTGCGCGACTCGCTCAAGAACTCCGTGCAGGTGCGGCGGTTCAAGGCCGAGGGCGACTACAGCTACGGCATGCGCCGGGTGAGCGGCGACGCGATGGTCATGATCGGTGACGCCGCCCGGTTCGTCGACCCGATCTTCTCCAGCGGCGTCAGCGTCGCCATGAACAGCGCGAGGCTCGCGTGCGCCGACATCATCGCCGCCGCGGAGGCCGGTAACTTCCGTGCCGGCCGTTTCGAGAGGTACGTGAGCAAGCTACGGCGCGGCGTGTCCACCTGGTACGAGTTCATCTCCATCTACTACCGGCTGAACATCCTGTTCACCGCCTTCGTCCAGGATCCGCGCTACCGTATCGACGTCCTGAAACTGCTCCAGGGGGACGTCTACGACGACGAGGAGCCGGCCGCGCTGACCGCGATGCGCGAGTTCGTCGCCGCCGTCGAGGGGGACCCCGGGCACCTGTGGCACCCGCTGCTCGGAAAGCTGAAGGTCCCTCCCGAGCCCAAGGCCCTGTTTTGACCGCGCCCTGGGCCGTCCTGTTCGACCTGGACGGCACACTCGTCGACACGGAACCGCTTTTGCACGACGCGCTGTCGGCGGTCCTCGGCGCCGCGGGCGTCCCGGCATCCGCACTGCACGTGGACGAGCTGCGCGGGCGCGGTGTCGCCGAGAACCTGTCCCGGCTGAGCGCGCTCGTCCGCCCGTCGATGGCGGCGGACGAGCTGTACGCCCGCGTCAGCGCCCGCCTGCTCGACCGGCTGCGCGCCGGGGTCGCCCCGCTGCCCGGAGCCGTCGGCCTGCTCGGGACGCTGCGCCGGGCGGGCGTTCCGCGCGCGCTGGTCTCGTCGTCGTACCGGGCGATGGTGGACGCCGTCCTGCCGTCGCTCGGCCCGGCCGGGTTCGCCGTGACGCTGGCGGGCGACGAGGTGCGGCGGCCGAAGCCCGACCCCGACCCGTACCGCACCGCGGCCGCGGCGATCGGCTTCGAGCCGGGGCGCTGCGTGGTGATCGAGGACTCGGCCGCCGGGATCCGCTCGGCCCTCGCGGCGGGGTGCCTGACGGTCTCGGTCACCCCGACGCGGGAGCCGGTGGCGTTGGCCGTGCCCGATCTGACCGGGCTGACAGTGGACCGGCTCGCGGGCCTGGTGCGCAGGACACCAGGACGCGGCCCCCGAAAGGCAGGAGACATCGTGGACAGTCCCCGTCCGCCGCGCGCCGAGCGGGACGTGGCCGTGGCGGAGCGTCCCCGGGGGCGTGCATGAAGCCGGCCAACGTGTTCCTGTCCGGTCTCGGCTGCTGGCTGCCGCCCGCCTACCCCGCGTCCGAGGCCGTCGCCTCGGGCCTGTACGACCCCGCGGCCTTCGCCGAGAGCGCGCTGCGCGGCGTCCTCGTGGCCGGCCCCGAGGCGCCGCCCGACATGGCCGTCCGTGCAGCGCGCACCGCGCTCGGCCGTTCCCCGGGCGGCGCCGACGCCATCGGCGCGGTCCTGCACGCGGCGACCTTCCACCAAGGGCCCGAGATGTGGTCGCCGACCGCGTACATCATGCGGGAGCTGGGCATCAAAGGGGCCGGCGGCACCGAGATCCGCAACGGCTGCAACGGCATGCTCACCGGCATCGAGCTGGCGTCGGCGATGCTCGCCCTCCAGCCGGACAGCCGGCCGGACATCCTCCTGACCACGGCGGACAACTTCGACGCGCCCACCTTCAACCGGTGGGAGAACGGGCCCATGGGCGTGATCGCCGCGGACGCGGCCAGTTCCGTGGTACTCAGCCGGTCCTCCGGCTTCGCCCGTGTCGACGCGGTCGTCACCCGGGTCTACGCGGAGTTCGAGGCGATGGCGCGGGGCGACGAGCCGCTGTTCCCGCCGACCGCGTCCTCGGGCCGGCGCATCGACCCGGTGGGCCGCGCGCAGCAGTTCGGCGAGCGGGTGCGGCAGGCCGGCGGCGTACCGATCGCCGAGGGCATCGCCACGGCCTGCGCGGAGACGGTGTCCGCCGCCGTGGCCGAGGCCGGGATCGACGCCGCGGATCTGCGCTGGGTCCTCGTACCCAATGGCGACGAGCAGACCACCCGCAGCTGCGCCATGGAACCGCTCGGCCTGGACGTCTCCCGGTCGATGTGGGAGTTCGGCTGCGGAATCGGGCACGCCTCGGCCAGCGACCAGATCATCGCTCTCGACCATCTGCTGCGCACCGGGCAGCTCGTGGCGGGCGATCACGTCCTGTTGTTCGGCGGAGCCCCCGGCTGGTCGGCCGCCGCCGTCGTCCTGACCCTCACCGAAACCCCCGCCTGGGCCTGACCACGGCCCGGCCGACAGACGGTCCCCGACCCCAGGAGCCCCCATGCAGTCGCAGGAGCAGGAACCGGGTGCCCAGCCGATCGCGATCGTGGGCATGGCCTGCGCGTTCCCGGGCGCGAACAGCGTCCGGGAGTTCTGGCAGATGCAGCTCGACGGCACCGACGCCACCACCGACGTCCCCGCCGACCGGTTCCCCGTCGACGCCTACTACGACCCCCGGCCCCGCACGCCCGGCCGGATCGTCAGCCGCCGGGGCGGCTTCCTGCCCGGTATCCGGGAGTTCGACGCGCAGTTCTTCGGCGTCTCCGGCCGCGAGGCGAATCACATGGACCCGCAGCAGCGGCTGCTCCTCCAGACCGCCGCGACCGCCGTGCAGGACGCCGGCCTCACCATGGAGTCGCTCGCCGGGAGCCGTACCGCCGTCGTGGTGGGGCAGCGGACCGTCGACTACTGGGACGTCCTGCGCGCGGCCGGGGCGCTGGACATCTACGCCAACACCGGCACCGCGCGCAGCGTGCTGTCCGGTCGGCTGTCGTACTTCTTCGACCTGCGGGGCCCGAGTACGTCCGTCGACACGGCATGCTCCTCGTCGCTCGTGGCCGTGCACCAGGCGTGCGCCGCGCTGCGCACCGGCGAGGCAGGACTCGCTCTGGCCGCCGGGGTCAACCTCGTCCTCACGCCGGAGGAGAGCATCACGTTCTCCCAGGCGGACATGCTCTCCGCCGACGGCCGCTGCAAGTTCGGCGCACACGACGCCGACGGTTTCGTACGCAGCGACGGTGTCGGCGTCGTCGTCCTCAAGCCGCTCGCGCGGGCCGAGGCGGACGGTGACCACATCCACGCGGTCATCCACGGCTCGGCGGTCGAGAACGAGGGCCGCGGCAGCGGATACCTGATGGCCCCTTCCGAGAGCGGCCAGATCGACACGATGCGGCGCGCCTGCCTGCGGGCGGGCGTCGACCCCCGGTCGGTCGGCTTCGTCGAGGCGCACGGCACCGGCACACCCGCGGGCGACCCCATCGAACTGCGGGCCCTGGACGCGGTCTACGGCACCGGCGCGGGCCGCCCGGCGACCGATCCCCTGCTGGTCGGCTCGGTGAAGACGAACATCGGCCACACCGAGGCGGCGGCCGGCATCGCGGCGCTCATCAAGGCGGCGCTGTGCCTCGGGCACGGGGTCGTCCCGCCCAGCCTGCACAGCGCCCGGCTGACCGACGCGGTGGACTGGGACCGTACCGCGCTGGAGATCCCGCAGACGGCCCGCACATGGGGAGGCGGCGGACTGCCCCGGTACGCGGCCGTCAGCTCGTTCGGCATCTCCGGCACCAACGCCCACGTCGTCCTCGGCGAGCACCGCCGCGCTGCGCCGCCGGCCCCCGCCGGGCCGCGGCCGTACCTGCTCGCCCTGTCGGCGCGCAGCCCGGCCGCGCTGCGGGAACTCTCCGGCGCCTGGGCGGACTTCCTCGGGCCGCAGGGAGAGGGACACGCGCACGCGCTGCGCGACGTCAGCTTCAGCGCGCTGACCCGGAGCACCCACCACCGCCACCGCCTGACCGTGCTCGCCCACGACCACGACCAGGTGGTGCGGCAGCTGCGGACGGGCCGGCCGGTCGTCGCCGCCCGGCCCGCGGACCGGTGGAAGACCGTGTTCGTCTTCCCCGGCCAGGGCTCGCAGTGGTCCGGCATGGGGCGCCGGCTGCTGCGCGCGTCCACCGCCTTCAGGGCGGCGGTCGAGGAGTGCGACCTGCACGTACGCGCCGAGCGCGGCTGGTCGGTACTCGAACGGCTGGAGGCCGAAGACGCCGCGGACGGGCCGATCGACGTGGTGCAGCCGCTCCTGTGGGCGGTCGAGGTGGGTCTCGCGGCGCTCTGGCGCTCGTGGGGCGTAGCCCCTGCGGTCGTGATCGGCCACAGCATGGGGGAAGTGGCCGCCGCCTGCGCCGCGGGCGCGCTCACCACGGCGGACGGCGCCGCGGTGATCTGCCGTCGCAGCAGCCTGCTCAGGAAGGTCGCCGGCACCGGGTCCATGGCCGCGGTCGACCTTCCCGCGGACGAGGTGCGGCACCTACTGGCCGACGTACCGGACGTCGACGTCGCCGTGAGCAACGCGCCACGGCGCACCATCGTCTCCGGCCGCACACCCGCCGTCGAGAAGCTCCTCGCCGACCTGGCCGAACGGGACGTCCCCGGCAAGCTCGTCAAGGTGGACGTCGCCTCGCACAGCAGCCAGGTCGACCCGCTGCTGGAGGAGCTGCGCGCCGAACTGGACGGCATCCGGCCCCGCACGGGACAGGTGCCGCTGCGCTCGACGGTGACCGGCGAACTCCTGACCGGGGAGGAGCTGGACGCCGGCTACTGGGTGCGCAACCTGCGCGACGAGGTGCTCTTCCACGCGGCCGTCGAGGCCGAACTGGCAGGTTCGGCCGCGGCGGCGTTCGTCGAGATCAGCCCGCACCCGATCCTCGCCGCCGCGGTGAAGGACTGCCTGCCCGACGAGCGCTCGCACGACCAGGTCGTCCCGTCACTGCTGCGCGGCACCGACGACCTGTCCGCGCTGCTGACCTCCGCCGGTCAACTCCACCAGGCAGGCCACCCGGTGCGGCTCGACGCCCTGTTCGACGCGCCGGCCGCGTACGTGCCGCTGCCCGGGTACCCCTGGCAGCGTGCCGAGTTCTGGCCGGAGCCGGCGACAGGCCCGGCGAGCCTGCCGCCGGCTCCGGGCGGGCATCCGCTGCTGGGCGCGCACACCGCGCTCGACGGCGGCGCGCACCGGTGGGAGGGCCCCGTCGACCTCGCGCGCAACGCGTACCTGCTTGACCACCAGGTGCAGGGCCTCGTCATCCTGCCCGGCACCGCCTACCTCGAACTCGCGCTGGCCGCCGCGGCCGGGGCCGTCGGCACCGCGGTCGCCGTCGGCAACGTCCGCTACGAGAAGGCCCTCTTCTTCACCGCCGAGGACCCGCCGCTCCTCCGCGTGACGCTGACGCCCGACGAGCCGCGGTGGGCCTTCGAGGTCGCCTCCCGGGACGGTACGGGCTGGACCGTGCACGCCCGCGCCCTGGTCGAGGCGGAGCCCGCGGGCACCCGCGTCATCGAAGGCCCCGAGGACACACGGGCGCAAATCGTCTCCCGCCTGCACGAACACCTCACCGGCGACGCCTTCTACCGCAGGTTCGCCGCTCGCGGCAACGACTGGTACGGCGTCTTCCAGGGCGTCAGGCAGGTCTGGCGCGGCGACGAGGAGGCGCTGTCCGAGGTCGTGACCCCGGCCGGCCTCGACACCCGCGAGCCCCATCACGCCCACCCCGCCGTGCTCGACGCCTGCGGACAGGCGCTCGCGGCGACCCTCCCCGACACGGCGGTCCCCGGCGACGAGCACGCCTTCATCCTCGGCTCGATCGAGCGGTTCCGCCTGCACGGGCCGCTGACCGGGACCCTGCACAACCACATCGTGCGACGCGGGCTGACGGCCGGGGAATGCAGCGGCGACATCGCCGTACGAGACGAACAGGGCGCTCTGCTGGCGGAGTTCCGCGGCCTGCGCATCCGCAGGCTGCTGCCGCCGGAACCCTCAGGACCGTCGGACCAGTGGCTGTACGAGCCGCGGTGGACGCCTGCCGTCGCGCCATCGGCGCCATCGGCGCCATCCGCACCGGCCACCGGTGCCTGGCTGGTGTTCGAGGACGAGGAGCTCGGGCCGCGCCTCGCGCCTGCCGGCGGCGAGCGGATCAGCGTGCGGCCCGGTGAGCGCTACGAGCACACCGCCGACGGCGGCTACCGCATCGACCCGTCGCGCTTCGACGACTACGCCCGGCTCCTGCACGAGACCGGACGTGACCACCCGGGCGGAGTCGCCGTCGTGGTGAACCTGTGGGGCATGCGGGCGTCCCGGCCGGACGCGACGGTACCGCTGGGGCTCGGCAGCGCGCTGCTGCTGTCCCGTGCGCTGTCCGTCATGCGGCCTGACGGGCCGCTCCCGCGGCTCGTGCTGGTCACCCGCGGCGCCGAGACGGTCACCGGCGCGGACCCCGCGCCCGACCCGGAGCAGTACGCGGTATGGGGCTTCGGACGTACCGCCGCGAGTGAGCTGCCCTCGGTCCCGCACACGCTCGTCGACCTGGACCCGGCCGCCGGCGGCACAAGTCAACTGGGGGCGCTCGCACGCGAGATCGCGGACGGCGACCCGGACGAGGACCAGATCGCCCTGCGCGCCGGAACCCGGTACGTCCTCCGGCTGCGGCGCCCCGCACCGGCGGCCGGCGCCCGCGGCGACGCCGGGGCCGTCGAGATCGTGCCCGCCGGCGACCAGGGGCTCGCCCCGGTGCGCAGAGCGGTGCAGGCGCGTCCCCCCGGGCGCGACGAGGTCCTGATCACCGCCTCGTACAGCGGCGTCGGCCACCGGGACGTGCTGCGTGCCACCGGGGCCCTCACGGGCGAGGGCGACGAGGGGCGGCTCGGCCGGGAGACCGCCGGGATCGTCGCGGCCCTCGGCGCCGACGTACGGGGGCTGGAGGTCGGGGACCGGGTCGTCGCCCTCGCCCGTCCGGGGCTGGCCACGCGCGTCGTCGCGAACCGCCACCTGACGCGCCGGGTCCCCGACGGCCTCGGCCTCGCCGACGCCGCCACCGTGCCCGTCGCCCATCTGACCGCCTGGTACGGGCTCGTCGAACTGGCCGGGCTGAAGGCGGGCGAGAAGGTCCTCGTCCACTCGGCCACCGGCGGTGTGGGACTCGCCGCGATCCAGGTGGCCCGGTGGCGGGGCGCCGAGATCTACGCCACCGCCGGCAGCGACCGGCGCCGGGCGCTCCTGCGGGCGATGGGCATCGCCCATGTGGGCGACTCACGGGGCGACTTCGCCGGTCCGCTGCTCGCCGCGACCCGCGGCACGGGAATGGACGTCATCCTCAACTCCCTGACCGGGGAGGCCGCTCAGCAGAGCCGGCGCATGCTCGCCCCGCGCGGGCGGTACGTGGATCTGGCCGCGCGGGACGGTGCGGACGGGTACACGGGCCCGGCCGGCCCCTCGCGTGGCGGGTCGTTCCACGCCCTGGACACCGACGCGCTGTGCCGCGAGGACCCCGAGCGGGCCGGGGCGTTGCTCGAACGTGTCCTGCGGCTGATCGCCGCGGGCGAGCTGGCGCCCCTGCCCGCAGAGATCCGACCGATGGACGCCGTCGGTTCGGCCTTGCAGGACGTGGGCGCGGCCCGGCACATCGGCAAGCTGCTCATCGACCTGCGGACCGCCCCCGCCGAGCCGGTTCGGCCCGCGCCGATCCGGCTGCGCGCGGACGCCACCTATCTCGTGACCGGCGGCGCCGGCGGCATAGGCTCCGAACTGGCCCGCTGGCTCGTCACGCGCGGCGCCAAGCACCTGCTGCTCACCGGCCGTTCCCTGCCCGGCTCCGACTCGGCGTCCGGGCGCCACGTCGCTGAGTTGGTGGGGGAGTTGCGGGGGCGGAACGTCGAGGTGCAGTACGCACCCGTGGACGCGGCCGACGAGCGGTCCATGGGCAGGCTGGTCGAGCACCGCCGCGCCGCAGGACGGCCGGCGGTCCGTGGTGTCTTCCACACCGCGGGCGTCTTCCTGTACCGGACGATCGGCGAGACCACTCTGCGGGAGCTGCAAGCAGTACTGCGGCCGAAGCTGGACGGCGCGCGCGTCCTCGACCGGCTCTTTGACGAGGGCCTCGACCACTTCGTGCTGTTCTCCTCGGGGAACGCCCTGCTGGGCTCTCCCCAGGTCGCGGCGGGCGCCGCCGCCAACGCGTGCCTCGACGCCGTCGCCCGGGGCCGCCGCCGCAGGGGCCGTACCGCGCTCTCGGTCAACTGGGGATTCTGGACGGGCCGCGGCATGGCGGCGAAGGCCGGCGCGGAGCTGGGCCGCGACCTCGTGCCACGCGGGATGTCGGGATTCACTCCGGCCGCCGGATTCGCCGTGCTCGACCCCCTCATGGCCACGAACGCCGGGGACACGGTGGTCATGCCGGTCGACTGGCCGCGGTGGCGCGGCGCCTACCCGAACGCCGCCGCGTCGCCGTTCCTGCGGGACGTCGTCGACGAGGACGCGCCGGCGGCCGTCACCCCAGAAGCCCGCGCGCCCCGGCCGGAGCCCCCGTCGGCCCCGCGGAGCCCGGAGCACACGCCGAGCCGGGGGCCCACGCCGAGCCCGGAGCCCACGCCGGTTCCGCAGTCCACGGCGGTTCCGGTGACCGGAACGGCGGGAGCGGCGTCGCCCGAGGCGGACCCCGCGAGGGAGTTCCTGGACCGGGTCGCCGCCGTCCTGCGCGTGGAGCCCGCCCATCTCGACCCGGACCGCGATCTGACCAGCCAGGGGCTCGACTCGCTGATGGCGGCGCAGCTCAGGCAGGAGGTGCGCCGCTCGCACGGAACGCTGCTGCCCATCGGCAGGATCCTCAGCCGGACCACCCTCGCCGAACTCGCGGAGCTGCTGGCGACCGGCGGCTGAGAGCCGCGGCTCACGGCCCCGCGGGTGCGTGCTACTCGGTGTCGGCGGGACGCGGGGCCAGGTTGGTCGACCACTTCTCCTCGATGCGGCCGTAGCGCCAGACGAGCAGGGCGATGAACCAGGAGACGAAGAAGAGGCCGACGATGCCGTAGCCGGCGTAGTCGAGGTTGATGTCCGCGATCGCGGCGAGCGGTCCCGAGGTGATGTTGGCCTGGTCGGTGAGAACGCCGATCAGTTCGATGGTGCCGATGATCAGGGCGACCGCCACCGAGATGGTGGTGATGGTGATGTTGTAGAACACCTTGCGCACCGGCTTGGCGAACGCCCAGCCGTAGGCGGCGTTCATGAACACGCCGTCGATGGTGTCCATGAGGCACATGCCCGCGGCGAACAGGATCGGCAGGACGAGGATGGAGTAGAACGGCAGGCTGAAGGCGGCGGCTCCGCCGGCCAGGACGAGCAGCCCGACCTCCGTGGCGGTGTCGAAGCCCAGGCCGAACAGGACGCCCACGGGGTAGATGTGCCACGCCTTGCGCACGGACTTGGTGAGGCCGCCCAGGAAACGGTTCATCAGGCCGCGCTTGTTGAGCTGGTCCTCAAGCTCCTGCTCGTCGAAGTGGCCCTGCCGCATCCTGCGGAAGATCTTGATGATGCCGACGAGGACGGCGAGGTTGAGGATGCCGAGGATCCACAGGAACACGCCGGAGACCGAGGCACCGATGATGCCGGTCGCGGAGTGCAGGCTCGAGTTGTCGTTCTCGACCTGCCCGACGAGCGCCTTCACGCCGATGGAGAGCAGGAAGGAGAGTGCGAAGACGATCGTGGAGTGACCGAGGGAGAACCAGAAGCCGACCGACAGCGGCCTGCGCTCCAGCGCCTGTCCGCGCGCCTCACGCTCGGCGTTGTCGCTCATGAGCTTGCGTGTCGTGTTGTCGACGGCGGCGATGTGGTCCGCGTCGAAGGCATGCCGCAGGCCGAACGTGTAGGCGAGGATGCCCACGCCGATGTTGAAGACCGGGTGATCGCCGCCCAGGTGGTAGTGCTTCGGCACCACGAGCCCGAACAGCACCCCGAACCCCGCGACGTGCAGCAGGACGATGAACCCCACCATGCCGACGAGGGACCGCCGGTCGTACGGCGTCAGTGACCGCCGAAACGCTCCCAGGCGTTCACCCAGTGACGGCGGTGCTGCTATGTCGGCACTCAAGGAGTCTCTCCCGAAGTCGATGTACCAGTGCAAACAGCGTGACGTTAATCCGCCGGGCGGCCTTGTCGCAAGTCAGTTGCAACAAGAAGCAGGACCTGTGAGCCGCTAGGTGTAGTTGCTGTTTGCGTGCAATTGCATATCATTCGCAGTAAGAACCGCGGAGGGGTCGCTCAGCCATGGCCATCTACACGCTTCCGGAACTCCCGTACGACTACACGGCGCTCGAGCCGGTCATCGACCCGGAGATCGTCGAGCTGCACCACGACAAGCACCACGCCGCCTACGTCAAGGGCGCCAACGACACCCTGGAGCAGCTCGAAGAGGCCCGGGACAAGGGCTCGTGGGGGTCGATCAACGGTTTGGAGAAGAACCTCGCGTTCCACCTCTCCGGCCACATCCTGCACTCGATCTACTGGCACAACATGTCCGGTGTCGGTGGCGGCGAGCCTCTCGCGGCGGACGGCGTGGGCGAGCTGAGCGACGCGATCGCGGAGTCCTTCGGCTCGTTCGCCGGATTCAAGGCGCAGCTGACGAAGGCGGCGGCGACCACGCAGGGCTCGGGCTGGGGGGCCCTGGCCCACGAGCCGGTCAGCGGGCGGCTGATCGTCGAGCAGATCTACGACCACCAGGGCAACGTCGGGCAGGGCTCCGTGCCGATCCTGGTGTTCGACGCCTGGGAGCACGCCTTCTACCTGCAGTACAAGAACCAGAAGGTCGACTTCATCGAGGCGATGTGGGACGTCGTCGACTGGCAGGACGTGGCCAAGCGCTACGCGGCCGCCAAGGAGCGCGCCGGCACGCTGCTTCTCGCCCCCTGACCGGGGCCGTTCTGCCCCTGGGGGCGGGCGCCGTGGCCGTTACCCGGCCGCGGCGTCGCGTGCCCGCTGATAGTGGCGGCGCGCCTTCATGCGGTTGCCGCAGACGGCCATCGAGCACCAGCGCGCCTTGTTCGGCTTGCTGCGGTCGATGAGGAACAGCCGGCACTCCGGGTTGGCGCAGGGCCTCAGCCGGCCGGGCATCGACTGCCGCACCGTGTTCCATGCCAGCACGGCCTCCACCGCCAGCCGGCCGCCGGCGGGCACGTCGAGTTCCCAGGACACGCCCTCGCCGGTGACGGCCGGGCGTGCGGCCACGCCCTCCAGGAGCGGTTCCAGTGCGGTGGCGGGCCGGCTGCCGCGCACCACCTCCTGGAGGACGTCCCGCGCGCGCACGAGGCTGCGGCGCTCGTCGGCGCTCCCGCTGCCGCCGTGCGCGCGCTGCCAGGACGCCGCCTCCCCGGGATCCACCAGCGAGTCCGCGGCCACGCCGCCCGACACCGGTGTGCTGTTGAGAAGGTCGAGCAGGAGGTCCTGCCGTCCCCGATCGGTCACCACCACGCTCCTAACCGTGAACATCCGCTTGACAGGTTACCTGAACATGTCCCGCGGTGGATGGCGTCCTCCGGGCGATCCGGTCACACGAGCGGCTCGCCGCCGTCGACGGCCAGCGAGACGCCGGTCAGGAAGGTGCTGGTCATGGCGAAGACGACGGCCTCGGCGACGTCCTGCGCCGTGCCGATGCGACGGGCCGGGTTGCGCGCCGAGCGGTCGGCGAACAGGGCAGCCTTCCTCTCCTCGCCCAGGGCGTCGTACGCGCCGGTGTCGATGGTGCCGGGGGAGACGGCGTTCACCCGGACCGGCGCCAGCTCGACGGCGAGGGCCTTCGCGACCACGTCGGCGGCGCCGTTGGTGGCCGCCACCGCCAGCATGCCCGGCGTCGGCTTGATGGCCGACGAGCCGGAGAAGAGAGTGAGCGAGCCGCCCGCCCGGAAGCGGTCCTTGAAGTGCTTCGCGAGGAGCATCGGGCCGATCACCTTCGTGTCGAAGGAGACGCGGACGGTCTCCTGGTCGAGCACGTCCACCGTGCCCCTCGCCCGCGCGGACGCCGTCGACACGATGTGGTCGATCTTCTCGATGCGGCCGGCCAGTTCGGCGATCGACCGCTCGTCCGTGAGATCGACGGCCTCCGCCGTGAAGCCGGTGCCGGTGTAGGCCCTCGCGAGGCCGTCCCCGTCGCGTCCGGCGACGACGAGCCGGGCGCCGGCGTCACGGGCCGCCAGTGCGACGGCCCGGGCGATTCCGCTTCCGCGGCCGATGACGAGGACGGTCCTGCCTTCGAGCCTCCCCGGCATGCTGGTCCCGCTCATCGCCCGGCCTCGATCTCGTGCACGGCTTCCAAAATCAGGTCGCTCACCAGCTCCGCCGCGGTCAGGAGCGGCGCATGGTCCGTGTCCAGGGACCGCGCGGAGGCACGCATGCGGTCGGCCATGAACCGCTGAGCGGCCCGCGGGATCATGCGATCGCGTTCCGCCAGGAAGTACCACGACGGCCGCGTCCGCCAGGCGGGCGCTCCCACCGCTGTGGTGATGCTCCCGATCGCGATCGGCCGCTGCACGGCCGCCAGGACGGCGTGCTCCTCCGGGGGCGCGTCCTGCGCGGACGCCTTGCCGAAGGCCGCTTCCGGCAGCCACACCAGGCCGTCGCCGTCGGGCTCGAGGTCCGGTGCCTCCGGGTGTGGCGGCTCGCGGTAGAAGACGTCCGCGACCGTCTCGCCCTCGTCAGGGGCCAGGGCTGCCACGTGGACGAGCCCGCTGACCTTCTCCGGTGCGACGGAGCCGATGACGGCCCCGGCATAGGCGTGCCCGACGAGCAGGGCCGGTGTGCCGACGCGTTCCAGCGTCCTGTCCAGCGCCGTCACGTCGTCGGCGAGTGAGGTCAGCGGGAGAGGCGCGGCGGTGGCCTTGACCCCGTGCTCGCGCAGCGACCGGATGACCCGGCTCCAGCTCGATCCGTCCGCCCACGCGCCGTGTGCCAGCACTACCGGGGTCATGTGGGCTGTCTCGTTGGTGCTCATGTCGTCTTCCCCGTCTTCCCCGTCCTGGTCGTCAGCGGGCGAGCCTGCGGTCCAGGAACCCGGTGATGAGGCCGGCCGCCTCGTCGAGCGCGCTCTCCAGGAGGAAGTGGCCGCCTTCGAGCAGGTGGATCTCCGCGTCGGGCAGGTCGCGGCCGAACGCCTCGGCGCCCGCGGGGCCGAAGATGGGGTCGCCCTTGCCCCAGACCGCCAGCAGCGGGGGCTGCTTCTCGCGGAAGTAGGAGTGCAGCGCCGGGTACTGCGGGGCGTTGGTCGCGTAGTCGCGGAACAACTTGAGCTGGATCTCGTCGTTGCCCGGCCGGGAGATCAGCTGGAAGTCGTGGTGCCAGGTGTCCGGGCTCACCAGGGTCTCGTCCGCGACGCCGGTGAGGTACTGCCACTTGGTGACGTCGAGGCTGAGCGCCGCGCGGATGGCCCCCTCGGTCTCGGGCGTCTGCTCGCGCTGGTAGTCCCAGACCGTCTTCCAGAAGGACTCGACGAAGCCGTCGTCGTAGCCGTTGCCGCTCTGGGT
Organism: Streptomyces montanisoli; assembly: GCF_017813245.1. GTDB lineage: Bacteria > Actinomycetota > Actinomycetes > Streptomycetales > Streptomycetaceae > Streptomyces > Streptomyces montanisoli. The sequence continues at coordinate 35,543 of NZ_JAGIQL010000005.1, forward strand.
GACGATCGCGGTGATCGCGCCGGGTTCCGCCACGGCCAGGCGCCAGCCGATCGGGGCGCCGTAGTCCTGCACGTAGAGGGCATAGCGGTCGACGCCGAGCTGCTGGAGCAGCCCCTTCGTCAGGTCGCTCAGCGCGTCGAAGGTGTAGTCGAACTCCGCGGCCGGCGGTGCGTCGGAGAACCCGAAGCCGAGGTGGTCGGGTGCGATGACGTGGTAGCGCTCCGCGAGGACGGGGATCAGGCCGCGGAACATGAACGAGCTGGTCGGGAAGCCGTGCAGGAGCACGATGGCCGGGGCGTCCGCGTCTCCGGCCTCGCGGTAGAAGATCTGGTGCCCCTGCACGGTCGCATAGCGGTGGTGTACGGCAGTCATGTCTAACCCCTTTGAGTTCGTTTACTGGTTACAGCTAACCATCACGGAGCCAACCTTTCAACCCGGCCGAAGGGGTTAGTTATGTGTGGGTGTGTTCGGGTACCACGTGGCCCGGGCAGGAAACCGGCCCGGGCCACGTGCCGGCGGCCGGCCGGTCAGCCGGTGATCTCGCCCGGTGCGGGCGCGGGTGCGGCCGGCGCCGAGGCGTCCGCGCCCCAGCTCGCCAGCAGGCGGAGCGCGTCGGCCGACTTCGAGCCCGGTTCCGCGTGGAAGAGCAGCATGGTCTGCTCGGGGTCGTCGGGCAGCGTCACCGTCTCGTACGACAGCTCGAGCTCGCCGACCAGTGGATGGTTCAGCACCTTCGTGCCGTACCCCTTGTCACGGACCTCGTGGGCCGCCCAGAGCCTGCGGAACGCCTCACTCTTCACCGACAACTCGCCTACCAGGGCGGACAGTTCCGGGTCGTCCGCGCAGTAGCCCGCGTACACGCGCAACGCGCTCGCCGTCTCCGACGCCTTCGTCTCCCAGTCCGCGAAGAGGGTGCGCATCGCCGGGTCGAGGAAGATGAGACGGGCGTAGTTGCGGTGTTTCTCCGGGACCGCCCCGAAGTCGTGGAACACCGCGGCGGCCAGCCTGTTCCAGGCGAGGATGTCCGTACGGTGGCCGACGACGTACGCGGGCACGAGCTCCATCGACTCGAGGAGGGCGCGCAGCGCCGGCCGCAGCACCTGGGCCCTCGCCTGGTGCTTCTTCCCGCCGTGCCGCTTGGGCTTGGCCAGGTGGAGCAGGTGCTGGTGCTCGGCGTCGCTGAGCCGCAGGGCCCGGGCGATCGCGTCCAGCACGTCGGCCGACACGTTGTGCGCGTTGCCCTGTTCCAGGCGCGTGTAGTAGGCGACGGACACCCCGGCCAGCTGCGCCAGCTCCTCCCTGCGCAGCCCTGGCACCCTGCGGTGCCTGCCGAGGTCGGGCAGGCCCACGTCGAGGGGTTTCAGCCGGGCTCGCCTCGTGTGCAGGAACTCGCTCAGCTCGGCCTTCGGGTCGAGGGGCCTGCGCTCGTGCTGGTCGTCCATGGCTTCCAGTATGGGCCGGACGCGCCGGCTGGACGTACGCAGGAGGTGGGGCGTGACCCGGCGCGGCGGCACGTGAGGAACCGCACGTCCTGGGCGGCCCGTACCAGCTCAGAGCGGGAATACGCGGGATCGCGCGGGGCTCTGACCGCCGTATTCCCGCGGCGTACCTCTGAGCCTGCGCCCGCTGGTGGTACGCACAGTGGACGTACGAAAACGGGTGGTCTGGGCGTGCGCCGACGGATCCGGCACGGTGGAACGCGGCCTTCCGCAACCGTGGACGGCCACCGCGAACCCGATCATCTGGAGAATCCCAGGCATGACCAGCCTCACGGCAGTCCCCGCCTACGCGGCCCCCGCGCCCAAGGCGCCGCTGGAGCGCACCACCATCGAGCGCCGCCCGGTGGGCGAGCACGACATCCTCATCGACATCAAGTTCTCTGGCATCTGCCACTCGGACATCCACCAGGCCCGCGAGGGCTGGGGCGACGCGATCTTCCCGATGGTTCCGGGCCACGAGATCGCCGGCGTCGTCGCCGAGGTCGGTGCCGGCGTCACCCGCTACGCCGTCGGCGACCGGGTCGGCGTCGGCTGCTTCGTGGACTCCTGCCGCCACTGCGAGTACTGCGAGCAGGGGCTCGAGCAGTACTGCGTCGAGGGCATGGTGGCCACGTACAACGGCCGTGACAAGAACGGCGACCCCACCTACGGCGGTTACTCCACGCACCTCGTCGTCGACGAGGGCTACGCGGTCCGCATCCCGGACGGCCTCGCCCTCGACGTGGCCGCGCCGCTGCTGTGCGCCGGCATCACGACGTACTCGCCGCTGCGGCACTGGAACGCGGGCCCGGGCAAGCGCGTCGCCGTGGTCGGCCTCGGCGGTCTCGGCCACATGGCCGTCAAGCTCGCCCACGCGATGGGCGCCGAGGTCACCGTCCTCAGCCAGTCGCTGCGCAAGAAGGACGACGGGCTGCGGCTCGGCGCCGACCGTTACTACGCGACCGCCGACGAGTCCACGTTCACCGAGCTGCGCGGGCAGTTCGACCTCATCGTGTCGACCGTCTCCGCGCCGCTGCCGATCGACGCCTACCTGGGCCTGCTGAAGGTGGACGGCGCCTTCGTCAATGTGGGCGCCCCGGAGGAGCCGAACTCCGTCAACATGTTCTCGCTCATCCAGGGCCGCAAGACCCTGGCGGGATCCGCCATCGGCGGCATCCCCCAGACCCAGGAGATGCTGGACTTCTGCGCCGAGCACGGCATCGGCGCGGAGATCGAGCTGATCCGCGCCGACGAGATCAACGACGCGTACGAGCGTGTCGTCGGCAGCGACGTCCGCTACCGCTTCGTGATCGACACCGCGACCATCTGAGCACGCCGGAGGTCACCGGCCGCGCGACTCCTCGTGCGGCCGGTGGCCTTCCGCCGTTTCCGGCAGGGCGGGCAGGCCCCGCCCCTCGATGTCCACCGCCGGCAGGATCCGGGCCAGCCACTTCGGCAGCCACCAGCCGGCCCGTCCCACCAGGCTGAGCACGGCGGGGACGAGCGTCAGCCGTACCACGAACGCGTCGACGAGGACGCCGAACGCCAGGGCGAAGGCGATCGGCTTGACGATGGCGTCGTCCAGCGTCACGAACCCGGCGAAGACGGCGATCATGATCAGCGCCGCCGCCGTGACCACGCGGAACGCGCCGGGCGCGCCGCGCCTGATGGCCTCTCGCGGGTCGCGTCCGTGCGCGTACTCCTCGTGGATGCCCGCGACGACGAACACCTCGTAGTCCATGGCGAGACCGAACAGCACCGCCATGAGGATCACGGGCAGGAAGCTGACCACGGGGCCCGTCCTCGTCACCCCGATCAGGTCGGAGAGCCAGCCCCACTGGAAGACGGCGACCACGGCGCCGAACGACGCCGCCACCGACAGCAGGAACCCGGCGGTCGCCTTGACGGGCACGACGATCGAGCGGAACACGATCAGCAGGATGATCAGGCAGAGGCCGACGACGACCGCGGCGAACGGCACGAGGGACGCGCTGAGCTTGCTGGACACGTCCACGTTGACGGCGGTGGTGCCCGTCACCGCGAGCGAGACCCCCGAGCGGGCCCGCACGCCGTCCGCGTAGTCGCGCACCCGGTGCACGAGGTCCTCGGTGCCCTTGGCGTCCGGCGCCGTGGTGGGCACGAGCTGCAGCACCGAGTCCGTCTTCGACGAGGTCGGCTGCGGCGGGGTGACGGCGGCGACGCCCGGCAGCTTCTTCAGGTCGGAGGCCGCCTTGGAGAGCTCGGCCTTGGCGCCCTTGCCCCCGCCCTTGGCGTTTGAGGTGTCGGCGAGGATGAGCAGCGGCCCGTTGAAGCCGGGCCCGAACGCCCGCGACACCGCGTCGTACGCCTCGCGCTGCGTGGAGCCCTGCGGCGCGGAGCCGTTGTCCGGCAGGGCGAGTTGCAGCTCACGTGCCGGGATCGCCACGACGACGAGCGCCGCGACGCCCGCGAGCACCGTCAGCAGCGGCCTGCGGGTGGTGGCCCTGATCCACCTCGCGCCCATCGCGGGCCGCGGGCTCTTCTCACGGCGGGCCGCGCGCGAATGCGGCTTCGGTGTGAGGCGGCTGCCCGCGAAGCCGAGCAGCGCGGGCAGCAGCGTGGTGGCCGCGAGGACCGCCACGACGACGGTCACCGCGCCGCTCAGACCCATGACGGTGAGGAACGGGATGCCGACCACGCTGAGCCCGGCGAGCGCCACGACCACCGTGAGCCCGGCGAAGGCGACCGCACTGCCCGCCGTGCCGAGGGCGCGCGCCGCGGACTCCTCCACGTCCGTCCCGCGTGCGAGCTGCGTACGGTGCCTGGACAGGATGAAGAGCGTGTAGTCGATCCCGACGGCGAGCCCCAGCATCACGGCCAGGGTGATGGCCGTGGACGAGATCGTGAAGACATGGGCGAGGAGCATCAGGCCCGACAGCGACACGGCGAGCCCGCCGATGGCCGTGAGCAGCGGCATGCCGGCCGCGAGCAGGGACCCGAACGTGATCACGAGCACGACGAGGGCCACCACGACGCCGATCACCTCGGTCGCGCCGATCTGTACGCCGTGGCTGCCGAATACGGCGCCACCGGCGTGCACGGTCAGCCCGGCGTCCGAGGCCGGCCGCGTCGACGCCTCCAGGGCGTCCACGCTGCCCGGCCGCACGTCGGGTCCGGTGACCGCGTACTGGACCTGGGCGAGCGCCGTGCGGCCGTCACGCGTGACGGTCCCGGCCTTCTTCGGGGAGATCACCGCACCCACCTGCGGCGCGTGGGCGGCGTCATGCAGCGTCTCCTGGATCGCGGCCGCGTAGCGCCGCTCGGTCACCTTGTGCCCCGGGGGCGCGGTGAAGACGATCTGCCCGCTCACCCCGCCCGCCGCGGGCTCGACCGCACGCAGCCGGTCGAGTGCCTGCTGGGACTGCGAGCCGGGGATCGAGAACTGGTCGTCGAGCGAGCTGCCCGCCAGCGAGAAGCCCGCGACCACCGCCGCCAGCGCGGCCAGCCACAGCGAGAGCACGAGGCGTCGGCGGCGGAAGGAAAAGCGTCCGAGACGGTAGAGAAGACTCGCCATGCTGGCTCTCCGAGGGTGCGCGGGCGGGGGCGACGCGGCATGTCATGCCTGACATCCGTCCTCACGCTAGCATCCGTGTCAGGTCTGACATCCAGCGGCATGTCAGACCTGACATGCGCCCTGGGGAGGCCGTGATCGGCATGGGAGACTGTCGGCGTGACGGATGCGGAACGGCCCGGCGGCCGCGAGACGACGCGAGCCAGGATCCTCGCCACGGCCCTGCGCCTCTTCGGCGAGGGGGGCTTCGAGGCGACGACCATGCGCCAGATCGCGGACGCCTGCCGGGTCACCGAACGCACCGTCTACCGTTACTTCCCCTTCAAGGACGACCTGGTGCTCGCGGAGGTCCGCGGGCTGATCCCGCTGCTGCGCGACCTGACGGCGGGGCGCCCGGCGGCCGAGCGTCCCTTCACCGCGGTGTGGCGTGCGCTGCGCACGCTGAAGGAAGAGCACCCGCACGTCATGGGGCTGCTCGTGCGGGACATGGGGGAGCGGCTGCTCGACAGGTCGAGCCCCGGCATGCAGCGCATGGTCGAGGAGTTCTGCGACGGCGTCGCGCAGGGGCTCGCCGGCCGGCTCGACGGCCGCATGACGCCGACCGCGTGCGTGCTCGCGGAGCCGGGAGCGGCCGCACCCGAGCCGGATCCCGCGTTCCGCGCGCGGGTACTGGCCTCCACCGCGATCTCGCCGATGCTCTCCGCACTCAAGGCGTGCGTCGAGCTTCCCGTGGAACAGCGGACCGAGGAGCGGGTGAACGCGCTGCTCGACGAGGCGTACACGGCCCTCGGGGACGGCTGACGCCGGCGCGGACGCGTGCGCGCGGCGACTACCCGTCCTCGCCGCGCCTCAGCCCCACGAGCATCCGGTCGAGCACCGTGCCGGCCTCCTCGCGGGCCCGCTCCTGGTCACGAGACCTGGCGATGTAGAGGCTCGCCTCCGAGATCAGGGCGCTCAGCATCCGTGTCAGCGGCCGCAGCGGGAGCGGGTCGATCCGGCCCTCGGCCGCCGCCTGCGACAGCACCTCTTCGAGCAGTACGTAACCGTGCTGCTCGACCAGCGCGTCCCACGCGCTGTGGCCGAGCACGGCCGGGCCCTCGATGAGCACGATCCGCTGGAAATCGGGGTCCGCGCACGCGTCGAGGAAGGACTGGAACCCGGTGCGCAGCAGACTCCAGGTGTCCTCCTGATGCTCGGCCGCCGCCCGCCGCGTCTCCTGCTCGATCAGCCGCTCGGCCATCTCCTTGGCGCACTGCTCCATGACCGCCGCGAACAGGTCGGCCTTGTCGCGGAAGTGGTGGTAGAGCGCGCCGCGCGTCACCCGGGCGGCGGAGACGATGTCCTCCGTCCCGGTCGCCGCGTACCCGCGGCTCGCGAAGAGGGTGCGCGCGGCATCGAGCAGGGCCCCGCGCGTGTCGGCGACGTGGTCGGCCCTGCGGCTCGACACGGACTTTGGCTGAGCTGGCATGGCTTCATTCTGTCCCATACAGTCTGTATGTTGTAGGCATCGTGTATGCGGGGGATCCGTAAATACGGGTAGACACACGGGACGCGTCCGCGACGGGGCACCAGAGCTCCGTGGGAACGGAGAAGCAAGCCATGGCACTACCGCTCAACCTGACCGTCAAAATGGGCAGCCACCTCGTCAAGCAGAAGGTGAAGCGGCGGGAGAAGTACCCCCTCATCGTCGAGATCGAACCGCTGTTCGCCTGCAACCTCGCGTGCAACGGCTGCGGCAAGATCCAGCACCCCGCGGGCGTGCTCAAGCAGCGCATGCCCGTGGCCCAGGCCATCGGGGCGGTCGAGGAGTGCGGCGCGCCCATGGTGTCGCTGGCCGGCGGCGAGCCGCTGATGCACCCGCAGATCGACAAGATCACCGAGGAGCTGCTCAAGCGCGGCAAGTTCGTGGTGCTGTGCACCAACGCCGTACTGCTGCCCAAGCACCTCCACAAGTTCACCCCCCACCGCAACTTCGCCTGGATGGTCCACATCGACGGCATGCGGGAGCGGCACGACGAGTCGGTGAGCAAGGAAGGCGTCTTCGACCAGGCCGTGGAGGCGATCAGGCAGGCCAAGGCGGCCGGCTTCGCCGTCTACACGAACTCGACGTTCTTCAACACCGACACCCCCGAGGACATCATCGAGGTGCTCGACTACCTCAATGACGAGCTGAAGGTCGACCGCCTGGAGATCTCGCCGGCCTACGCCTACGAGAAGGCGCCCGACCAGGACCACTTCCTCGGTGTCGAGCAGACGCGCGAGGTGTTCCGCAAGGCGTTCGCCGACGGCAGGCGCAAGAGGTGGCGTCTCAACCACTCGGAGCTGTTCCTCGACTTCCTCGAGGGCAAGGCCGACTTCGAGTGCACCCCGTGGGGCGTCCCGTCCTACTCGCTGTTCGGCTGGCAGAAGCCCTGCTACCTGATGAGCGACGGCTACGCCAAGACCTACCAGGAGCTCCTGGACGACACCGACTGGGACAAGTACGGCCGCGGCAAGGACCCGCGCTGCGACAACTGCATGGCCCACTGCGGGTACGAGCCGACCGCCGTGCTCGCCACGATGGGCTCGCTCAAGCAGTCGCTGCGGGCGGTCACGGGCTGACGCGCCCGCCACCGGCCGCTGCGGATGCGGGATCGCGCGGCGGCGTGGATGGTGGTGGGTAGTACGTCCCGAGTGAGGAGCCAGCCATGTCGATGCTCGACAAACTCAAGGGCATGATGAAGGGCCACGAGGACACTGCCGCCAAGGGAGTGGACAAGGCGGGGGACGCCGTCGACAAGAAGACCGGCAACAAGTACCAGAGCCAGGTCGACTCCGCGCAGAAGAAGATGGACGAGCAGCTCGGCGGCCAGGCCACGCCGGGTGACGACAACCCGCCCCGCGGCTGACCGCGGGCCCTTCGCCTTCGGCAGACGCCGGTGTGCGCCGCACGGATCCGTGCGGCGCACACCGGCGTCGTCTGCGTTGCCGGCCGGCTGTAGAGCCGGCCGGTTCGTTCACGCCTACGTCAGTTGCGGGTGGCGGTCGAGGGCGACCCGCACCAGGGCCGCCGCGAACCGCGCCGGGTCGTCACCCGCCAGAGCGGCGAGCTTCTTCGTGTCCTTCGGCAGCCCCACCTTGCCGGCGCCCTGCCGCGCCTTCTCGTCCAGGTACGGCGCGGCCTCGGGCCACACGTCCTGCACCTCGCGCAGGAAGATGTCGGCGCCCACCGGGCCGATCCCTGGCATCTGCTGAAGCAGGCGGCGCAGCTCCGCGCGATCGCCCGAGGTCTCGTCACGCAGCCGCCTCAGATCGCCGTGATAGCGCTCCAGCAGCAGTTCCGCGCCGTCCCCGAGCTGGGTGGCGGTCCGCTCGTCGTAGCGCCGGTAGCCGCCCTCGCCGAGCGCGTCCACGCGCTGCTGCCAGGTGGCGTCCGCCATCGCGCGCGGGCTGCGCAGACCCGCGTCCGCGAGAGCGCGAGCCGCCGACACGGCGATGCCGCTGCTGATCCGCGCGCTGAGCAGCAGCGACAGCACCAGCAGCCGGTAGAGCGGCTGCGGTGTGTCGCGCAACGTGATGCCCGCCTCGTCGCTGTAGGTCGTGCCGTACGCGTCGAGCAGCTTGCCGACCGTGCCGGCCGGGCCCTTCGTCTTCCCCGCCACGTGTGCCTCCCTCAGTTGCGTCCGCCGGCCTCTCCCGGCCAGGCCCCGGTGGCGCGTTCGACCGCCTTGGCGCCCGAACGGTCCACCGCGCTGCGGACGGCGGCGAGGATCGCGCCCTGCACGGCCGCCGCGATCACGATCTCGGCCCAGCCGCGGTCGCGGTCCAGGGCGTCGGGCGCGTCGTCCTCGTGACGCACCGCCTTCCACGCCGCCCTGAACACCTTCCCGGCCACCATCCCGCCGGCCCAGCCCATCAGGAACCCGAGGGGCTTGTACGCCAACGGCAGTTTCGGCTTCTTCTTCGCCTTCTTGGTCTTGGTCACACCGCACGGGTGCCCCGCGGTGCGCGGGGCACACAGCGGCGCGGGGGAGTGGCACCGCCCGATCCCGAGGCAGGTGACGCGGCACACCGGGTACACGTCCGGAGCAACCCCGCTCCCGCCCCGGGCCCCGAGCGCCGAGAGTGGGAGGGAAGCGATCCGACGTCCCGTACCCGACATCCTGGAGCCACCTGATGAAGCGCCCCACCCACCGCGACCACAGGGACCTCGGCCTGCTCGCCCTGCGGCTCGGCACCGGAGCCGTGCTCGCCGCGCACGGCACCCAGAAGCTGTTCGGCTGGTTCGGCGGCGGAGGGCTCGACGTCACCGCGAAGGCCATGGACGCGATGGGCTTCAGGCCCGGCGACCGCAGCGCGCTCGCGGCCGGGTGCGGCGAGGCCGGCGGCGGCGCGCTGATCGCGCTCGGGCTCGCCACCCCCGCGGCGGGCGCCGTTGCGGCGGGCGCCATGGCGGGCGCGGCGGCCGTGCACGCACCGAACGGGTTCTTCTCCACGTCGGGCGGGCTCGAGTACCCGGGCTTCCTCGGCTGGTCCGCCGCCTGCCTCGGACTGACGGGCGCGGGCCGCTACTCGCTCGACCACGTGACGCAGCACCGGCTCGACCGGACATGGATGGTGCCGGTGGCCTTCGCCGCGAGCGGTCTCGTCACCGCGTGCGTGATCCGCAAGCGCACCCAGAGCCTCGCCCGGGCCACCGAGGCGGCGCAGACGGACGGCGCGGACGGAGCGGACGGCGACGGCGCCACGGACGGCCCCGGCCAGGCCTGACAGCGCGGGACATCGCGAGGGCCCGACCGGACGCGCCCGAGCGGTCACGCCCGATCGGGCTGGATCCTGCGTGGGCGCCGCCGCGCTGGGCACGCGCACTGGGAGACAGTGGAGAAGACGTCCCCCGCTGGGGGCCGTCCCGTGTTTGGAGGTCCGACATGACCAGTCCGCACCCCGACCCGGTGCCTCCCACCCCCACCCCCACGCCAGGCCCGCCAGGACCGGAGCCGGGCCCCGCACCGGGACCCGCGCCCGGGCCCACGCCCGTACCGCCGTCGCCCGTTCCCTCGCCCGACCCGGTACCCAAGCCGCCGGGCCCCGACCCCGTGCCTGAACCCGAACCGGCACCGGGACCGCTGCACTGAGACCCGGCCCCCCCGCCCCGGGCGGCGCAGGCCCGGGGCGGGGGCACCCGCGAGCAAACGGGTGGTTCAGCTCTCGACTTCGTCCTGTGGCCGTGGTGAGGCGGGCCGCGGCGTACGGAGACGACGGCTCGTGCCGCGCCGCTGCGAGTTGATCATTTCGCAGACGGGGGCGATGTCCAGAGGGACGCCCTTGGTCTCGTCGCCGATGACGGTGAAGTGCGGGTCGGTGGGGGTGCAGGCCGGCCAGGGGGTGCCGTCCGGATTGCGGGGCGTGCCGGTGCGGGCGAACTCGGTCCAGGCGTGCTGGATGGTGTCGCTGATGTGCACGTCTGTGGCGTCGTAGTCGTCGCCGGCGGTGAGGAGGCCGAACAGGTACGGGATCTCCGCGCTGTGCCTGGCGAGCAGCCCGGAGCGGCGGGCGCCCGGCGAGACGCGGGCGAAGCGGTAGTTGTAGGCGGTGCGGCCGTCCAGGGTGGCGTAGCGCTGGTAGGAGGCCAGGGCGGGTTCGTGCCACACGCCGGTGGTGTCCAGTTCGCACAGTGCCTCGTACGGGGTGAGCCCGCGGGTGCTGAAGTGGGCGAGTATGTCGTCTGCGCGCGCGCCGCCGATGGCTTTGGCCATGTTGGCCAGGGTCGAGACGGTGTAGACGTCGGCCGGGTCGAGGGAGGACTGGGACTTGTGCCCGTACAGGCCGGTGGGGGTGTGGAAGAGGCGAGCCTCGTCCTGGGTGCAGCCGAACATGATCGGCACGCCGTCCGCCCAGCCGGAGAAGTCCTCGGTCATCACCTCCCCGTCGGCGACCGGGTACCAGACCAGGTTCGCGGGCGTGTGCACCTGGCCGGGCGGTGGGATGACACCGGCCTCGGCGAAGGAGGCTGCGCGTACCTGTTCGGCGGGCAGGCGACGCAGCCGGGCGAAGTCGCTGCTGCCCAGGTGGCGGAACATGTTCTCGGTGGCCTTCGTGGCGCGTTCGTGGCTGGGGGAGTCGACGACGGCGTAGTCCTCGTAGCCGGCGCTCTGGATGACCGCGCGGTGGAACAGGCCGCGCGCGGAGGGGGTGCACAGCAGGGCGCGAGAGGCGGCGCCGCCGGCGGACTGGCCGAAGACGGTGACGTTGTCCGGGTCGCCGCCGAAGGCGGTGATGTTGCCGCGTACCCATCTTAGGGCCGCTACCCAGTCCTGGAGGCCGAAGTTGCATCCCACCTCGGGGTGGGCGAGGAATCCGAAGGCGCCCAGGCGGTAGTTGAGGGACACCATGACCACGCCGCGCTTGGCGAGTTGCTGCCCGGACCACAGGGGCATCGCGGAGGAGCCGTTGAGGAAGCCGCCGCCGTGGATCCACACCATGACCGGCAGGCGGGCGCCTGGGGCCGGGTCGGCGGACCACACGTTCAGGTTCAGGCAGTCCTCGCTTTCCGGGGAGCCGGGGTCGAAACCGGTGTGGACGCTCTGGATGGCGCTGTTCCCGAATACGGTCGCATCGCGGACACCGTCCCACGCGGCCACAGGCGCCGGAGGGGCCCAGCGCAGGTCGCCGACGGGCGGGGCGGCGTAGGGGATGCCGAGGAAGCTGTGGACGCCGTCGTGTTCGGCGCCCACGAGCGATCCGTGCTCGATGCGTACGGTGTTGCTCATGGGGATTCCTTGATGGATGGGGGACAGCGCCGGTGTGAAGGGCGGTCAGGCGGCCGGTGTTGCGTCGACCATGGTGCCGATGAGGAGGCGGGGCTGTCGGAACGGTTGCTCCAACCGTGGTTGGTAGGCGCCCGCGTCGTTGGCGGCGGCGTGTTCGGCGAACGCGCGCAGCGAGTAGCCGGCCGCGCTGTGCTCGCTGTCGAGCCGGGCCAGGGCGTGGTGGCGGGTGAAGCACCGCATGCCCACAGGGGCGGCCTTCTGGTCGAGCAGGTCCAGCAGGCTTCCCTTGCCGGTCATGGGGAGGTTCCTCGTCTCGGCTGGTGCAGCGGCGGGTTGCGGGGCCCGTCCCGCCGGATGCAGGAACGAGCCGTCCTCACGGGCGAGGGCAATCAAAAAGAAACGATCGTTTCCGCAACGCTTCGACCGTAGGCCCGTCTCCCTGCATAACGCAAGTCACCGTTTCCGTTTAGGATGCGGTCATGCCCCGGCTCAGCGATGAAACCCGCGCCCGACGGCGCCACCACGTCCTCACCAGCGCCTGGCGCTGCTTCTCCGAGAACGGCTTCCACGCCACCTCGATGGACGAGGTGATCGCCGCGACCGGCATGTCCTCCAGCGCGGTGTACCGGTACTTCCGCAGCAAGGAAGAACTGATCGACGCCACTGCCGAGGAAGGCATCACCCGGGTCCGCGACATCTTCGTGCGCCTGCTGACCTGCACCCCTACCCCCACGCCCGGGCAGACACTGGAAACCATCGTCGGCGAACTGCGCAGCCGCACCAGCAACCCCGAGTACGACCTGTCGAAACTCGCCGTCCAGACCTGGGCCGAGGCCCTGCGCAACCCCGCCCTGCGCGACCACACCCGCGACCTCTACGCCGAAACCAGTGCATGTATCACCGAACTCGCCGAACGCTGGCGGGCTGAGGGCCACCTGCCACCCGACAGCGATCCCGCAGCGACCGCGGCCACGGTGTTCACCCTCATGCACGGGCTGATCGTGTGCCATCACCTGGCTCCTGATGTTCTCGTCGACCAACTCGGACCCGGGCTCACTGCCCTTGGCTCCGCGCTCGTCCCGCTGCAGCGGCACACCCCGTAACTGCCTGGCCCCACTCAGGGTGGTCGCGGAGGTGGGTGTGGTGTACATGTTCACGAAGCTGGTCACGGCGGGTGTGGCGGGATTGGGTGGGGGCATACGGCTCGCCGGAGGTTGATAACTATGGTTCCCCTGCTGCTTGTTCTGCTTCTCATCGTGATTCTGGCCGGTGCGGGCTTCGCCCTGAAGATCCTGTGGTGGATCGCGATCGCGGTTCTCGTCATCTGGCTGCTCGGATTCCTCGTCCGCCCCGCCGCGTCCGGCGGAAAGCGGAGCCGCTGGTACCGCTGGTAGGACGTGCGGTGTTCGACGGGCCGGGAGCGGCTACTGCGCTCCCGGCCCGTCAGCGTGTCCGGCGCTGGAACAGCGCGGGGCGGGCAGGGGAACCGCCGATGAACCTGGCCGTGGTCTCGCGCGTACTTGCTCCAGGAAGTGTGCAGGAAGTGTGCAGGACGCCGAGGCGGCCGAGGCGACTGACGCGGGCCCCGGGACGCACGTCGAGCCGGTCGGCGCTGCGATCGAGCGCACCCGACCTCCGGCCGGGGCCGTTGCCGGTGGCGGCCAACGCCCTTGCGGGAAGCCGATGAAGCGATCTAGCGTCGTGCCGCAACCCATGACAACGATGTCCAAAGGACGGCGGTGGGAGCGATATGCCTGCGATGCAACCTTCAGCGACCCGCGTGACCCGCATCAGATCGACAGTACGGCGCATCAGGCACGGATGGGCGGCGGCCGCGCTCTGCATCGCTCTCGCAGCCGCGGGAACCGCCGCGGGCGCCGGCGCGAGTGCGAGCGCTGCCACGCAGCCGGCGACGGCCTCCGGCGCGATACCGGGAGCGGGAGCCGATCTGACGAAGCTGGTCAATCCGTTCATCGGGACAGAGAACGAGGGGCTGACCTTTCCCGCCGCGGGAGCACCGTTCGGTCTGGTGCAGGAGAGCCCGCTGATGAAGACGGCCGGTGGCACGGGGTGTGACAAGGAGTCCGCCGACACGGTCATCGGGTTCAGCCAGACGACGATCAACGGATGCCGGTTCAACTACCTGCCGATGATGCCCACCACCGGCGACGTGAGTTCGACCGACCCGGCGCGGTACGCGTCGACCTTCAGCCACGAGAACGAGACCACGGCACCTGACTACTACCGGACGAAGCTCGACAAGTACGGCGTGACCGCCGCGTTGACGGCGACCGCGCGGACCGGATGGCAGAAGTACACCTTCCCGCGGACGAGTCAGGCGAACGTGCTGTTCAACGCCGGCATCGGCGTGTCCGGTTCCGAGATACGCGTCGTCGGCGACAGGACGATCGAGGGGTGGGTCGAGGACTCCAAGAAGACCTACTTCGTCGCGCGGCTCAGCCGGCCGTTCGCGTCGTTCGGCACCTGGAAGGGCAGCGACCGGAGCCCGGGGTCTCGTGAGTCGGACGCCAAGGGATCCAACGGTGCGTGGGTGACCTTCGACACGACGAAGAACGACGCTCCTGTGGTCGCGAAAGTGGGTCTCTCCTTCACCGGACTCGCCGGCGCCCGCAAGAACCTCTCCGCGGAGACCGGCAAGCTCGGATTCGACTTCGACGCCGCGCACAAGGCACTGAAGAAGCAGTGGAACGCGATGTTCCACAAGGCCGCGGTCGGTGGTGGTACGCACGATCAGCAGGTCGCGTACTACACGGCGCTGTACCACTCCATGGTCGATCCCAACATGATCGGTGACGTCGACGGCCGCTATGTCGGAGCCGACAAGAAGCTGCACACCGCCGACGGCTACACCCCCTACAGCAACTTCTCCCTGTGGGACACGTACCGGACGCAGAACCAGCTCCTCGAGATGCTCGTCCCCAAGGTCGCGCACGACATCGACATGTCGATCATCGCGATCGCGAGGGAGGGCGGCGCGCTGCCGCGCTGGTACCTGGAGGACCAGGAGGGCAACATCATGACCGGTGACCCGGTCACGCCGTATCTGGTCGAGGGCTGGTCGAAGGGGCTGCTCAGGGGAGACGAGGCCCGCGAGGCGTACAAGTACCTCCGCGAGAACGCGACGGAGGTGCCGCCGGCCGAAGTCCGCGAGAACGGGCGCGCCGGTGTCGCGTACTACGAGGAACGGGGATACATCCCCTACGGCCTGAACATCACGTCGAACGCCGACTGCAAGGCGGGAACGTCGGGCAACTGCTGCCCGACCAAGTCGAACGACAACGACTGCTACTACGGTACGTCGGCCACACTGGAGTACGCGGCGGCCGACGCGTCGCTGGCGCTGATGGCGAAGGGGCTCGGTCACGGGGCCGACGCCGCGATGTTCGCCAAGCGCGGCCAGTCGTACATGAACCTCTACGACCGGCGGACCGGTCAGTTCCGTCCGCGCACCGCTGCCGACGGCACCTGGCTGACCCCCTACGATCCGGTCACGAGCGACCACGCGTTCCATGAGCAGAACGCGAGCCAGTACCAGTGGCTTGTACCCCAGGATCCGGCCGGGCTGGTCGACATGCTGGGTGGCAGGGACGCGACGACCAAACGGCTGAACGATTTCTTCGCCTACGACGACCTCCTCGCCGACCCCGCGGGGACCGCGCGCACGGCCTGGGTCAGTGACCCGTACAGCTACTACGACTCCACAAAATTCAACCCGAACAACGAACCGAACCTCATCGCGCCGTACATGTACGCGTGGACCGGCCGGCCCGGAAACACCGCGACCGTGGTCAAGGCCCAGGAGACCTTGTTCACGAACAGCCCCGGTGGCATCCCCGGCAATGACGACATGGGGGAGATGTCCTCCTGGTACGTCATGTCGTCGCTGGGGCTCTATCCCATAGCGGCCGGCGGCAACTTCGACGTCATCACCACTCCGCAGTTCCCGCACGCCCGAGTGCGGATCGGACACTACGGCAAGACACAGGGCGGGACGCTGACGATCTCGGCGCCGGGCAGCAGTATGGCGAAGCGTTACATCGCTGCCGCGACGGTGAACGGCAGGGCCTGGGACAAGGCATGGGTCGACCAGGCCGATATCGCCCACGGCGGCCACATCGAGTTCGCCCTGCGCACCAGGCCCACCGCATGGGCGACGGCCGCGAAGAACGTCCCGCCGTCGATCGACACAACGCCGAATCGGCAGCACCGGCTCAGCGCCGACGTCGGTCCCGACCAGGTCGTCATGGTGCCCACGGCGGGCCGCCCGTCGCAGCAGCAGATCGACCTGACGCTGCTGGCCACGTCCCCGCACACCGCGCGCATCGCCGTGACCGCGAAGGCTCCGAAGGGGTGGTCGGTGGCCCCGGCCCGCACGACGGCGACCGCCGCCTCGAACGGGCTCCCCGCCCAGGTCGACGACCGGTTGCGGATCACCGCGCCGGCCGGAACGACACCAGGCACCTACAAGGTCGCGGTCACCGCCAAGCTCCCCGGGGCCGCCGCGGTCAAGAAGACCGTCACCGTCGTGGTCCAGCATGCCGGGACCTGCGCGATCCGGACGAGCACCTCGTGCGCCGTCGACCTGAACTCCGCCTACAACAACGACGGCGTCGCCACGCTCGCTGCCCCGGACCAGGGCGACTTCGACGGCACGGGCCTGAGCTACGCCGCCGACCAGCTGCCCACTCCGGGACCTGTCACCCTCGGCGGGGTGACCTACCAGGCACCACCGACCGACGGCAGCAGCAAGAATTTCGTCAAGTCCACCGGCCAGGCAATCGCCCTTCCGCCCGGTGAGTACGACAGCCTCCACATCGTGGGCGCGTCCGACAACGGCAGTACCGGTGCCGCGTCGGCCACCGCCGTCGTCACCTACACCGACGGCAGCACCGCGACGGTTCCGCTCGAACTCACCGGCTGGGCGAACAGGACCACGGACTTCGGCAACGCCGTGGCCCTGAACACCGATTACCAACTCAAGGCCGGATCCGGAAAGACCACCACCAAGGCATCGCTCTACGAAACGACCATCCCACTGGAGCCCGGCAAACAGGTCCGGTCCCTCTCTCTCGCGAAACCGTCCGTGCCGGCATGGGTCGCGCCCGGGTCCGGAGGACTCGACTGGCAACGCGACAGCGACCTCGAGATCTACGCGATGACCTTGCAACACTGAACGCCACGAACGCCCCGGCCGCGCAGGTCCGCGGCGATCGACGGGATGCCCCGTGCCGGTGCACCGGCACGGGGCATCCCGCTCTGGGCGTCGCAGATCACGGGGCGCTGCTCAGCCGAGGGTCCACTGCTGGTTGTCGCCGCCGTTGCAGTTCCACAGTTCGAGACCCGCGCCGTTGGGGTTGGTGGCACCGGTGACGTCGAGGCACAGGCCGGACTGGACACCGGTGATGGTGCCGTTGGTGTTGCGGTTCCACTGCTGGTTGGTGCCACCGTTGCAGTCGTACATCTCGACGGGGGTGCCGGCGGTGGTCTGGTTGTCGTAGGCGTCGAAGCACTTGCCTTCCAGGACCAGCGTCTTGGACGACGTGTTGTACGTGACGTTCTGGTTGGGGCCGCCGTTGCAGTCCCAGACGGCGAGCTGGGTGGTGTTGTAGGTGGTGCCCTGCGGAGTGTCGACGCACCGGCCGGAGAGCTTGCTGACCATCCTCGCGCCGATGGTGCCGTGGCCGGCGGCCGGTGTGACCTTCAGCAGCCGGGATCCATGGCTGGGGATCGAGGCGGTGAAGGAGTTCGCGGAGGAGCCCAGGTCGGAGTGGCTCCAGTCGTCGTGGACGGTGGCGCTGCCGGTGAAGCCGAGGTCGGACCAGTCAGCGGTGACGTTGGCAGAGGATCCGCCCAGGTTGAACAGGCCGACGGCGTAGGTGCCGTCGCCGTTGTAGGCCCACCAGGTCTGCTGCTGCGCGCCCTGCTTCACGGGGTGGGCGGGGCGGCCGGCGCGGTCGACGGCGAGGACCTCGTCGTTGGTGAGCAGGGAGAGGTCGGCGGAGTCCATGTGGGTCAGGTCGGTGCCGAGGATGAGAGGGGCGGCCGAGATGGACCAGAGGGTCAGCTGGGTGCGGCGTTCGTCGGCGGTCAGTCCGTCGTTGGAGCCGTTGCCGACCTCGATGGAGTCCGGGTCGCCCCAGCCGCCGGGGCTGTCGTAGGCCACCCAGGCGGGTAGGTCGTTGAAGCGCTGGGAGACGTTGTTCCAGTTGGTGAGGGTGCTGCAGTAGCACTCGACGTCGCCGTCTATGCGCCACCCGTTGGAGTTGTTCTTCCACACGGCGGCGTTCTTGACGTCCAGGGAGTTGGAGAGCTGGAAGTGGATGGTGCGGCCTGACTGGTTGAGTGCCTGGGACCAGTGCTGGACGTCGGCGGTGTCGTCCGGACCGACGCCGTCCATCTTCAGGTAGTCCACGCCGTAGGAGGCCAGCAGGTCGGCCCACGAGTTGACGAACGCCTGGGCCGCGGCCGGGTTCTTGCCGTAGTCGATGAAGTACATCGAGCCGTCACCGAAGTTGTAGTTCTTCTCGTAGTGCGTGGTGTCGGAGACGATGTCCCTGGCGTGGTAGGACGTCCCTGCGATGGGGGTGTTCTGGTTGTACGCGGCCACCGGGATGCCCGGCGTGAGGTACATGCCGAACTTCTCGCCCTTGCCGTGCACGTAGTCCCCGACTGCCTTCATGCCGTGCGGGAACTTGCCGGTGTCCACCGCCCAGCGGCCGTAGGAGTCCACGGTGGTGCGGGGGTCGCGGATGTAGAAGTCGTCGATGTTGATGTAGTTGAAGCCGTGGCTGACCAGGCCGGTGGAGGCCATTGCGGCTGCCTGCGCCTCGATGTTCGCCTCGGTCGGGTTCTTCCTGATGAAGCTCCAGCTGCTCCAGCCGGACTGGGGGGCTATGGCGGCCCCGTTCCCTTCGGCGTGCGCGGCGGGCGCGACGGCCGCGTCCGCTCCGTACAGGAACGAGCCCAGCAGCGCGGCCGCGCCCAGCAGGCTCACCCACTCTCTGCGCCTGTACCTGCCCGTCCTGCTTGGCCGTTTCCGTGTTAAAGAGGTCATGGCGATGCCACTCCTTGCACGTCTGTGAGAGGGAGGGCGTGAGCCCTCCAACATCCGTGAGCGTTCGTGTTGCATAGTGATGGCCTTTGAGTGAACACGTCAATGCAAGCGACATGATCGAAAATATGCGAACACGGAGGGTTGGTCTGAACGGGCCTTTTGCGGCGCCGAGTTGGGTGCCCGGTTGCGCGGCCTTCTTGATCGGACTGTGTGTGAAGTTGTTTATTTGTCTTGGGGGTTGACTGGAAAAGCAACACGACAGCACACTGTGCACCATCTTCCGGGCGGTAGGTGGTGCGCTCCTCCGTCGAGCCGGCCCCCTCCTGTCTCTCCCTCGCGGCGAAGGATGAGTCGATGCGCCGAACAGCAAGACTTGCTCCCCTCTGGATCCTGGCGTTACTTGCCGCGCTGCTCGCGGTCGGCGCCGCCCCGGCCCAAGCGGCGAGTACGTCCATCACGGTGGACGGTACGCAGGGTGGCCGTACGTTCGACGGGATCGGCGCCATCAGCGGCGGCGGTGGCAACTCCCGACTGTTGAAGGACTATCCGGCGGCCGAGCAGTCGCAGATCCTGGACTACATGTTCAAGCCGGGCTATGGCGCGAACCTCCAGCTGCTGAAGCTGGAGATCGGTGGCGACGCCAACTCCACCGACGGTTCTGAGCCATCGGTCGAACACGCCAGGGGCACGGTCAACTGCGATGCGGGTTACGAGTTCTGGCTGGCCGAGCAGGCGAAGAAGCGCAATCCGAACATCGGTCTCTACGGTCTTGCGTGGGCCGCACCGGGCTGGATCAACGGTGGGTTCTGGTCCACCGACACCATCAACTACCTGATCACCTGGCTGGGTTGTGCCAAGCAGCACGGGCTGGACATCAAGTACCTGGGCGGCTGGAACGAACGCGGCCACGACGCCAACTGGTACGTCCAGCTGCGCTCCGCGTTGAACGACGCCGGCTACGGAAGTGTGCAGATCGTCGGTGACGACTCCGGCTGGAGCGTCGCGGACGACATGACCAGCAACTCCGCGTTCAACAACGCGGTCTCCATCGTCGGCGTGCACTACTCCTGCAACGGCGGTGACGGCGGCGACGCGACCTCCTGCCAGTCCACCCAGAACGGCCGGAACCTCGGCAAGCCGTTGTGGGACAGCGAGAACGGCTCGCAGGACATGAACGGCGGCGCCCCGGCGCTGATCCGGGCGATCACCCGCGGCTACACCGACGCGAGGTTCACCAGCTTCTTCAACTGGCCGCTGATCGCCTCGATCTACCCGAACCTTCCCTTCAGCACCGTCGGCCTGGCCACCGCCGGGTCACCGTGGTCGGGCCACTACACGATCGGCGCCAACACGTGGGCGACCGCGCAGGTCACCCAGTTCACCCAGCCGGGGTGGAAGTTCATCGACTCCGCGTCGGGCTACCTGGGCGGCTCGGAGTCCAACGGCAGCTACGTGACGCTGAAGTCGAACACCTCCACCGACTACTCCACGATCCTGGAGACGACGACCTCCAACTCCACCCAGACAGTGAACCTCACCGTCAAGGGCGGCCTGTCCACCGGCGCCGTCCACGTGTGGGCCACGAAGGTCAACTCGCCCAGCGACGCGACATCGTTCATCCACACCCAGGACATCACCCCCAGCAACGGGTCGTACTCGCTGACGATGCAGCCGGGGTACGTCTACACCGTCAGCACCCTGGGAGGCGCGGGCAAAGGGACCGCAACCCCGCCGGCCGCCCACTCCCTCGCCCTGCCCTACAACGACAACTTCGACAGCGACGCTAGCGGCACCGAGGCGAAGTATCTGTCCGACATGCAGGGCTCTTTCGAGGTCCAGCCCTGCACCGGCCGTTCCGGACAGTGCGTCCAGCAGATGGCGCCCGTCAAGCCGATCGAATGGCAGGACGACTCCGACTCCTATGCGCTCATCGGCGACACCGGCTGGTCGAACTACACCGTCAGCTCCGACGTACTGCTGCGCAGCTCCGGCACCACCGAGCTGCTGGGCCGGGCCAACACGCAACTGCGTCCGCAGTCGCACATGAACGCCTACTACTTCCGGATCAGGGACACCGGGCAGTGGTGGATCGAGAAGATGTACACCGACGGCTCCAACCACACCCTGGCCACCGGCACCACCACCGCTCTGGGCACCGGGGCGTGGCACAACCTCGCCTTCACCTTCCAGGGTTCCACGATCAGCGCCAAGGTCGACGGCCGGCAGGTCGGCTCGGTCACCGACACCTCCTTCACCTCAGGGCAGGCCGGGCTCGGCATCCAGGGCTACCGCACCGACCAGTTCGACAACCTCGCCATCACGCCGGGCTCGGGAAGCGCGGGCGGTACATCGACCGGGCAGGTCACCTCCGCCCTGAACACCGCGAAGTGCCTGGACGACTACACCGCCTCCACCACCCCCGGCGCCGTCGTCGACCTCTGGGACTGCAACGGCTCGCCCGCCCAGCAGTGGACCATCGGCAACAACTCGGTCACCATCAACGGCCTCTGCCTGGACGTCGTCGGCAACGCCACCGCCAACGGCTCACCGGTGGACCTGTGGAACTGCAACGGTGGCGGCAACCAGCGGTGGACCGTCAGTGACGGCACTCTGGTCAATCCCGTGTCGGGCCGCTGTCTCGATGTCCCCAAGCTCGCGACCGACAACGGGACCCCCCTCGAGATCTGGGACTGCAACGGCGGCGCCAACCAGAGATGGAACATCCCCGCCGCATCCTGAATCGGAAGCGGCCCCGGACGGACGGCCCACTACGCCGGGCACCCCACCCAACCAAGGAGCACTCATGAGCTATCGGAAAGCGGGGTTAGCCGCAGCAATGACGGCTGCTCTCAGCATCGGCGCCGCCCTGCCGGCGACCGCTGCCACCAACCAGGCTCCTGCCACCGCCAGGCAGGCCCCGGCCGCTGCTGCCCCCGCCTCACTGCGGGTGATGCCGCTGGGTGACTCGATCACCTGGGGCATCGGCAGCAGTACCGGAAACAGCTACCGCAGCGACCTGTGGAACGAGCTGTCCTCCGAGGGCCACGCACTGGACTTCGTCGGCACTCAGCGCAACGGCACCATGTCCGACCCGGACAACGAAGGCCACTCCGGCTGGCGCATCGACCAGATCGCCGGCATCGCCGACTCCGTGCTGGCCCACTACCGGCCCAATGTCATCACCCTGGAGATCGGCACCAACGACCTCAACCAGAACTACCAGGTATCCACCGCCACGGACCGGCTGCACGCGCTGATCGACCAGGTCACCGCCGACGCACCCGACGCCACGGTACTGGTCGGCACGCTCATCGTCTCGACGAACCCCACCGAGGAGCCCAACCGGCCCGCGTTCAACCAAGCGATCCCCGCCATCGTCCAGGCCGAACAGGCGGCCGGCAAGCATGTCCGTCTGGTGGACATGAGCGCCCTGACCACCGCCGACCTGTCCGACCAGCTGCACCCCAACGACGGCGGCTACCAGAAGATGGCCGATGCGTTCAACACAGGCATCCAGGAAGCCGACGACGCCGGCTGGATCAAGGCACCCGTCGCCACCAGCGGCGGCGGCGCCGTGCACTCGGGCATCTCTGGCAAATGCCTCGACGTCAACGGCGGCAACACCGCCAGCGGCACCGCCGCGCAGATCTGGTCCTGCAACAACACCAGCGCACAAACCTGGACCGCTTCCTCCGACGGCACGCTGCGTGCACTCGGCAAGTGTCTCGACGTGACCGGTGCGGGCACCGCGAACGGCAGCAAGGTCGAGATCTGGGACTGCAACGGCGGTGGCAACCAGCAGTGGCAGCCGTACAACGGCGGCTTCCGCAACCCCGCTTCGGGTCGCTGCCTGGACGATCCCGCGTCCTCCACGACCGACGGCACTCAGCTGGTGATCTGGGACTGCAACGGCGGTGCGAATCAGCAATGGTCCACCCCCTGATCGTGCGCCTTCCGTAACGTCCATGCCGTCCATCACCGCCTACGAGGACGACAACCAGCAGTAGGGAAGCGCATGATCCCCCCACATCACCTGAGACGATGGTCAGCCTGGATGACAGCCGCCCTGCTCGGCCTGATCCTGCTGATCCCGTCAGCATCCACCCGCGCGCAGGCTGCGCCGAGTCCGGCGGCCAGTAGCGTCTCGGTCCTCATGCAGTCCTATGATCCCGGTACCGGGCGCATCGGCAGTGACTGGTGGACCTCGGCGGTGTCCCTGAGCACCGTGATGACCTACCGCCAGGCCACCGGCGACACCCAGTACGACTACGTGATCTCCGGCGCGTACGCCAGGAACAGCGACTTCACCAACGACTACATCGACGACACCGGCTGGTGGAGTCTGGCCTGGCTCCAGGCCTACGACGTCACCGGCAACGCCGACTATCTGAACATGGCAAGGACCACCGCCAACTACGTGCACGACTACTGGGACACCCAGTGCGGTGGTGGCGTCTACTGGAGCACTGCCAAGACGTACAAGGCCTCCATCGCCAACGAACTCTTCCTCGCCGTCACCGCCGGACTGCACAACCGCATCCCCGGCGACACCACCTACCTCGGGTGGGCCGACCAGGAATGGAACTGGTTCAAGAACTCCGGCCTCATCAGCGGAAACCTCGTCCGCGACGGACTCGACGCCTCCGGTTGCGGATTCCACACCGCGAACTACACCTACAACCAGGGCGTCATCCTCCAAGGACTCGTCGAGCTGAACCGCGCCACCGGCGACGGCTCCCTGCTGAGCACGGCGGAGTCGATCGCCACCGCGGCCACGCAGCACTTCAACAAGGGCGGCGTCCTCTACGAGGGCTGCGAACCCGGCTGCGGCGGCGACGGCGGCGCCTTCAAGGGCATCTTCGCCCGCTACCTGCGGGCTCTGGCCACCGCCGCACGGACGGATCAGTACAACACCTTCCTGAGCACCACCGCCGACTCCATCCTCGCCAACGACACCAACGGCTCGGGCCAACAGGGCAACTCCTTCGTCGGGCCCTTCGCCCTGTGGAGCCCCACCACCCAGGCCAGCGCCGCCGCGACCCTCGTCGCCGCCAACGCCACCGCCACGTCCGGCACCACCGGGGTCCTGCGCGGGCAGCAGTCCGGCAAATGCGCGGACGTGCCCGGCGCCACCCGGACGGACGGCACCCGAATCGCGCTGTGGGACTGCAACGGCGGCACCAACCAGAGCTGGACCGCCACACCATCAGGCCGGCTGACCATCTACGGCACCAAGTGCCTGGACGTCGACGGCGCCGGCACGGCCGACGGCACCCCGGTACAGATCTGGGACTGCAACAACGGCAGCAACCAGCAGTGGACCGTCAACGGGGACGGCACGGTGGTCAATCCCGCCTCCGGCAAGTGCCTGGACGCCACCGGCAACGGCACGGCCAACGGCACCTTGCTGGAGATCTGGACCTGCAACGGCGGCGCCAACCAGAAGTGGGCCAGAACCTGACTCCAGACCGCTCTGCTGACGCGGCCCGCGGCCCTTCACCACCGGTGAACCACGGGCCGCCGACGCAGTGCGCGACGCAGCCGCCCGGGTCACGCCGTCTTCACGGGAAGCAGCAGGTAGGACGAGCGGTCGCCCCCCGTGTGGACGGTGTGCTGTCCGCTGTTGGCGGGGGTGTACTCGCGGATCGCGGGCATCATCGTGCCCAGGAGCGACCGGCCGCTGATGACGAGGCGGAGCTGCTCACCCGGGTGGAAGCCGAGTCCGATCGGGAGCAGGTCGATTTCGACGTCCACGACCTCACCGGGTGAGAGCTTCTCGACCCGGTCGAAGCTGTGGGCGGGGACGTCCACGGTGGACAGTGCGTCGTCCAGGTGGCGCATGGAGACGCGCAGGCGTCCGTCGGAGCCCTTGTACCGCAGGATCGAGGCACCTCGCTCGGTGACGTCCTGGACCAGGGCACCCTGATTGGGCACGGTGAACTGCTGCAACGGCGTCCCGTACGCGTCGAGCTTCTGGACGAGGAGGAACAGGTCCATGTCGTCGGAGCCCTTCGCCTCGACCCACAGATGCGCCTTCGGGTACCCGACCAGCACGGTCTCCTGGTCGAAGCGCGTCACGAACGACACCGTGTCCGGATTGGACCCGACGGTGTAGCCCGCCATCGCCTCGTCGGTGGGCGCTGTCGTGCCGAGGGTTCGTGATCGGCCGTCGAGGTAGTACTTGGTCGGCGTGACGTCGGCCGGCGGGAACCGGTCCGCCGGGATGTTCACCTGGTCGCCGCCTTCCAGGTCGAGGAGGGAGTAGCGCACGCGCGGCGTCTGCTCCCATCCGTTGTCCTCGCCCTTGAGGAAGCGGTCGAAGAACCGGCGCAGATCCTCCCTGTTCGCCTCGTCGTAGTAGTCGGGCCATTCCTGGCTGTTGTGGATGCGCAGCCACTTGTCCTGGGACGCCATCCGGCGCCAGGCCCGGAAGGTACCCGCGGTGTGCAGTGTGTTGGAGTAGCTTGCGACGACGTACGCGGGCACGGTGATCTTCTCGAACCGCGGGATCTTGTTCTCCCACAGGGTGTTCATCAGGGGATGGCGCTCGGCCTCCGCGATGATGTCCTCCTTGCGGTTGTTGCCGAAGAAGCTGTTGTCCCGCAGCTGCCGGGCGAAACCGGTGTCGGGCATGCCGCCGCGCATCACGAGGTCGCGGTAGACGTCGCTGACGCCTTCCCACGGGTTGATCGCCGCCAAGTGCGGCGGTTGTTCCGCCGCGGTGAACCACTGCGAGACCGCCAGGTAGGACGTGCCGCTCATCGCGACCTTGCCGCTGCACCAGTCCTGGACGCCCAGCCACTCGATCAGGTCGTGACAGTCCTCCCCCTCCTGCCTGTCCCACAGGACGCTGTCGCCCTCCGAGTCGGCCACGCCCCGGATGTCCGGGTTGCAGATGGCGTAGCCGTGCGCACACCAGTACGCCGGATCGGGGCCTTCGAACTTCTCCAGACCCGAAACGATTCCGTTGTCCAGCCCGACCATGCCGAAGATGCCCATCACGCTGGCGGACGTTCCCTGGCCCTTGCCGTAAGGGCTCCACGCCACGATGACCGGCACCCGTTCCGTTCCCGCAGGACGAAAGACATCGACGTGGATCGTGACGCCGTCACGCAGGGTTACCGGCACGTCCTTGTCGAAGACGATGTCGTCGGCCAGTGGTTTGAACGGCGGGGAGATGCGGAAGCCCGCCTCCAACGTGCGAGTGCCTGGCTCGAATCCGCTCAGGATCCCGTACCGGTCACCCGGCTCCAGCGGCTGAGACGGCATGAAAACCTTCTGGTCATCACTCATGGTGAACTCCTCGCATCTCGCCGTCCACGGACGGGCTCTGCCGACAACGCGAGCGTACGGGCATGAGACCTCATAACTCAACCAGTGTTGATATTGTGCGCGAGGTAGTTTCGGAGCATGACCGCTCACACGAGTCCCGCCACCGCCACCGCCACACGACGCGGACGGCGGCCGGGGACGAACACGACGCGACGGGCGATACTCGATGCGGCCAGAGTCCGGTTCGCGGCCGACGGCTTCACCGCGACCACGATCCGGAGAGTCGCGGCCGACGCCGGGGTCGACGCGTCGCTGGTGATGCAGTTCTTCCGGTCGAAGAGCGAGCTGTTCGCCGCCGTCATGTCCGTTCCCCCGAAAGCGTTGACTCGCTTCAGCGCCGCGTTCGAGGGAACGGACGAACATCTCGGAGAGCGCGTGGTCCGAGCCTTCCTCGAGGTGTGGGAGGGGGACGACACGAGCTCCGAGCCACTGATGGCGATGCTGCGGGGAGCCATCGTCAACGACCAGGCGAATGAGCAGCTACGCGAGTTCCTCCAGGAGCGGCTGCTCGTCGACGGCATCGCGTCGCGCGCCGTCGACAACGCGACACTCAGAGCGGGGATCGTGTCGTCGATGCTCGTCGGACTCGTGGTCGGACGAGGCATCGTCAGCGTCCCCACGCTCACCGGAGCAGACCGTGAGACCCTGATCTCGATCGTCGGGCCCGCTGTGCAAAGAGTGCTGGTCCCGCCGCCGACGGCCGAGCGACCCTGACTGCTGCCGTATGCGGATCGGCGTCAGCCGACCGGTGCTCGGCGGTGCGGGCGGCTCACGTGGAAGGGGAGCGGCGGCCGGGGCTGAGCAGGTAAGCGACCGCCATGTCGCCGAGTTCGTCGGCATACCGACGTCTGGCCGCCTCGTCGGCGGCGGGATCGGGCCGCAGGGAGTTGTGGAAGCACGCGCCGAGGATGGCGCGGGCCACGGTGTCCAGCGCTGCCTGCGGTTCGGAGCGGCGGATCTCGTGGGCGTAGGGGGCAGCCGCTTGCAGGAGGAGGCGATGAATCTCGGTGATGGTGCGGGCCCCGCGATCCACGGCACTCGTTCCCCGGAGCCGCAGCAGCTCGGGAAAGAGATTGCCGCTGCCGGCGAAGGACTCCAGCAACGCGTGAGAGAAGGCGCCCGTGACACCGGAGAGTGACGGCGCTGCCGCGCGCAGTCGATCGGCCACGTACTCCTCGCGCCGTTTCAGCATCCTCTCGGTCAGGGCGGTGATCAGCTGGTCCTTGTCTTCGAAACGCCGGTAGATCGTGCCGACCGAGACGCCGGCGCGCTTGGCGACACTCGTGATCGTCATCTCGTCCAGGCCGGTCGACGAAGCGATCTCCTCGGCCGCCTGCAGCACGCGAGCCAGTGTCGCGGCACTGCGAGCCTGCCGGGGCTCCCGGTACGGGGCTCGGCGATCTGGCTCATGGGTCATGTCCCGCATGGTATCGGCGACCCTCTCGTGACGGCCTTTGACAAGTCGCCGACCCTTCTGGGTATGCTCGAAATGTGAATGTGAGTTCGCGTTCATATTCTATGGAGGTACGAGAATGACCGACAACCAGACCTCGGCGCCCGTGGCCGTCACCCTCGTGTCAGGGCCCACCGGCCAAGGGGACATCGACGACTTCGAGTTGTTCTACGCCCGCCGTGCTCTGAGCCGCTTCAGGACGCGACTCGGGCGCCAGGGCCTGCTCGACCTCCTGGCCACCGACATCGAGGAAGGCAATGACTTCCTGCGGGAGTGTGCTCGCGCGTCCGACGGCGACTTCATGGCAGGCACGACGGTGCTCGCGGCGCGGGGCCTCGCTTCGGGCGAGTTCCTGGCCTGGATGGACGAGGCCTTCGCGGCGCACGGGGAGGCACTTCTCGCGGCACACCCTGAGCACTACGTGATGGCGCCGGGGGCCGATGGATCCTTCCATGTGGTGGAGAACATCGGCCCCCACGTCTGCTCCTTCTTCATGGGAGGCTGGGGAACGGGCGCGATGGCCTGGGCCGCGGACGCGGATGAGCTCCTCCCGGACGCGGAGTTTCCGCACAAGATGTCCTCGAACCTTTTCCTGGACGACGGTACGGTCGTCGGGCGGGCGCTCACTCAGTTCGGTGACACCATCGACGGTTTCACCGCAAGCCTCACTGTCTATGTGCCCACCTCATGCCCGCAGGGCGTCCTGGAGCATCATCTGCGGCACTACGCCGTCGAGTTCAGGAACTGGATCGTCGCCGCCGCGGCCGCGGCACGCGCCTGAGAGCGGAGAGTGCCGCCTATTTCCTTCCGATGGCCTTGAGGAATTCGATCTTTCCCGCCTCGCTGTGCTGGTGCAGCTTATTGAGTTGCATGTCCGGATTGTGCTCCTTGTTCGGCTCGGGCACCGAGGGGTTGCCGCTCCAGGACATCAGCCGGCAGACGCGCCGCTGAATGCGCCAGCCGTGTTCGGTGCGTACGAGTTCGTCGTCGTACCAGCCCGTCCCTTCCCAGGTGGGGCCCCCTTCCGCCGCTTCCCGCACCAGAAGCCAGTTGCCGTAGCTGAAGGCGTTCGCCTTGTCGCCGTCGAGGTGCACCAAGTGGCCCATCATCGTGTGCTGGTGACTGTCCAACGTCGCGTGGAACTCGGCAAAGGAGCGCTTGAAGTTCGCCAGGCCGGTCCAGGCTGCGCCGGCCGGGCCGAACTCCGCCACCACGTCTTCCGTGAAGACGCGGTCGAACAGCTCCCATTGATGGGCGTCAAGTGCGAGTGCGTACAGATTTATGATCTCGATGATTTCCGCTTTGTCGTGCTCACTCACTTTGGGCTCCTTGATTTGCCGCTTGTCATTTTGGCAGGTCGACTCTTCGGTCGATCATTTGTGGGCACGGAAGTCGTTGGCTGAACGACGCTCGTTTCCCACAACGGTGTTGCGCAACACCCCCAGCCGTTCCACCTCGACTTCAACGGTGTCCCCGGGCTGCAGCAACCGCGGGGGTGTGCGGCCGTAGCCGACGCCCGCCGGCGTGCCGGTCGCGAGGAGGTCGCCGGGCCGCAGGGACAGGGTGTGTGAGATCAGGGACAAGGTGTCTCCGACCGCGTAGATCATCTGATCGGTGCGGCCGTCCTGCATGGTCTCGCCGTTGACACGGGTCTGTAGCCGCAGGCCCTGCTTGAGGTCGCCGACTTCAACCGACGGGACCATGGGTCCTACAGGGCCTGACCGGTCTCCGTTCTTGCCCAGGATCCACTGCGTTGTCAGCTTCTGCGCTTTGCGTGAGGTCAGGTCGTTGAAGACCGAATAGCCGATGACCGATGCCAGCGCCTCGTCGGGGGAGGCGTCGACGAGCGGCGCTCCGACCCAGGCGATGACCTCACCCTCCCAGTCGAGACCTTCCTCGTTGGAAGGCACGGGGACTTCCGCACCGTCCACGGTCAGGGACTGGGTCCAGCGGGCGAAGAGGCTGGGATAGGGCGGCAGGTCCTGGCCCCGGTAACTACCCTCCGCCGCGTGCTCCAGGTAGTTGAGTCCGATACAGATGACACGTGCGTCGGGCAGTACCGGGGGGACTCGCTCGATCGACGTGATGGCGAGGGTCTCGCCGGCGGGCGGACGGGACAGGTGCCCCGCCGGGTCGGCCCAGAAGTCCGCGAGTGGAGCAATGACGGTGACTTCACCTGGTTGCTCGCCCAGTGCGGCGACTTCTATGCCGGAGCCGGCATGCAGCCGCCTGACACCCACGATTTTCATGTGTTTCCCTTCTGGTCTTCGAGAGTCGGCTGCGATACGGGCAGCTGCGCCGGTCAGCCGGTGTCGTCGGCATGTGAGCCGGTGTGGTCGTGGTCGAGGTGGTGCTGGATCAGCAGGTCGGTGCCGAAGTCGTTGGCGGGGTCGCGCCAGACGCTGTGCACGTGGTTGGCGTTGTCCTCGGCGTTGTCGAACTCGATCAGGGTGGCCGGGCCCTGGATCCGGAAGTAGTGCGGTTGCTCGATGGAGGTGCCGCCGGCCCAGGCGAAGCGCAGCTCGTCGACGCCGCCGGCGGCCGCGATGCGGTCCATCTCGAAACCGACCAGGCCCGGGCGGGCGCGTCCAACGAAATGGGCGAGCAGCGCGTCGAAGTGGTTGCGCTGGGCGGCCGAGAGGTCGCCGACCCGGATCCCGCGGGGGTGGGAACGGAAGTACGCCAGGGCCTCGCGGTCCTCGTCGGTGATCATCGCGTCACGGCGACCGACGCCGTGGTATGCGGGGTACTCGACCTCGCCCACGGTCGGGACGGTGCGGGTGACGAAGTCCGCCGGCGGCTTGGGGTGGATGACCGTCTGCTGTCGCTGGGAGCCGGTGAGGCTGTCGAGCAGGATGAAGGCCGTGTCCTCCTCCTCGCCGAGGATCCGGAAGGGGCCGAAGCGAGCGGGCTCGGCACCCAGCAGGAACGGGGTCGCGTTGACCAGGTCGCCGTCGACGACACTGAGGTTGACCGACACGTGGTGGCCGACCAGACGCCAGCCCCAGGTGGTGTCGGGCTGCGGTTGGCCGAAGAAGGTGAGGAAGTAGCCGCGTGCGTCCCGGAGCGTGGCCGCGACGTGACCGAACACGGGCTGGTTGAGCTCGCGAAGTACGTGCTCGTTGGCCATCACCTGGACCACGCGGGCGTAGGCAGGGATCGACATCGACTCGGCGATCAGCCGGTGTGCCAGCACCTCCTGCCGGCGGTCCAGCTCAGCGAGCGGAAGACCTGGCCGACCGGACTCGGGCAAAAAGTTCCAGCCCTTCCTGCCCGGGTCTTCGTGCGACAGCAGCACACGCGTGCGCTGATCGGCACTCAGCCCGTCGAAGAGCCCCATGGCCGCGAAGGTGATCGCCGTGGCGTCGAACGAACCGCCCGGTCGCGGCCTGTGCGCCTCCGGGAGATGACCGCTCGGGCCGGAGGGGTGTGCCGACGTCATGACGTTCCTTCCGCTGAGTCCGGCTGGAGTGCCCCGCGCAGCTGCGAGACGAAGCGTGGGATGTCGGTGTGCTCGCCGGCGGCGAACACGTAGAAGTCCGGCCGTGCCAGAAACGCCTCACATCCGTGTGCGGTGAACCAGCGCTCGTACGCGCCGTCGAGATCCTGGATCGGGCCCGCGCCCGACACGTCGGCGACCACACCACCGATCCGCCGGAACCAGGAGTGGCCCTCGGCGGAGAGCAATTCGGTGGGATCGCCGACGATGCTGATCAGTTGCCAACCCCCGCCGCCGACGATGTCGTCGAACAGGCCCACACAGTCGGCGTTTCGAATGCGTCCTTGCGGCGACAGCCGCCCCTCGGCGCCGCCGCTCGCGAGCGTGAGCGACGGTTCGCCCAGACGGGGATGCGGCGGCTCCCGGGTGCCGGCATCCGGATCGTGCGACCGCTGCGTCATCTCGGTGTCCCGGGCAGCCGCCCGGTCGACGTCGAGCTCGCAGATGACACGGCCGGCGGCCACCGCCTCGTCGATGATCTCCCGGACGTGCCCGGTGCGCTCCGGCCCGTACGTGTCGAGCACGGCAGGTGCCGCCAGGCCGCGGTGCACCATGGCCAGACGCCAGGCGAGCGCCCGGGCGTCCCGAATGCCCGAGCAGAGCCCCTGCCCGAGGAAGGGGGGCATGAGGTGGGCCGCGTCACCCGCCAGGAATACGTTCCCCCGGTTCCAGGCGTGCGCCCACCGCCCGCGGAAGGTGTAGACGGCGTGCCGTTCGAGCCGGGCGGTGTCCGGTGTCACGCCCCAGGGAGCCATGAGGCGCCAGGCCGTGCTGTCCCGGCCCAGTTCCTCCACCGTCATGTCCGCGCGGCGCATGAACTCGAACCGCCGCCGTCCCGGCCCGCTGTTGACCGCGGTGGCCGGCTGCGCCGGATCGCAGTACTGGGTGACGAAGGCACTCCACTTCTCCTCGACCAGCGGCCGGTAGTCCACCACCAGCCAGTCGGCCTCGAAGCCCGAGTCCCCGACCCCGATGCCGAGCCGAAAGCGGACGGAGCTGTTGGCGCCGTCGGCGCCGACGAGCCATCGCGACCGCACCCGTACGACCTCGGCCGGCTGGTGTGTGGGGGCCAGCTCGACGGTCACTTCCTCGTGGTGCTGGGCCATGGCCTGGAAAGTCCATCCGCGGTGCACGCTCACGCCCGGTGTCGCGGTCGCGAGCTCCTCAAGCACTGCTTCGAGATCGGGCTGGTGGAAGCCGTTGGTGTTTGCCCATCCGGACTCGGCGGTCCTGTTCCAGTCGATGGCCTGCAGCAGATCGCCCTCACCGTTACGGAACTCGTACCCGCCCCGATCGCCCTGAGACGCTTCAAACAGTCCGGCGTGCTCAGCCATGAGACCTGCGGCCTGGAGAACGCGCAGCGCCTCGTGGTCGATGGTGCACGCCCGCGGCAGCGGATACCGCTGCGGCCAGCGTTCCACGACGGTCACCCGCAAGCCGGCCTGCCCGAGGAAGATGGCGGTCAGCAGCCCGACGGGGCCGCCGCCCACGACCACGCAGTCGACCACAGGCCGGAAGGCGGTTGCTTCGGGAGGGGAGGTCACGGTCGGGTACTCCGGTCGTGTCGTGTCGGACGTCGGAAGCGACTGTCGTCGGGCAGCAGGACGCACTTGGCGTGCGGTGAGGCCGTTTGCGCGCGCCATGCCGAGGGGAGTTCCTCGAGCGGGAAGGTGTGGACGGAGAGTTGGAGCTGATCGCGGCCGAGGGCGGTCCATAGCCAGGTCAGTGCTGTTCGCTTGTCCGCGAGCGGGGTGTGCAGCCCGGCGAATCCGGACAGGACGAGCTGCTTGCCGCGCAGCAGTCCGGCCGGCACCTGCGCGGTCGCACCGGCCGCGTTGCCGACGTTGACCACCCGGGCCCGCGGCGCGCACATGCGCAGTGCCGCCTCCAAAGGCACTCCGTACAGGCCGTCGAGGACGACATCCACCGGACCGGTCGCGGTCAGGAGCCGTGCCGCCAGCGCGTCGGCCCCTTCGCCCGCGTGCACGGCGACGACCGCGTCCGCGCCGAGGGTGAGCAGCCGCTCCAGCGCCGCGGGGTCGCGGGCGACGCCGACCACGCGTTTCGCTCCGCTGCGGTGGGCCACTTGGACAGCCAGCTGCCCGACCGCGCCGGTGGCTCCCAGCACCAGCACTGTCTCGCCGGGACGCAGCCCGGCCTCCTCGATCAGTGGCATGAACGCCGCCGTACCGGAGTTGCCGACCGCCGCGGCCTGCACCGGATCGAGGCCGTCCGGCAGCGGCAGTACGTCGTCGTCGGCGACGATCACTCGCGCCGCGAAGCTGCCCGGGGTCGCCGGCGAGGCGTGGGACTCGGCATAGACCCAGGAGTCGCGCGGATGGCGGTCGGAGTCGAGCACGACGCCCACACACTCGCTGCCCGGCACGTAGGGGGCTTCATGGCGGGCCGAATGGAACGTCCCCGAGGCGATGGCCAGGTCCAGCGGGTTCAACGGCGCCGCGATCACCGTCAGCAGCGTGCTGCCGGCCGGCCGCGCCGGCAGCACGACCGAGCCCAGCCGCGGGTCCGCACCCGGGGCATCGACGAATCCCGCCGGGACAGCGCCGTCGAGCGCTTGACGGTCGGGCCCATTGTTTCGCGTCTGCATGCCCGCCGCCTAGACGGCCTTGTTCGGCGCGGTCGGCGCGAAGCGGTCCAAAGTGGTGATGCCCGCGAAGTTGTGCGGCTGGACCCCGGCCATCAGCCGTCCGTAGTTCTCGGACAGTGCTTCGAGGTTGAGAGCGCCGTGCAGGGTGACGACCCGGGCATCGCGCCACGCGCGCTGAATCGGTTCGAAATCCATGATCGCGGTCGATCCGGAGTTGCGCTGCAACAGCTCGACCGCCTCCGCGCACCACTTGGCCGCATAAGCGGTCTCCACGAGGACTCGAGCGCTGAAACGCTGCATGTAGTCCGGGTCCGCCGGTGTCCCGGCGGCAGCGAGTACACCGAGCCGATCGGTCTCCTCCGCGTTGGCACGGGTCATCAGCGTCGCCGACTGGACCTTGGAGTGGAACTCGGCCAGCATCAGATGGGTCAGTGGGGCTTCGAGCTGGTTCTTGTACGTGGTTCCGCGAATCGGCCGGCCGGCGGAGCGCTCGAGGAAGCGC
The DNA here is from genome assembly GCF_017813245.1 of Streptomyces montanisoli. Classification (GTDB taxonomy): domain Bacteria; phylum Actinomycetota; class Actinomycetes; order Streptomycetales; family Streptomycetaceae; genus Streptomyces; species Streptomyces montanisoli. The sequence goes on from NZ_JAGIQL010000005.1 coordinate 69,789, forward strand.
TCCAGGGCACCCTGGGCGATACCGATCGACATCCCGGCCATGAGACTGAACGACCAGCCGAGCGAGGGCGCCTGCCACAGCGACCCCTTGAGACCGTTGTCGAGGTTTCCACCGGTGATGTCGCGGAAGTCGACGCAGCGATGGTCCGGGACGAACAACTCGTCGGCGGCGAGCTTGCAGGAGACGCTGCCCGTGGCGCGCATTCCGGCGACGTGCCAGTCGTCAAGGAACCGGAGCTCACCGAGCGGGACCTGAGCGCCCACCAGGTATGGCCCCTCGCCGTCATCGGCGATGCAGCCGAGGTTGGTGAAGGGCGCCCAGAGCGCGTCACTGCCGAACGTCCAGGGGCCGCCGGACAGCTGCCAGCCGCCCTCGACCCGCTTCGCGCGCCCTCGGGAGGCCGGGAAGTGGCTCGACCCGGCGACCCGCGGACCCACCCATTCAGGCTTGTAGACCTCTTCCACGACGCGGGCACCGGAACCGGCCGGGATCCAGTTCGTCGAGGCGCCCGCCCACACGGTCCATCCGCACGAGCCGTCCCACTTGGCGACCTCGGTGACGACATCCAGCTGCTGCCGGACGGAGAACTCGTAGCCGCCGAACTCGGCGGGACTTCCGATCTCGAAAGCCCCGGTGGCGTCGATATCGGCGATGGTCTCGTCGGAATGACGTCCTGCCCGTTCCGCTTCGAGCGCGCGCTCCCGCAAGGTGGGCCCGAGGGCCCTGACCTTGTCCAGGACGGCCGTCAGCCGTGCAGACGTCTCGTCAGCCGCCATCATCGTCATTACCTCCTGTGTCGTTCGAACCGGTTGCGCTGCCATGACAGAAGAAGCCGAGATCACCTGAGGGGCACGATCGGCAACTGCACATAACTGGGGTGGTCGGGCCCGGTGTGGATCGCGTTCCTCGCGCCGACGTGGTAGCTCGCGTCGTACGCGCGGACCGGCACTGCGGCAGGCGCGTACGGCTGGACGTCGACGCGGAGCCGGCATCCTTTGCGGATGAGGGCGGTGCTCGGATTGAGTCCGAGCTCGATCGGTACGATCTCGCCGTCCTGGAGTGGCCTGTGGTCCGCCTCCGCATGCGTGTGGACGGGCCAGTACCGAGTCGACCTCGCCTCGTCGAGTGTGCGGCGCGACACCTTCAGCATGCCGTGCCCCACCGGATGGGCGTGCTCCGGATCGATCGGATGGACCAGTGCCTCGTAGCGGATCTCCCGGTCCTCCTCGTCGATCACGCGCAACGACACGAAGACGTCCATGTCGCTGCTCGTCGACGACACCCACAGGCCGGTCTTCATGTAGCCGGCGAGTACCAGGTCCTCCGACATCGGATCGCTGACGAACGAGATGCCGGTCGACCAGCGTGGGGTGCCGCCGACGGGACCGGTCGGCGCGAGGGTGGGCTGCCCCAGTTCCAGATGCGCCTCGTAGCTCGCACTTCTCTCAGCACCCGGGATGCTCTCGGTGAGACGCCGGAGGTCGTCCCGTTGGGTGTCGCCCTGCCAGTGTGACGGCCCGCCATCCAGATACCAGCGACGGTACTCGGTCCGCGCGATGGGCCATTCGGCCTCCTCCAGGACGAAATGTGCGGCGTTCCCTGTCCTGACCTGCACCCTGACCGGCGCTCCGTCCATGGCGCCGTTGTCCTCGCCCTTGAGCCAGTGGTCGAAGAACCGCATGTGTTCGGCGATCGTCGAGCCCTTGTAGCTGTACGGGAACCAGGCGTCGACGAAGTCGAACTTCCTTGCCACCGCTCCGGTCGACCGGATGAAGGTCTCGCTGCTGCCCAGCTGGTGGATCGCGACGCCGGTCTGCGGGCCCACGATCCAGACGGCCGCCGTTGACTTCTCGACCTCGGGACGCATGAAGATCGATCCACGGGCGCCGTAAGCGGCCGGGTCGTTGAAGGGAGTGGCCAGCGTCCGGGTCATCCAGTCCGACTCGCGCCGCTCTTCGCCGCAGAAGTTCCTGCCGGACCACGCCTTCCACCACCAGGTCCAAAAGCCCTCTCCGAAGATGCCGCCGTTGTAGAGGGTCTCGTTGTACAGGTCGGCATCGGTGCCCAGGGCGATCATTGCCTTGAGGTGGGGCGGCCGCAGGCTCGCGACGTTGTGCTGCGTCATCGCCAGGTAGGACATCCCCCACAGGCCGACACTGCCGTTCGACCAGGGCTGTGTGCCCGCCCACTCGATCACGTCGTAGTTGTCCTCGGCCTCCTGCACGCTCAGAGGCCGCTGGAGGCCGGGGCTGTTCCCGACGCCGCGTGCATCGACCCGGACGCACACATAGCCCTTCGGGACCCAGACGGCCGAGTCGACACTCTCATGATTCTCGTACTGGAGGCCGTCCGGGTTTCCCGAGAAGTAGCGGTCCTCCAGCTCCTCCTTCTCCAGAGCGTCGTCTTCGCCGCAGATGCACTCGTGGTTGAAGGCCTTTCCGTAGAAGCCCAGACTCATGACGACCGGGTGCCGGCCGTCGCCGGCCGGGCGAAAGACGTCAGCATAGAGGAAAGAGCCGTCTCGCAGGGGAATCTTGACGTCCGTCATCTTGACGATGCCACGAATGTCCCGCCGCAGAGTGTTGCGTGCGGCAGCGGCCTGACGAATTCCCCGTGGCTCCCGGGTCGTGAAGACTCCGGGCGCTGCGTTGAGCTTTTCCAACAGGGCAACGACCGCGGGGTCGGTGGCCACATCGGCCTGGCCGAAGTCGATGACCATCGGCTCGATGAGCTCATGAACCTGTGGAGCGATCGTGACACCGCTCTCGACGTCTCCGTCCTGATCCAGTGTCTGCACCAGTCGGGCGAGATTGGTCACGAGGGGATCGTGAAGCCTGTCGATCCTTCCGGCGACGCGGTTGACCAGCTGCGACAAGTTCACCCGTGGCGCCCCTTCGACCGCTCCCAGGACGAGACCACCGACGCGGAAGCTGACAGCCTCCCCTTTTCGGTACCGGAACTCACCGCGTTCGTTCGTGAAACCGTTCGTCGTGGGTGTCTGATACCTGAGCCCGCGGATCGGGCCGGCGAATACACCGGTCATTTCTTCTTTCGCGTTGACGGTGCGCACGGAAGGCTCATCTCTCCTGGACGTCGATACAGGGTGTTCGGACAGCCGATTGCCTTGATGGCGAAATGCCACTGATGGGCAGTGGGGCATCCAGCCAGTCGCGTATGGCACCGGCGTCGGCGTCGAGGACGGGCGGTGGGCTGCCGGAATCGCGAGTCGTCTCGGTCTCGAGGCCTGCGGCGTCGACCGTGAAGGTCCGCAGCGGCGACCCGGGCAAGGTGATCTTTCCCAGACTCTGGTGCTCAACGTCCAGGAGCAGGTGCTGCGAATGGGTCTGCTCCCACGCGTAGACCTCGTCGAGGCTGCGGACCCGGCCGGCCGGGATGCCGGTGCCGGCCAGCCGCGCCAGCAGGTCGTCCGTCTCGTACCGGGCGAACACGGACTCCAGCAGCTCGATGAGGCTGTCCCGGTGCGCCACCCGGCCGGCGTTCGTCGCAAAGCGTTCTTCGTCGGCCTCAATGCCGAACGCGGTGCGCAGCCGGCCCCACATCGCGTCGTTGCCGCAGGCGATTTGCACACTCCCGCCGGCGCAACGGAACAGGCCGTAGGGCGCGATGGAGGGATGGTGATTGCCCTGCGCGCGGCCGATCTCACCCGCGACGGTCCAGCGGGTCCCCTGGAACGCGTGGGCCGCGACGACCGACGCCAGCAGCGAGGTGCGGACGACCTGACCACGGCCGGTGCGGTCGCGTTCACGCAGCGCGGCCAGGACGCCGAACGCGCCGTTCATGCCGGCGAGCAGATCACCGATCGGCACGCCGGCCTTCTGCGGTTGGTCCGGGGCCGGTCCGGTGAGTGACATCAGCCCTGCCTCGCCCTGCGCGATCTGGTCGTATCCGGCGCGGCCGCCCTCGGGACCGTCGTGCCCGAATCCACTGATCGACAGCACGACCAAGCGCGAGTTGAGTCGCATGAGCCGGTCGGTGCCGAAGCCGAGCCGCCGCAGCGTGCCCGGCCGGTAGTTCTCCAGCAGGACGTCCGCGCGCTGCACGAGGCGAGTGAGCACCCGCGCGTCCTCGTCGCGCTTCAGGTCGAGGACGATCGACTCCTTGTTGCGGTTGCAGGACAGGAAGTACGTCGACTCCACTGTGCCGTCGTCGGCGTGGACGAACGGCGGCCCCCAGGACCGGGTGTCATCTCCTGCGGGGCTCTCGACCTTGATGACCCGGGCTCCGAGGTCGCCGAGCATCATGGCGGCCTGAGGCCCCGCGAGTGCGCGGCTGAGATCGATGACGAGCATCCCCGCGAGCGGGCCGGTCATGGCCGCACATCCGGTGTGCCGGCGCTCGGGGCGGCCGGGTTCGGGGCGGCCGGGTTCGGGCGGATCACCAGCATGCTCGCGGGCAGGTTCGTGCGGTTCTCCACACTGCGCGGTGTGCCGGAGGTGAGCCGCGCCCCGTCGAGAGTGTTGAGAGTCTCGGTGCGGCCGTCGGCGTCGGTGAGGGTCAGGGTGCCGGTCAGCACGAGGTAGAGCGTCTCCGCCGGGACCGGCGACATGTCGGCCCGGCCGCCGGGCAGGTAGTGCGACAGGGCGACCGTCACAGCACCGTCGTACCGCTCGCCGCCGAACAGATGGACGGGGCCGACGTCGTGATGACCGACGGGTTCGAAGCGTTGGGCCTGGACGAGCCGGGCGATGTCCGTCGTCACGGTCGTAGCAACTCCTTCGCGAGGACTGGGGGAGTGGTGGGCATCTGCGCCGGCGGAACCAGAGGCAGCTCGCCGGCGTCGGGGATGCTCTCCGGTGACTGCGCGATCCACTGTGCGGGGGCCCGGAACCGCTCCACGCGGCCGAGTGGCGCGAGCTTCGGTTCGCCGGCCGGCCGGCCGATCGCGTAGCCCGCCCCCATGCGGTAGCCGCCAACGCTCATGGTTCTGACCTTTCGCTTCGTCGTGGTCTCGTCGACTTGTGCCCGTCAGCGGGGCCAGCCGGGCTTCCTGCCGCGCTGAAGCGGGCTGGGGCTCGGGCCGCCAGCAGCACGCTGAGCTAAATGGACCTAACCATTAGGTCCGGTCATCATGCGTGCCGCGGGCGGCTTCCGTCAAGGGTTCCGGTCGGCCGGTGACCTACCGTTTCCGCCTGTACGACCCAGAGCATCGGGTGTATCCGTTAGGCTCTGTTCATGGTCTTGTCTGCCCCCCGAAGCCGCGCCGAGGAGGTCGTGCTCTACGTCGAGGACGCGATCGAGAAGCGCGGGCTGCGTCCCGGTGATCGCATCGGCACGCGAGCCGACCTGCGTGAGCAGACCGGTGTCGCGAGGGCCACTGTCATTGAGGCGATCCGGCTGCTGCAGGAGCGGCGTCGCGTAGTGGTTCGGCCTGGTCCCGGTGGGGGACTGTTCGTCGCGGCGACCGATCCCGTGGTCCGGCTCGGGCGCACGCTCCTCACCGTGCACGGCGAGCCCTCGACAGTCGCCGAGGCCATCGAGGTTCGTGAGCAGCTCGAGCCGCTCGTCGCCGTGCATGCGGCACAGCACCGCTCGGCCAAGGACGGGCGTGAACTCAAGTCACTGATCGCCGCGATGAAGAAAAACCTCGACGACGTACCCCGGTTCCTCTCACTCAACTGGGATCTGCACGTCCGCATCGCGGCCATCTCACCGAACGCCGTACTCCGGGGCACATACGTGGGCCTGTACGAGTTCGTCAACCACGTGTCCCTCGTGAACCCCCAGCCCCGGGACAGCGACTACCTGACGCAGCGACTGGAAGTCCACAGCGATCTGGTCGACGCCATCCTCGCCGGCGATGCCTCCGCCGCCCGGCAGGCCGCGCACGCACACCGCCACTCGAGCTGAACGGCAGCCATCAAGCCTGACCGTCGCCCGCAGGGGATCGTCCGCCGCTGATCGGCGGTCGTCATCCGCCATGCCGTCTGCGGCCACATCGACCGGGCCGTCAGGCGGTGCTGGGCTGGGCGCGGGTGCCTTCGCAGCCACCTATCAGGCCTAATCATTAGCCTTTTTGCAGGCTCCCGACGCGGGGCTCGATCGCGCCACAAGACCCTTGACACGCCCACTGGCCCGATGCAAGGTACAGCCTATTGGTTCGGCCTAATTGGCTCAGGCGCATGTCGCGAGGTCCGCATCGGCAGTCCGTAAGCGGGCCTGATCACAGCGCCGGGTCCTTCCCTTTGCAGACCAACTGGAGCGTGTGAAATGCTCGCAACTCTCAGTCATCCGAGGCCTGGTGGCGCCCCTCACGGAAGGCGCTCGAACCGCCGTGGTGCGGCAAGGGCGGCGGCGGCCGGCATCTCGGCGCTCGCGTTGGTGTCAACGGCTGCCTGCGGTTCCTCGTCGGACTCGGCCACCGCCTCGGGCTCGGGGTCGCAGCACGCGGCGGACGTCGCGGCAGCCAAGAGATCGATCGCCGGCTACACGGTGACGCCCACCGAATTTCCGGTGGGCGATCCGCTGGCGCACAAGCTCCCGGCCGGGAAGAAGTTCGTCTATCTGCAGTGTTCGACGCCCATCTGTGCCACGGTGGGCTCCTTCATCCGGCAGGCGGTCCGGGCGCTGGGCGGAAAGATGACTACCGTCAACGCAGGCTCGACGGCGCAGACGGCACAGGCCGCCGCATCAAGTGTGAACTCGATGAAACCGGACGCCGTCATCCTCGGCGCCATCGACCCCGCCTTGTTCGGGAGCGGCCTGAAGAAGCTTTCCGATGCCGGCGCCAAGCTGGTCTCCCTGCAGATCGACAAGGACGTGAAGCCGTATGGCATCACGTTCAACTACCTGGGCACCGACCTGAGCCGGCGCAACGGAAAGCTCCTGGCCGACTGGGTGATCGCCAAGAAGGGGGAGCAGGCCGACGCGGTGCTCTACACGGAGCCCACCCTCGACATCTCGACCCCGGTACAGAAGGCGTTCCAGGACGAGATGAAGGAGAACTGCCCTTCGTGCAAGGTGCGCGTGGTCCCCATCGACGCGGCTACCATCGGGACGACAGCGCCGCGCACCATCGTGACCGATCTTGAGGCACACCAGGACACGAAGACCGCGGTGTTCGTGAGCCTTTCGGCAGCCGCGGGCCTGCCGGCGGCGATGAAGGCCGCCGGCCTGTCGGTCACGACGGTCGGCTTCGGGCCCACAGCCGCCAACTTGCAGGACATCAAAAAGGGTTCACTGACAGCCGCACTGAACATCGACTTTCCGGTGTCCACGTGGACGGCCGTCGACGCGGCGGCCCGCTTGATCGAGGGAGCCGAGCCGACGACGAGCGAGCAGGCGGGCGCGGTGCCTGAGCAGTTCCTGGAACAGAAGGACATCACCTTCGACCCCACTCACGGCTGGTCGGCATTCCCCGACTACGCCCAGCGCTTCGCCACGCTGTGGAAGGTGTCGTAATGGCCGACGCCGCGGCACCGCTGCTCCGGATCAAGGGCATGTCGAAGACATTCCCGGGACTGAAAGCCTTGGACGGCGTGTCGTTGGAGGTCTACCCGGGGGAAGTCGTCGCGGTCCTCGGCCACAACGGCTCGGGAAAGTCGACGCTGGTCAAGGTTCTGGCCGGTGTGCATCAGGCCGATCCCGGGACAGTCGTCGAGGTCCGCGGCGCCAAGGGCGAACTCGTCGCCGGGCCGGCGGTCCGTGACGGCCTGCACTTCATCCATCAGGACCTCGGTCTGGCCGACATTCTGACAACAGTGGAAAATCTCGGGTTGGGCACGTGGGTGCCTGGCCGGGCTCTTGCTCCCGTTCGCAGCGCTGCCGAGCGACGCCACGCACAGCATCTTGTCGCCCGCTTCGGTGGCGGCGTCGATGTGACGGTTCCGGTCGGGAAGCTGACACCGGCGCAGCGGACGATCGTCGCGATCGCCCGGGCGCTGGACGGCTGGACACGTCCGGACAACGTGCTGGTGCTCGATGAGCCCACGGCGGCGCTGCACGGCGACGAGGTGCAGGTGCTGTTCGAGGCGATCCGGCGGGTCGCCTCGTCCGGGGCGGGTGTCGTCTTCATCTCCCACAGGCTCGACGAAGTGCTCGAACTGGCTGACCGAGTAGTGGTGTTGCGTGACGGCCGGGTGGTGGCCGAGCAGGCCACCAGCCGACTTGACCATGACACCATTGTGAGGCTCATCGCTGGTCGCGAGATCGCGGAAACGGTCGTGACGAGCGTCGACGAGCTCGGCGACCCTGTATTGACCGTGGCCGGCATCAGTGGCGCGGAGATCAGCGACTTTTCGTTGAGTCTGCGAGCGGGTGAGATCGTCGGCGTCGCCGGCATTCTGGGTTCAGGACGCGAGCAGCTCGCTCCGATGCTGTTCGGGGCCCAGCACCGGTCCGGCGGTCGGGTGGAGGTCGACGGGAACGAACTGATCCCCGATGACCCCCGGGCGGCGATCGAGCACGGGATGGCCTACGTACCGGCTGACCGCCGCCGTAGTGGCGTGGTGACGGAGATGAATGTTCGGGAGAACCTGACACTGCCGCTGATGCGGCCCCTGCGACGCCGCTTCGGGCGTCTGGACAGACAGGCCGAGCAGGCGCAGACCCGCGCTTGGATACAGACCGTCGGACTGCGTCCGCCCGACCCCGAGCAGCCGCTGAAACTGCTCAGTGGCGGCAACCAGCAGAAGGTCGTGCTGGCCAAGTGGCTGCGCATCCGTCCTCGCGTGCTCCTGCTCGACGAGCCCACCCAAGGCGTGGACGTCGGCGCCCAGGCGGCACTCCACGAGTTGATCCTGGCCGCACGGCACGACGGAACCGGGGTCCTGCTGTGCTCCTCGGACACGAAGGAACTCGTGTCCTTGTGCGACCGCGTCCTCGTGCTCAAGGAGGGCCGGACAGCCGGCGAAGTACCTCGCGAGTCCCTGACCGAAGCACGACTCGTCCGCGACGAGCTGGGTCTCCAGGGCGCTACAGGGCCCATCGGCACGAGTGGACGGGAGTGAGGACGATGCGGACAACGGAAGGCGTTATGACTCCCGGGCAGGCGTCTGGTGGTTCGGTACCGGATGCGGTGCACAGGGTGCACTGGTCGGTCGGGTTGCGGCGGACGGTGGCGTTTCGGAATGTTTCCGCGCTGTACCTGCTCGTCGTCATGGTCGTGGTGTTCGGGCTGTGGGTGCCGGGCACGTTTCTGACGTCGGGTACGTGGCGGTCGCTGTTGTCGGATCAGGCGGTGACGTGTCTGGTCGCGGTGGGGCTGGTGGTTCCGACGGCGGCAGGGGTGATCGACCTGGCGATCGGTGCGGAGGTGGGTCTTGGAGCGATCCTGGTGGCGCGATTGCTGGTCGGCCACGTGCCGATCCCGGTCGCGATTGTGCTGTCGGTTGTGGCCGGTGCGGCGGTCGGGGTGTTCTCCTGGCTGATGATCACTCGTGCCCGGATCCCGTCGTTCATCGCGACACTGGCCGTCAGTTCGCTGTTGGCCGCGGCGACTGCCTGGGTCTCCGGCAGTCAGCAGATCCTCAACCTTCCCGCCGGGTTCGGCAAGCTCGGCACCGGTCAACTCTTCGGCGTCACGTATCCCGTCTACATCTTGCTCGCCGTCGCCGTGTTCCTCTGGTACGTACTGGAACGCACCCCAGCCGGCCGCCGCATCTACGCGACCGGCGGCAATCCTCAAGCCGCTGCCCTCGCCGGCGTGCGCACCTCCCGGGTCCTCCTGTTCGCGTTGGTGACTTCCGGTGCGGTCGCGGGACTGGGCGGCCTGCTGCTGACATCGCAGCTGTCGACCGGTGATCCCACCGTCGGGCCTGGCTATCTGCTGCCCGTGATCGCCGCCGTCTTCCTCGGCTCGACACAGTTCCGCGGTGGCCGCTTCAACATCTGGGGCACCGTGGTCGCCGCCTACACCCTTGCCGTCGGAGTCAAAGGCCTGCAACTGGCAGGGCTGCCCATATGGATTCCCGACCTCTTCAACGGCACCGCCCTCCTCGCCGCCGTCGGCCTCGCCGCCTGGCGGAGATCCCCCGCCGCCCGTAGGAACGGACTGACGCGCTTCGGGCGGCGGCGGCCCGTGATCCAGGAGCCGGCCGAAGCCGGACGTGGTCTCCGCGATCCTCTGCAAAGCGTCCCCGACAGCAAGAGCATCTGAAGGAGTTTTCTCATGGGCAGGTCCGTCGACCCCGCGCTGTTCCGCGAAACACTGGGACACTACCCGACCGGAGTGGCCGTGGTCACCGCGGTGGCCGAGGACGGCCGCCCCGCCGGAATGGTCGTCGGAACGTTCTCCTCGGTCTCCTTGGACCCACCGATGGTCGCGTTCTACCCGGCTACCGGTTCCAGAAGCTTCCGGCAGCTCCGGACAGCTCAGGCCTTCTGCGTCAACGTCCTGGCGTCTGATCAGGAGCCGCTGTGCCGCCAATTCGCCACTGGCGGGGCGAGCAAGTTCGAGGACGTGCACTGGCGGCCCGGACCGCTCGGCTCGCCCATCCTCGAGGGCGCCGTGTCCTGGGTGGAGTGCACGTTCCACGACATCCGGGAAGCAGGCGACCACTTCATCGTCCTCGGGCTCGTCCAAGAGCTGGCGGTCGAGCGGTCGACGCTTCCACTGCTGTTCTTCCAGGGCGGCTACGGGCGCTTCTCCCCGGGCTCCTTCATGACCACTCCGGATCCTGACCTGATCCAGGCAGCCCAGGTGGCCGAGACGATCCGATCCCAGATCGAGAACCTCAGCAGCGAACTCGCGGTCAACTGCGGCGTGCTCACCCGGATTCGCGGCGACGCGGTGCAGGTGCTGGCCGCGAACCGCGGGTCCGTCGCCGAGCCGTTCCCCCTTGGCCACCGTCAACCGATCATTCCTCCACTTGGAGCCGTCTTCCTCGTGAACTCGACTGGGCGGGAGGTGGAGGATTGGCTGCGGCGTGGCCCGGACGACGACCGCGAGCGCCGCGAGCTCTACCTTGCGCGGCTCGACAAGGTACGCGAGCTCGGCTACTCCCTACTCGCCGCAGAACCCCGTCTGCTCCAGCGGCAGCAAGCAGCGCTGTCCGCGTTCGAAATGACCGACCGGCTGCCACGACACGAGCGCGAGGTGCAGCAGGCGACCTCCGAGCTTGCCGAGCTGTTCTGCCCCGACCTCTTGCCGGGTGAGCTGTACGACCTCGCATCGATTGTGGCCCCCGTCCCCACCGAGGCGGGCCTGTCCCCGATGGCGATCCGGCTGACCGGAATGCCGGCCTCTGCGTCGGCGGAGCAGATCGAGGCCTGGGTCCGCAGGCTCAAGGAGGTCGCGACGGCGGCCGGGATGGCCATGAGCGGAGCGCGCGCGTGAGTGCAAGCACAGCCTATTGGCCCTTTTCACGGCGTCCGGTGTTTCCTTCGAAGACAACTGGAGTGTGAAGGATGCTCGCAAAGTCCAGGGCCCCGATGGGTGGCGGCTCCGCCTGTAGTAGGGGCTCGAACGCCGCGAAGGCAGCCAAGGCATGCGTCTCGGCGATCACGGTCATGTCGGTTGCCGCCTGCGGAGCCTTCACGAGTTCGGCCACTTCGGAGCGGCATCTGCCGGCGAATGTCGGACTGGCGAGCACTGCAATCGCACCGTACACGTCCACGCCGACTGACTTTCCGGTGGCCGAGTCGCTGATGCGGCGACTTCCGAAAGGCGAAAAGTTCGTCTACCTGCGGTGTTCCACGCCTGTCTGTGCCGCGGTGGGCGCATACGTCCGGCAGGCGGTCAAGACGCTCGGCGGGACGTTCGCCGTGGTGAACACTGGTTCTACGGCGCGGACGGCACAGACAGCCGCGTCGCGTCTGCGTGCGCTCAGACCGGACGCGGTGCTCCTGGGAGCGACCGACCCAGCATTGTTCGGTGGTGCGCTGAAGAAGCTCGCCGGCTCCGGTGTCAAGCTGGTCTCCCTCCAGATCGACAAGGATGTGAAGCAGTACGGGATCACGTTCAACTACCTGGGTCCCGAACTGAGCCGGCTCAACGGCAAGCTCCTGGCAGACTGGGTGATCGCCAAGAAGGGTGCGAAGGCCAAGGCGGTGCTCTACACGTTGCCCGCCCTCGACCTGTCAGCCCCGGTGCAGAAGGCCTTCCAGGACGAGATGCGGGAGAACTGCGCGTCGTGCAAGGTGCGCGTGGTCCCCATCGACGTCAGCACCATTGGTGCGACGGCGCCTCGTACCATCGTGACCGACCTGCGGTCTCACACTGACACGAAGACGGCGGTCTTCGTGAGCCTCTCGGCAGCCGCGGGCCTGCCGACGGCGATGAAGGCCGCCGGCCTGTCGGTCACGACCGTGGGCTTCGCGCCCACAGCCGGTAACCTGCAGGACATCAAGGACGGTTCGTTGACGGTCGCGCTGGACATCGACTTTCGGGTTTCGACATGGACGGCCGTCGACGCAGCCGCGCGCCTGATCGAGGGCGAACCGCCCACAGCGAGCGAACAGGCCGGCTCGGTGACCGAGCAGTTCCTGGAGCAGAAGGACATCGCCTTTGATCCGGCCGGCGGCTGGTCGGCATTCCCCGACTGCACCCAGCGGTTCGCCAAGTTGTGGGAGGTTTCCTGATGACCGGCGGCACGTCCGCATGCTGCCGATCACCGCGAGCAGGCGATCGAGTGTCCTGGTGGTCCCATCACCGAACGGTGGTGCAATGGATGACGGTGGTGGCCCCGGTTCCGGCGGGGCCACCACCGCCTGCGTCAGCTCAGCCGGCGCAGAGGGTCACCTTGACCGTGGCGCCTCGGTGGACCACCGTCGGGGCGTGCGGCGAGACCGCTATGACCGAGCCCGGCTTGCAGCCGGTCGCGGACGCCTTGCCGAACTCAGGCGTGATCCGGGCCTTGTCGAGCAGCGCCCTGGCCCCGGTCGAGTTCAAGCCGCCCAGCTCGATACGGGTCGTTCCGCCATTGCTGTACAGCACGGTGGTGGCATTCTTGCCGGTGGTAGTGGTGGTGGCGTGGGAAACGGCGGCCGGACGTGCGGCATGCGAACCACCGACAACCCCGGCGGCCAGCGCCGTGCCGCCGCCCACCACGACCAGAGCGGCGGAGATGCCCGCTATGGCCGTGGCCCGCTTGCGGCGGGCCCCGCGCGCGATGACGGCCGCGTCGAACCGCGGCGCCTCGCTGCTGCTCACGAAATCGTTCATGGCGTTCACCAATTCCTGCTCGAAGGGGGAGTACCCCGTGCCGGCGGAAGGCCGCGAACCGTGAGACGTCATCGTGTTCCTTCCGTGGGCTGTTTCGATGAAGGGCCGGAGAGTGCGGAGGACTGACCCCGGAGTTTGTCGATTCCGCGCGCGAGCTGGGACCGTACCGTGCTCGGCGAGATCCCCAGGTCGGCCGCGATCTCATCATCCGAAAGGGCGTGGAAGTACCGCAGCACCACGACCGTCCGCATGCGCATCGGCAGACCATGGAGGGCCCGGACCAACTGGTCCCTGGTGTCCACCTGCCCGTAGTCGTCGCCCGGAGCCGCCCTGCCATCGCCTTCCTGGTGGGGGACCGTGCGGCGGAACTTTCGCCACCGGTCGTTCGCCAGGTTCACCATGATGCGCCGCACGTAGGCGTCCGGAGCATCCTTGGCGGCTATGGTGCGCCACTTGCGCCAGGCCCGCTCCAGGGTCTCCTGGACCAGGTCCTCCGCCGCCTCACGGTTTCCCGTGAGGGCGAGGGCGCCGCGGAACAGTACGGCTGACCGGGCGACGACGAAGCCATGGAAGTCGTCTCCGTCCTCCACCGGCCCGGGCACGCCGAGTTCGACGCGCGGTCTCCACGCGGTCGCCACGTCCAGATCCATACGCTCCTCCCTTCCTGTCACCCCTCCTCGACGTGGAAGCGGGCGTATCTGCTGCACGGCTCCAGTGAGAGCTGGGTCACAGTTCGAGGACGGCCGGATCACCGGACCGGCGCCGGCGAAGGCCGTCAAAGCGCTGGCCTTCGCCGGCCTGACGGTGGCCGACAGGCCCGCAAGCCTCGACGGTTGTGTCCGGGTCCTGGACGAGGGCTGCCTCTGCAGCGGTAGTCAGGCTCGGGGGCCCGCTCCCTTCCGTCGTACCCATACCTCATGCTGGTCCACGCGTTGTTGAGGCGAAGGAGACGACATGACCGAGGACGAACTGATCGCGGTAATCAGGAAGCAGACACCCGCCCACAATCTGGCACCAGTCGCTGCACCCACCGTGATCGCCACCGTAGAGGCGGAGGTCGGTCACCCGATGCCCAGTTTCCTCCGCAGGCTCTATGCAGAGGTCTCCAACGGTGGCTTCGGCATCGACGGCTGGGAGTGCGCCTCGCTGAGCCCGCTTCCTGACCACTACTTCTGCGACGCCGAGGACATCCTCAAGCTCTACCGCGGGTTCGCCACTCCCACGCAAGACCTGGACGAGGGCGTCCCGCCGGGCGTCGTTCCGATCATGGATCGCGGCTGCACGATGTGGACCCTTGTCGACTTCCGCACGCCCGACGGCCGCATCTGGGTATGGGATGGGAACGAGTGCTGCCGCAAGCTCTGTCCCACCACCATCGCCTCCGTGAGGGAGTACTTCGCCGAGGGCATCGCGGGTCGACTGGACGGCTCCGGCCCGCTGCGCAGCCAGTTGACAAGGGAGCCCTGCGAGCACTGAGGACTGATCAAGCGGCCGGTGTGAGCCGGTTCTGCCCGCATCCTGGCTCGTTCCCGCATCAGGCGGTTCCGCCTACGATCTCGCGGGTGGATCAGGCGTCGATTTCTGTCCGGTCGCCGCCCCAGAGAGTGTGGAAGGTGCCGTCGCGGTCGGTGCGGTGGTAGGTGTGGGCGCCGAAGTAGTCGCGTTGGCCCTGGGTGAGGGCGGCGGGGAGGCGTGGGGCGCGCAGTGAGTCGTAGTAGGCGAGGGTGGCGGCGAGCGCGGGGGTGGGGACGCCGTGGGTGACGGCGGTGGTGAGCACGGTGCGCCAGTCGTCCTGGGCGGCGGCGATCTCCTCGGCGAAGCCCTTGTCGGCCAGGAGGCTCACGAGGCCCGGCTGGGCTTCGTAGGCCTGGGTGATGCGGTCGAGGAAGGCCGCGCGGATGATGCAGCCGCCACGCCAGATCGCGGCGACCTTGCCGAGGTCGATGTTCCATTCGTACTGCTCGCTGCCGGCGGCGATCTGGTGGAAGCCCTGGGTGTACGACACGACCTTCGAGGCGTACAGGGCCTGCTCGACCCGGTCGGCGAAGGCTGCCGCCTCGTCCTCGCCCATCGCCCGGGGTGAAGGGCCCGCGAGGTGCTGCGAGGCCTCGCGCAGTCCGGCGTGGCCGGAGACGGCGCGGGCGAAGACGGCCTCGGCGATGCCGGAGACCGGTACGCCCAGGTCAAGGGCGATCTGCACGGTCCAGCGTCCGGTGCCCTTCTGCTCGGCCTGGTCAAGGACGATGTCCACGAAGGGCTTGCCCGTGTCCGCGTCGGTGTGCGCGAGAACCTCGGCCGTGATCTCGATGAGGTACGAGTCAAGGCGGCCCGTGTTCCAGGTCCGGAAGATCTCCGCGATCTCGGCGGGGGAGCGGCCCGCAACGTCCCGCAGCAACTGGTACGCCTCACCGATCAGCTGCATGTCGGCGTACTCGATCCCGTTATGGACCATTTTCACGTAGTGGCCCGCTCCATCAGGCCCGATGTGGGTGACGCAAGGATCGCCGTTCTTGGCTTTGGCAGAGATCTTCTCGAGCATCGGGCCGAGCGAGTCGTACGACTCGGGCGAGCCTCCCGGCATGATGCTGGGTCCGTTGAGCGCGCCCTCCTCGCCGCCGGAGACGCCGGTTCCGACGAAGTGGATGCCGCGCTCACGCAGTTCTTTCTCGCGACGGCGGGTGTCGGCGAAGTGTGCGTTGCCGCCGTCGATGATCATGTCGCCGGGTTCCAGCAGCGGGGCGAATTCCGCGATCACCGCGTCGGTGGGTTCGCCGGCCTTGACCATGACGACGAGCCGGCGTGGACGCTCGAGCGCCGCGACGAAGTCCTCGGCGGACTCGGTGGCGACGAAGTTGCCCTCGTCCCCGAACTCCTCCACCAGCGCGCGCGTCCTGGCGTTCGTCCGGTTGTGCAGCGCGACCGTGTACCCGTTGCGTGCGAAGTTGCGGGCCAGGTTGCGGCCCATCACCGCGAGCCCGGTGACACCGATCTGGGCTGTGCTGCTCATAGTGACCCTGCCTTCGGTTACGTCGCGTCCGGCACATCGGCGGACCGTCTCGTCAGTACGGAGTTCGAGCCTACGGTGCTCAGCCCGATCGCGGCCTCAGCGGCCTGGGGTGTCACAGAAGTTCTCGGACGCATGGGCGCCCCAGGTACTGCTTCGGCGGAACTCGTTCCGTCTGGCCACTCACCGTCCCGCGGTGCCGCGCGCCGCGCGGCCCGGCGGGCACGGAGCGGGCGGCCCGATACGGGTAACGGGCAGATTCGCCCTCTCAAGCGGGCGCCCGAACGGTCATGACCAGTGGAAAGCATCGGGGGAAACGGACGGGAACGGGCATGCCCGCAGCGGCTGAGGAGCTGGTGGAGGCCCGGGGGTTGCTTGTACAAACTACGCATGAGCCCGAACGGGTGCGGGACCCGAGCGGGCACAGGACCGAGTGCGAACAAGCAGGGAAGTGTGTGGTGGACGCCGACGAACGCCGACGAACCATCCTCGACGTCGCCCGCAGGGACGGCGCGGTGGACGTCACCGAGCTCGCCGCCGAGCTCGTGGTCGCGAAGGAGACCGTACGGCGCGATCTGCGCGCGCTGGAGGAGCACGGCCTCGTCCGCAGGACGCACGGCGGCGCGTACCCGGTGGAGAGCGCCGGGTTCGAGACGACGCTCGCGGTGCGCACCACGCGGCTCGTACCGCAGAAGTCCAGGATCGCCAAGGCGGCCGCCGACCTGCTCGGCGACGCGGAGACCGTCTTCGTGGACGAGGGCTACACGCCGAAGCTCGTGGCCGAGGCGCTGCCCAGGGACCGGCCGCTGACCGTGGTGACCGCCTCGCTCGGCGTGGCGACCGCACTCGCCGACGCGGAGAAGATCGCGGTCCTGCTCCTCGGCGGCCGGGTGCGCGGCTCCACCATGGCGACCGTCGACCACTGGACCACGCGCATGCTCTCCGAGTTCGTGATCGACCTGGCCTACGTCGGCGCCAACGGCATCTCGCGCGAGTACGGCCTGACCACACCCGACCCGGCCGTCAGCGAGGTCAAGGCGCAGGCGATGCGCAGCGCGAGGCGGCGCGTCCTCACCAGCGTCCACACCAAGTTCGGAGCGGTGAGCTTCTGCCGCTTCGCCGAGGTGCGGGACTTTGAAACGATCGTCACCGACGCGGGGCTGTCCTCGGCCGAGGCGCACCGCTACACCCTGCTCGGGCCGCAGGTGCTGCGCGTCTGATCCCCGCCCGTACGCTCCCGTCCCCGCGCGGCCGGCGGCCTCGCCGCTCCCGCTCGCGCACCGGCCGCACGTCCCGCCGGCGGCCCGGCCACCCGCCCGCACACCCGCGGGCGCCTCCGCGACCGCAGCGCGGCGTCCGCGTCGCGCACACCGCCCCTTCCATCCCTCAACCCATCCACCGGACGACGACGATCGGGAGAATCCCATGCCTCTCAAGCAGCGACGACAGGGAACCTACGTGCGACTGGGAGCGAGCGTGGCGGCTGCCACGCTGCTCGCCGGCTGCGCGGGCGCCGGCGGTGGTGGCGGCAGCTCCTCGGGCGGTGGCGGTGGTGGCAAGGCGCTCAACGTGCTGATGGTCAACAACCCGCAGATGACCGAGTTGCAGAAGCTCACCGCCGACAACTTCACCAAGAAGACCGGCATAAAGGTGCACTTCACGGTCCTGCCGGAGAACGACGCCCGCGACAAGTTCACCCAGGACTTCTCCAACCAGGCCGGCCAGTACGACATCGCCACCATCAGCAACTTCGAGGTGCCGTTCTACGCGAAGAACGGCTGGCTGGCGCCGCTCGACAGCTACGTCAAGAAGGACAAGGCGTTCGACCAGGCCGACATTCTGGGGCCCATGCAGGAGTCGCTGACCGGCGACGACGGCAAGCTCTACGCGGAGCCCTTCTACGGCGAGTCGTCGTTCCTGATGTACCGCAAGGACCTGTTCGCCAAGAAGCACCTGACGATGCCCGCGCACCCGACGTGGCAGCAGGTGGCCGACCTGGCGGCCAAGGTCGACGGCGCGACCCCTGGCGTCAAGGGCATCTGCCTGCGCGGCCTGCCGGGCTGGGGCGAGATGATCGCGCCGCTCACGACCGTCGTCAACACCATGGGCGGCACCTGGTACGACAAGGACTGGAACGCGCAACTCACCGGGCCCGGCTTCGAGAAGGCCACCAAGTTCTACGTCGACCTCGTGCGCAAACACGGGGAGGCGGGCGCGGCGCAGTCCGGCTACGCCGAGTGCCTCAACGACATGACGCAGGGCAAGACCGCCATGTGGTACGACTCCACGGCAGGCGCCGGCTCGCTGGAGGCGTCCGACTCGCCCGTGAAGGGCAAGATCGGCTACGTGCCGGCCCCCGTCGACAAGACCAAGACGTCCGGCTGGCTCTACACCTGGGCCTGGGGCGTGCAGAAGGCCTCCAAGAACCAGGACGCCGCCTGGAAGTTCATCTCCTGGGCGTCGGGCAAGGGCTACGAGGACCTCGTCGGCAAGAAGATCGGCTGGTCCAACGTACCCGCGGGCAAGCGCGCGTCCACGTACTCCAACCCGGACTACCTGAAGGACGCGTCCGCGTTCGCCGACATCACCAAGAAGTCCATCGCCGGCGTCGACCCGAAGAACCCGGGCGTCCAGCAGCGGCCCACGCCCGGCATCCAGTTCGTCGACTTCCCCGGCTTCACGGACCTCGGCACGAAGGTCTCCCAGGAGATCAGCTCGGCCATCGCGGGCAAGCAGTCGGTCGAGGACGCGCTGAAGAAGTCCCAGGCCCTCGCCGAGAAGGCCGGCAAGGAGCAGAAGTGAGCGCACCCGTCACCACGCGGTCGCTGCCCCCGGCCGACGCGTCGCGCACCGCGCGCCGCGGCGGCCGGGCCCCCGGCGGCGGGGCGCGCGCCTGGGCCACCCGCGCGCCGCTCATGCCCGCCCTGCTGTTCCTCATCGCCGTCACCCAACTGCCCTTCGTGGCAACACTGGTGATCTCGCTGTTCGACTGGAACTCGCTGGCACCCGGCAAGCGCCACTTCCACGGCCTGTCGAACTACGCCACCGTCTTCACCGACTCCGACATGCGCGACTCGGTGTTCACCACGATCCTGCTGACCGTGACCGTGGTGGTCGCGAGCGTGGTCATCGGGCTGCTCCTCGCGCTGCTGCTCGACCGCAAGTTCTTCGGCCGCGGGATCGTGCGCACCCTGCTGATCACCCCGTTCCTGCTGGTCCCGGTCTCCGCGGCGCTGCTGTGGAAGCACGTGCTCTACAACCCCGAGTACGGCCTGCTCAATGGCGCCTGGTCGTGGGTGGCGGGCCTGTTCGGCGACCACACACCCGCCCAGCCAGACTGGATCTCCAACATGCCGCTGACCGCGGTCGAGATCGCGCTGGTGTGGCAGTGGACGCCGTTCATGATGCTCATCCTGCTCGCCGGGTTGCAGAGCCGGCCGGCGGAGACGCTGGAGGCGGCGCGCCTCGACGGTGCCGGCCCCTGGCAGATGTTCCGCTTCCTGACCCTGCCGCACCTGCGCCGCTACCTCGAACTGGGCATCCTGCTCGGCTCGATCAACGTCGTGCAGAACTTCGACGCCGTGTTCACCATCACAGCCGGCGGGCTCGGCACGGCGAACCTCCCCTACACCATCTACGAGACCTTCTACCAGGCCCACGAGTACGGCCTCGCGTCGGCGGCAGGCGTCGTCGTCGTGATCGGCACGATCATCATCGCGACCTTCGCGCTGCGGGTCGTCTCGTCCCTGTTCACGGAGGAGGCGGGCCGCGCATGACCACCCTGACCACCGCCGGGGCCCCGGCGCCCGCCCGCTCGAAGGGCGTGCGCCACGCCCCGCACACCCGTAAGGCGCGGCGCAAGGCCGCCTGGATCGGCCTGCTCGCCTGGATCGTCGGCATCGTCTTCTGCGTCCCGGCGCTGTGGATGCTGCTGACGTCCTTCCACTCGGAGCCGGACGCGGCCACCAACCCGCCGTCGATCGCCGCGCCGCTGACGCTCTCCGGCTACAAGGTGTTCTTCGGCGCGGGCGGTGGTGCGAGCCCCTGGCCGCCGCTGATCAACTCCGCGCTGTCGTCGGTGCTGTCGACCGCGCTGGTGCTCGCGCTCGCCCTGCCCGCCGCCTACGCGCTGTCCATCAAGCGCGTCAGGAAGTGGACGGACGTGATGTTCTTCTTCCTGTCCACGAAGATGCTCCCGGTCGTCGCGGGCCTGCTGCCCGTGTACCTCTTCGCGAAGAACACCGGCCTGCTCGACAACGTGTGGCTGCTCGTCATCCTCTACACGTCGATGAACCTGCCGATCGCGGTGTGGATGATGCAGTCCTTCCTCGCCGACGTGCCGGTCTCCATCATCGAGGCCGCCCAGGTAGACGGGGCCCGGCTGCCCACGGTGCTGCTGCGCGTCGTCGCCCCGGTGGCCGCGCCCGGCATCGCCGCCACCTCCCTGATCTGTTTCATCTTCAGCTGGAACGAGCTGTTGTTCGCACGGGTGCTCACCGGCGTGCGCGCCGAGACCGCGCCCGTGTTCCTGACCGGATTCGTCACCAGCCAGGGCCTGTTCCTCGCCCAGCTGTGCGCCGCGTCCGTCGTCGTGTCCCTGCCGGTGCTCGCCGCCGGCTTCGCCGCCCAGGACAAGCTCGTCCAGGGCCTTTCGCTTGGAGCAGTCAAATGAGGGCAGCGATCATCGAGGCGCCCGGCAAGGTGTCCGTCGAGACGGTCCCCGACCCCACCCCCGGGCCCCGTGACGTCGTGGTGAAGGTCGCGGCCTGCGGTCTGTGCGGCACCGACCTGCACATCCTGCAGGGCGAGTTCGCGCCGACCCTGCCGATCGTGCCCGGCCACGAGTTCGCCGGTGAGATCGCCGCGCTCGGCTCCGACGTCACGGAGCTCGCCGTCGGCGACCGGGTGGCCGTTGACCCCTCTCTGCACTGCCACGAGTGCCACTACTGCCGCATCGGTAGGGGCAACCTGTGCGAGCGGTGGAACGCCATCGGCGTCAGCAAGCCGGGCGGCGCCGCCGAGTTCGCCGTCGCGCCCGTCGCCAACTGCGTCAAACTGCCCGGACACATCGACGTGCACGACGCCGCGCTCATCGAGCCGCTGTCCTGCGCGGTGCGCGGCTACGACGTGCTGAGCTCCACCCTCGGCG
This sequence comes from Streptomyces montanisoli, assembly GCF_017813245.1. Lineage (GTDB taxonomy): Bacteria > Actinomycetota > Actinomycetes > Streptomycetales > Streptomycetaceae > Streptomyces > Streptomyces montanisoli. Next base: position 91,062 of record NZ_JAGIQL010000005.1, read on the forward strand.
CCGAGGTCCTCATCTACGGCTCTGGCACCATGGGCCTCATGATGCTGGAACTCGCCAAGCGCACGGGTGCCGCGTCCGTGGACATGCTCGACATCAACGCGGACCGTCTGGCGACCGCCGTGAAGCTCGGCTGCAGCCGCTCGGCCGCCAACGCCGACGAACTGGAGACCGCACGCGGCTGGGACGTCGTCGTGGACGCCACCGGCAACGCCGGCGCCATCCAGGACGGACTCGGCCGCGTCGCCAAGGGCGGCACGTTCCTCCAGTTCGGCGTCGCCGACTACGCGACGACCGCCGTCATCGAGCCCTACAAGATCTACAACCAGGAAATCACCATCACCGGCTCGATGGCCGTCCTGCACAGCTACGAGCGGGCCGCGGCGCTCTTCGCGACCGGCGTCCTCGACCCGGCCGTCTTCATCAGCGACCGGTTGCCGCTCGAGGAGTACCCCGCCGCCCTCGACCGCTTCAAGGCGGGCCAGGGCCGCAAGATCGTGGTCCAGCCGTGACCACCGTGCCGCCGCCCGGCGCCGTCCTCGTGCTCGGTGAGGCGCTCATCGACCTCGTACCGGCCGAGGGGGGCCCGGGGACGGCACGGCGCTACGCCGCCGAGCCGGGCGGCGCGCCCGTCAACGTGGCCGTCGGACTCGCCAGGCTCGGCACCCCGAGCTTCTTCGCGGGCGCGCTCGGCGGCGACGCCTTCGCCGGCGACCTGGAGCGCGTCCTCACCGGCGCGGGCGTCGACACGAGCCTCACAGGGCGCTCGCCGCTGCCCACCACGCTCGCGGTCACCGACCCGCGGCCCGACACCACCGGGTACCACTTCCACCTGGCCGCCACCGCGACGTTCGAGATCCCCGACCACGCGGAGGCGGCGGGCGCGTTCAGCGCCGTGTACGCGGGCGGCCTGGCCGCCGTCGTCGCGCCCGCGGCCGAATCGGTCGCCGCCACCGCGCGCGCGGCGGCACGCTCGTCCGTCCTGATGGTCGACCCCAACGTACGCGTCGACCGGTCGATCGCGCCGCGGGACGGCGCGCGCAGCCTGCGTGACCTGTGCGCGCTCGCGCACGTCGTCAAGGTCAGCGACGAGGACCTGGCCGCGCTGTGGCCGGGCGAGAGCGCGGAGGACTCCTGCGCGCGCCTGGCCGCCGGCGGCCGCCTCGTCCTGCTCACACGCGGCGCGCACGGATCCACGGCCTTCACGGCGGACGGCGAGCGGGTGGCGGTGCCGGCCACACCCGTCACCGTCGTCAACACCATCGGCGCGGGCGACGCCTTCGCCGCGGCCGTCCTGCACCGGCTGGCCGCGCTCGCGCCGCCGCCCGGCGGTCCTGTGCGGGTGACCCGCGAACAGGCGGCGGACATCCTGGCGTTCGCCGGGCGGGCCGCCGCAGCCGTGGTGTCGGGGCCGGGTACCGCGCTCACCGGGCCGCTGGCGCGCGACACCGTCGACCTCACCAGGCTCGCGCTGGACACCACGTCGGACGCCCGCACCGCCGGTCCTGGCCACCGGTGGCTGCTGGACCTGCCCGAGGAGCCGGTGACGGTGGTGGG
>NZ_JAGIQL010000050.1 GCF_017813245.1 Streptomyces montanisoli
CGCCCCCCCCCCCCCCCCCCCCCCCCCGCGCCCCCCCCGCGCCCCCCGCCCCCCCCCCCCCCCCCCCCGCCCCCCCCCCGCCCCTTTCTATCAGGCAGAAGAGGGCATAAAAGCTACGGGGATAAGTGAAGTTCAGTCGTCTGCTCATCTGATCTGTGCGGTACGCCGGCGGCACGGCCTCGCCACCGCGGGCGCCGGCGCCACCCTCGCCGACGCGCGCCGCCCGGCCGCCGTCCTGGCGGACGGCCTGCGGGTCGCGGTGCTCGGCTACAACTGCGTCGGCCCCAGGGAGAGCTGGGCCACCTCGGCGAAGCCGGGGTGCGCGTACGTCCACGTGCTCACCCACTACGAACTCGACCACGCGAGCCCCGGCGGGCCACCGAGGACCTACACGTTCGCCGACCCGGACAGCCTCGCGGCCATGCAGGACGACGTCGAACGCGCCAAGCGTGCGGCGGACGTCGTGGTGGTGGGGTTCCACAAGGGTGTCGGCCACACACCGGCGGAGATCGCCATGTACGAGCGGCCCGTCGCACACGCCGCTGTCGACGCGGGCGCGGACGTGGTGATAGCCCACCACGCCCACATCATGCGCGGGGTCGAGGTCTACCGCGGACGGCCCGTCTACCACGGACTCGGCAACTTCGTCACCGTCACCCGGGCGCTGACGCCGGTCGGCAACGACAGCCCGGAGCGTGCGGAGTGGGCCAGGCGGCGGGTCGAGCTGTACGGCTTCGCGCCCGACCCGGCCATGCCCGCCTATCCGTTCCACCCCGAGAGCAGGAACACCGTGATCGCCTCCGTCGGCATCGGCCGCGACGGCGAGGTGCGGGCGGGACTCGTCCCGTGCCGGATCGACACCCATGGCCGCCCGGTGCCGGTGGCTCGTGAATCCGGCGGCGAGGACGTCCTCGCCTACGTACGCGACATCAGCCGCAGGGCGGGACTGCGTACGCGTTTCGAATGGACCGGTGACGAGACGGTCGCCGTGCACGCAGAACAGGAGCAGCAGTGACCACCACGCAGCAGACGGACGCCGCGCAGAACGGGCCGCTGGAAGGCCTCGTGGTGCTGGACCTGACCACAGCCCTGGCCGGGCCGTACGCCACCCTCCTCCTCGCCGGGCTCGGTGCCACCGTCGTCAAGGTGGAGAACCCCGCGTCAGGAGGGGACAGTTCGCGCAACAACTCTCCGTACTTCGGCGGCCTCGGCCTGACGCTCGACCGCACCGCCGACACCGACATGTCGGTGTCGATGATGGGGCGGGGACGCAACAAGAAGAGCATCACACTGGACCTGAAGCAGGCCAGGGGACGAGAGGTGTTCCTGCGTCTCGCCCGGGGCGCCGACATCGTCGTGGAGAACTACGCGGCCGGGACCGCCGACCGCCTCGGCGTCGGCTACGACGACGTGCGTGCCGTCAACCCGTCGGTCATCTACGCGTCCATCAGTGGCTTCGGCGCCCAGGGCGGCACCGGCAAGGCGATGGACTCCATCATCCAGGCCCTGAGCGGCGTCATGTACACCGCCGGCGCACCCGGTGGCGACCCGATACGCTTCGGCCTCCCCGTGGGTGACCTGCTCGCGCCCCTGTACGCGGTCGTCGGCGTCCTGGCGGCCAAGGTCAATCGCGAGGCCACCGGGCGTGGCCAGCACGTCGACGTGTCGATGCTGGGCGCTCTGACGTCACTGATGTCCATCGAGCCCTTCGACGCCTTCGCCGAGACGGGACTGCCCCTGCGCACGGGCAACGAGGTCCCGCGGCTCGCCCCGTTCGGCATCTTCCGGGCGAAGGACGGCTTCATCGCGCTGTGCGGCCCCACCGACACCTTCGCCCGCGGCGTCTTCCGCGCGATGGGCAGGCCCGAGTTCGGCGAGGACGAGGACTTCGCGACACGTGACCGCCGGGTGCGGCACGCGTCCGAACTGCACCGGCTGATCGGGGAGTGGGCACGGGACCTGCCGCGCGCCGAGGTGGTGGCGGCGCTGTCGGCGCAGGGCGTCCCGGCCGCGGAGGTGCTGGAGCCGGCCGAGGCGCTGCGCAACCCGGACGTGCTGGCCCGCGAGGAGGTGGTGGAACTCGGCCACCCGCAGCACGGCGCGACGGGCCTGATGGGCCCTGGTGTGCCGATCCGGTTCTCGGAGGCGTCCGCACGGCTCGACCGGCCTGCCCCGCACCTGGGCGAGCACACCGACGAACTGCTGTCGGGCATCGGCGGCTACGGCCAGGGCGAGATCGCGGAACTTCGCAAGTCAGGTGTGGTGTGACCGTGCCACAGCTCGAAACGCGGGACGCCGCCCGGTTGCTCGACGCCGTGCACGACGACCGCGGCGCGCCCGCCCGCGAGTGGGCGGCCGCGGGCCGGCCCGTAGTCGGCTACGTCGGCGCCGACACACCGGTCGAACTCGTCACGGCGGCCGGCGCGCTGCCCGTCCGGCTCGCGGGCCGCCCCGGCCGCGATGCCTCGCGGGCGCGCACGTACCTGGAAGGCGCCGTGGACCCGCAGGTGGTCAACATCCTCGCCGGCCTGCTGGATCCCGGCGAAACCTCGCCGGACCTCGTCCTCATCACTCACGAGAGCGACGCCTCGCTGCAGCTCTTCCTCACCCTGCGCGAGCTGCGCAGGACGGGCGTCGAGGCGCTGCCGCCCGTGCACCTGCTCGACCTGCTGCACCTGCCGTCAAAGGCCACGGCGCGCTACAACCTCGGGCGCGTACGGCGGCTCGCGGACCAGATGGGCGCGTGGCGCGGCCGCGCCATCGCCGCCGACGAACTGGAGGAAGCGGTCGAGGCACACAACCGGGCGCGTGCGGCACGCGCCGAGCTGACGAGACGCCGTGCCACATGTCTCACGGGAGCCGAGTGCCTGCGGTGGTACGCGGCAGGCACGGCCATGCCGCCCGGCCGATACGCGGACACACTCACCGAGGCCCTGCGGTCGGTCACGGGAACACCTCCCGCGACCCCGCGGGGACGACGGCTGTTCGTCTCCGGCAGCGAGCAGGACACCGCGGACGTGTACGACGCGCTGGAGAGCCGCGGCTGGCTGGTCGTCGGTGACGATCACAGCTGGGGCGACGGCGGGCACCAGCCGCTGCTCGCCGCCGGCGGCATCGAAGCACTGACGGAGCACTACACGCGTGCGGTGCTGCCCGTGACCGGACGCGACGCGCGCCGGCGTGCCGCGATCGCCGCGGCGGGTGTACTGCGCTCGGGCGCCGAGGTGTTCCTCTGCTACAGCCGCCGGTACGACGACGTGCACCGGTGGGACTTCCCGGGACAGCGTGCCGCCGTCGGCGTGCCCGCCGCCCTGCTCCGCGACCAGCCCTACGCCCGTGCCGACCTGGCGGAGTTGGCCGCCGGGATCGGCGATCCCCAGAAGCAGGTGACTTCATGAGTGAGCGACGGCGGCTCAACGCGGCGCGGGACGCTCTGCGCCACCAGAAGGAGTGGTTCGCGGGCCTGCGGGCCGACGCCGAGCGGGGACGCAGGGTCGCACTCGTCAACGCGGACGCGCCCCAGGAGATCCTCCGGGCCATGGACGTGCCGTATGTGGTGAACCAGTGGTGGGCGTCGATCATCTCGGCGAAGCGCATGTCGGGCCGGTATCTGGCCGAGCTGAGGAGCCGCGGCCTGCCCGACGACGTCGAGCAGTACAGCGCGCTGCCGTTGGCCGAGGCCCTGGCCCCGAGCGGCGATGACGCGCCGTGGGGCGGTCTGCCCCGTCCCTCGGTGGTGCTCGCCGAGTGCACGGGAGACAGCATGCGGCGCATGTTCGCGCTCTGGGAGAGCGAGCTCGGTGTGCCGTTCCTGCCGCTGGAGAGCTCCGCGGCCGAGTCTGTGCCCGAGCGATGGTGGGAACTGATGCGGCACGACTGGGAGATGGCGATCGGCTCGGCCCGTGTCGACCTGCTGCGGGAGGAGTTGGAGGCCGCTGTTCCGCGTCTTGAGGAACTGACCGGCGGCACGTTCGACCGGCACCGGCTCGCACGGGTGATGGACCTGTCGAACGAGCAGGCCGAGTGGAACCGCAGGACACGGGACCTGCTGGCGCGAGCCCCCGGCTGCCCCGTCGCGGTCAACGACGTCATCCCCGCCGTGATGATCCCCCAGTGGCACCGTGGCACCGAGTGGGCCGTCCAGGCCGCACGGTCCCTGTACGAGGAGGTGCGGGGGGAGGTCGACGCCGGCCGGTCCGTGGTGCCCGTCGAACGCAGGCGGCTGATGTGGATCGGGCGCGGCCTCTGGTTCGACATGGACTTCTACCGGTCCTTCGAGGAGTCGCACGGCGCCGTCTTCGTCTGGTCGATGTACCTGGCGCTGGCGGCAGACGCCTACGCACGCTACGGGGACGACCCCCTGCGCGCGCTGGCCGCGAGGTTCTGCGCCTTCCGCGACCAGATGTACACACCGCCCTGGTCCGTCGAGTGGTACGTCAAGGAGGCGCGGACCCACCGGGTCGACGGCGTCGTCCACCTCGTCAGCTCCGACAGCCGCAGCAGCTGGTTCACCACGCGGGCACTCGAAGCCGCGGGCGTCCCCGTCATCGAGATCCGTGCCGACAACGCGGACGGGCGGTCCCTCGACCCCGGCGAACTGCACCGGCGCGTCGGCCGGTGGATCGAGTCCCTGGGCTGAAGACGGGGAGCGTGCAAGACCCGGGCACCATGCCCAGGCGCGCGGCCCGCCCGGGCACCATGCCCAGGCGCGCGGCGCGCCGACGGCTCAGCCGTCCGTCTCGTCGCGCCAGCCCAGCAGTTTGACGTGGCCGACCGCTGCGACGTGGTGGTGCATCGCCTGCGCGGCCGCCTCCGCGTCGCCGGCCCGTACCGCCGCGGCGATACGCCGGTGCTGCTTGAGGGACTGCGCCGGCCGCCCCGGCTGGCGCAGCGACTCGGTGCGGCTCTCCGCGATCGGCTGCGCGATCTCGGCCATGAAGTCGGCCAGCAGGGGGCTGTGCGCGGCGGCGGTGACCGCGCCGTGGAACAACTGGTCCTCGGCCGCGCACAGTTCGCCGCGCTCGACCGCCTCGGCCATCGCGGCCAGCGCCGCGTCGATCGCGGCCACGTCCGCCGCGGTGTGCCGGTCGGCGGCCAGTGCCGCGAGCTTCGTCTCCAGCGCGTCCCGTGCGTCCAGGATGTCCGGCAGCCGGCGCCGCCGGTCGATCATCGTCTCCAGCGGTTCCGCGTCGAGGCGGTCGCGCAGCAGGTAGGTGCCGCCGCCGTGCCGTGCCTCGACCAGGCCCTGCACCTCCAGCGCGACGATCGCCTGCCGCACCGAGGTCCTGGAGACGTCGAGGCGCTCCGCGAGGTCGCGTTCCGGCGGCAGCCGGTCCCCGGCGTGCATCGCCTCCTGCTCGACGTACTCGCGCAGCCGCTCCATCACCTGCTCGTACAGGCGGGTCCTGGCCACGGGGCGCAACGAGTCGGTCACCGCCGCCTCTCCTTGTCGTAGTCGGGGGCAGTCCGGTTCGTCCAGGGCTGTCCGAACCGGCAAAACCGGTTCCGTGCCGGGTGGTTGACATGGCTTGTCGGGGCGTCTCACACTCTAGCCCATGGTCGACAGGCTCAGTGGTCCATCCACTTTACCTCCGAGCCGGACCAACGAAAGGTGCCTGGATGAACCAGTCCCCGTCCCCGTCCTCATCAGTCCCCGCGGCCCCCGGCGCGCTGTCCGGTCTGCGGGTCCTCGACCTCTCCCGCATCCTGTCAGGGCCGATGGCGACGATGGTCCTGGCCGACCTCGGCGCCGACGTGATCAAGATCGAGGACACCGCGCGCGGCGACGACACCCGGCAGTGGGGCCCACCGTTCCAGGGCCCGGAAGCCGCCTACTTCCTCTCCGCGAACCGCAACAAGCGCGGCATCAGGGTCGACCTGAAACACCCGCGCGGCCTTGACCTGGTGCAGCGCCTCGCCGAGGGATCCGACGTGCTGGTGGAGAACTTCCGCCCCGGCACCGCCGCCCGGCTCGGACTGGGCTACCAGGATCTCGCCGAGCTGAACCCGCGCCTGATCTATGCCTCGATCTCCGGCTACGGGCAGACCGGGCCGTGGTCCACCAGGCCCGGCTACGACGCCATCGCCCAGGCGCAGAGCGGCATGATGAGCATCACCGGCGAGCCGGGTGGCGCCCCGGTGCGGCCTGGCGTGCCGACGGCCGACATCGGAGCCGGGATGTGGGCCACGATCGGTGTGCTCGCCGCGCTGCGCGCCAGGGAGCTGACCGGACGCGGCCAGCACGTCGACGTCTCGCTCTTCGACGGCCAGCTCGCCTGGCTCTCCTACGTGGCGAGCGGCTACTTCGCGACCGGCGAACTGCCACGCCGGTTCGGCTCCGCGCATCCGACGATCGTGCCCTACCAGGCGCTGGCCACGGCCGACGGCCACCTGATGGTGGCGGTGGGCAACGACAGGCTCTGGCTGCGCTTCGCCACCGCGCTCGGCGTGCCCGAACTGGCCGACGACCCCAGGTTTCGCGGCAACCCGGACCGCGTCGAGCACCGCGCCGAACTGCTGCCGCTGCTCGAAGCGGTGCTCGCCAAAAGGTCACGCGCGGACTGGGCCGCGGAACTGGACGCCGCCGGCATCCCGTGCGCGCCGATCGCCACCGTCGCCGAGGCGCTGGAGGGCGAACAGGCAGAAGCCCGTGGCATGGTGGCCGAGATCGACCACCCGACGGCCGGCCGGCTGCGCACCCTCGGCTCGCCGCTCAAGCTCAGCGCCACGCCGGCCGCCGTCCGCACCCCGCCGCCGACGCTCGGCCAGCACACCGACCAGGTCCTGGCCGAACTCGGCTACGCCGGGGCGGAGATAGAGGACCTGCGCGCCTGCGGGGCCGTCCGGTGAGCGGCGGTGTGCTCGCCGGCCGGCCCGCGGCGATCGAGGTGGTCAGGGAAGGACCGGTGGCGACCGTGCGGGTCGGCACCGGGCGCCGAGCCAACGCGCTCGGCAGCCGCGACTGGCGGGCCCTCGCCGACCTGTTCCGCGTACAACTGGCCGCGGACGCAGAGTTGCGCGCCGTGGTGCTGGCCGGACACGGCCGCGGCGCCTTCTGCGCCGGCTCCGACATGCGCGAGTGGGTCGACGCCGGCCAGCGCGAGGTGGACGCCTGCTTCGCCGCGATGGAGGCGGCGCTCACCGCGGTGGAGGAACTGCCCGTGCCGGTGGTCGCCGCGGTGCGCGGCGCCGCACTCGGCGCGGGCTGCCAACTGGCCTGCGCCTGCGACCTGCGCCTCGTCGCCGACACGGCGGTGCTCGGCATGCCCGTCGCCCGCTGGGGCATCCTCACGCCGCCCGCCTTCGCCGCCCGTCTTGCCCGGCTCACCGGACCGGGTCTCGCGCGCGACCTGCTCTACACCGGCCGGCTGCTCGACGCCGCGGAGGCCGAGCGGCACGGCCTGGCCGGCCGGCGCGTGCCGGCCGCGGAACTCGACGCGCTCACCGCAACCGTGGTGGACGCGATCGCCCGGCAGCCGCCGACCGCGGTCCGGGCCGCCAAACGCGCCGTCGACGCCCTGGACGCGCCGGCCCGCGAGCGGCTCGCCCGCCTCGACCAGAACCCGACCGCGGACCCCGAGGCCATGCGCCGCGGCCTGCGGGCCTTCCTGCACCACCCCGGCGACACCGGCTGAGCGGCCGCCTGAACGCGCCACGCGCCTCGCCGCGCCACGTCTGCGTCTCCTCCATGAGCCGAGCACCACCACTGAGCCGAGCACCACCACGAATCGAGGTTCCCGTGGCGATCAACGAGCACCGAACCAGCGTGGCGCCGCCCGCCGCCGCGCCCGTCTCCTCCACCGCGATGACCCCGGCGCAACGCCGTGCCTTCTGGGGCTCCTTCGGCGGCTGGGCGATGGACGGCTTCAACTGGACGATCTTCGGCCTGGTCCTCGCCCCGACCATGGCCGAGCTGCTGCCGCGCGCCGGCATAGCGGACACGCCTGACAACGTTGGCTGGTACGGGCAGATCAGCGCCGCGCTGTTCCTCGTCGGCTGGGGCTGCTCGTTCATCTGGGGCCCGCTGGCCGACCGGTTCGGCCGCAAGCCGGCCATGATGGCGTCGATCCTGATGTACGGGGTGTTCACCGCGCTGGCCGGCGTCTCCACCGACCTGTGGGAGTGGAACGCCTTCCGGTTCCTCGCGGCGATCGGCGTCGGCGGCGAATGGGCCATGGCCGGCACGCTGCTCGCCGAGGTCATGCCGGAGGAGCGCAGGGACCGCAGGGGCGGCCTCATGCACACCGCGGCCTACGTGGGCGTGCTGGTCGTCTCGCTGATCTACCTGGCCTTCGGTTCGGCGCTCGGCTGGCGCGGCCTGTTCTTCATCGGCGGTCTTCCCGCACTGGCCGTCTTCCTCATCAGGCGCGGCACGCCGGAGGCCGAGCGCTGGTCACAGGACGCGGGCGAGCGGTCCCGCCGCTCCTTCTGGAAGCCGCTCGCCGAGGTGTTCTCCGCCGAGTACCGCGGGCGGACCATCGTCAACCTGGCGCTGCTCGTGGTCTGTGTGATCGGCCTGTGGGCCGGCTCCACCTACGTCGCCACCGCCGTCACCAACCTGGCGAAGGACGCCGGTTACGCGCACGGCACGGTCGTGCACCTGGCCAGCCTCGCCTCGATGACCGTCGCCGCCTTCACCATCCTCGGCTGCGTCGGGGTGCCCTGGCTCGCCGCGAGGATGGGCCGGCGCGGCGCGCTCGCCGTGCTCTTCGCGCTGATGATCGTCGGCACGGTCGGCGCCTACGGCCTCGCCTACCCGATGCACTCGATCGGCCTGACCTTCGCCTTCCTGCCGCTGCTCGGCCTGGGCGGCGCCAACTTCGCGGTGTTCACCATCTGGCTGCCGGAGCAGTACCCGACCCGGATGCGGGCCACCGCCTTCGCGGCCACCACCACCTTCTCCCGCTGGGTCGCTGCCGGAGGCACCTTTCTCATCGGCTACGGCATCCACGCGAGCGGCTCGCTGGCCCTGCCGCTGTCCCTGACCGCCGTCTTCTTCGTGGCAGGCCTGGCGGTCGTCAGGTACGGGCGGGAGACCACGGGCCAGACCCTGCCCGACTGACCGCGCCACCTGCGCCACTTGTGCAACCTGTGCCACCAGTCCCACCTATGCCTCCTGTGCCACTGACCGCCGCCACCCGCCGAACGACGGAGAGACGATCATGACCTTGTCCATGTCCGTGAAGACCCTGCGCCGCGCGACCCTGGCCCTGGCACTCGCCGGCCTGACCGCCGCCGGCACCACCGCCGCCTCCGGGTCGAGCGCGGCCACCCCTACGCACCAGCGCCCGGGTCGGCACTGGTTCACCTCCTGGGCCGAGTCCCAGCAGTGGCAGTCAGGCAGAACGCTCGACGACCAGTCGGTGCGCATGATCACCCACCTGAGCCAAGGTGGCAGCGCTGTGCGCATCCGCATCCAGAACACCTTCGGTTCCACGCCGCTCACCGTGGACGCCGCCACCGTCGCCGAGTCGGGCGACGGAGCGTCGCTGGCCGGCTCCGCGCACCGGCTCACCTTCGACGGGCACGCCAAGGTCGTCGTCCCGGCCGGCAGGCAGGTGTGGAGCGACCCGGCGCGGCTGGCCACCCGGCCGCAGGACGACGTCGCCGTCTCGCTGTCGGTGCCGGGGCAGCTGAAGCCGGGCGAGCACGGCAGCGCGTTCCGGCACAACTACCTGTCCCCGGCCGGCTCCGGCGACCACACCGGCGAAGCCTCCGGATCGGCCTATACCCAGACGGTCGACTCCACCTACCTGGTCAGCGCCGTCGACGTGCTCAACCCCAAGCTCAAGGGGACCGTCGTCGCCTTCGGCAGTTCGGTGGTGGACGGCAACGGCAGCACCAACTGCGGTCCCGGCTGCACCGAACTCGGCACCAACCGGCGGTGGACCGACGACCTGGCACGGCGGGTCGTCGCCGAGGCGCCCGCCGGCCGGCAGGTCGCCGTCGCCAACGAAGGGATCGGAGGCACCACGAGCGCCGCCGGCTGCCCCGGCATGCCGAGCTCCTACAAGGGCCTCGACGCGCTCTCCCGCCTCGACCGCGACGTGCTCCAACTGCACGGCGTCACCGGGGTGATCTACTACTACGGCACCAACGACGTGGGCGACAACTGCACGGCGCAGCAGATCATTGACAGCTACCAGGCCGTGTTCAAGCGGCTGCACGCCGCCGGCATCAAGGTCTACGTCACGCCCGTCACCCCGCGCCCCGGCTACACCGACCCGCAGAACCGGGCCCGGTACACCGTCGACACCTACGTGAAGAAGTTCGGCGACTGCGCCGGACAGTGTGACGGTGTCATCGACTTCGACCAGGTGCTCAAGGACCCGGTCAAGCCCAACAGCCTGCTGGCCGCGTACGACAACGGGGACGGCATCCACGCCAACATCGCGGGGCAGCAGGCCATCGCCGACTACATCTCGCTGCCGCTGATCACTCCTGGACGCTGACGGCCGGTCAGAGACCGGTGATGCCCCCGGCCTTCTTCAGCACGGAGTCGAGGGCGTCGACCACGGCGTTCTGCCGCCTGGCACGCGCCGCCCGGTCCGCCGGCACCAGCCGTGCGGCGGCCTGGGCGGCGTAGTCGTCCGGGTCGCCGAAGGCAGCCCGCGGGTGCTCTCCCGTCTCCGCGCAGTGGGCCGTGACGTCCTTGACCGCCCGGAGTGCGACGGCCCGGTCCACGCCCGGTTGCATGGCCAGCCGCAGCTGGAAACGGTCCAGCCACTTCTCGCGGTCCTTCGCCTCGCGGTCCTTCTCGCTCGCGGCGTCCGCCGTCAGGTCCTTCTTCGCCACGTGCTCTCCTGGCTGATCGCGGTCGTCGGTCGTGGAGTGGGACGCCGGGGCGGCGACGCGGGTTGCGCGGGCGGCGCGCCCGTCTCGGCGGGGCGGCGCGGGCACAGGCCCAGCATGCCGAACGCGGTGAGTGCCGCCAGGGAATCGACCCGGAGGCGATCACCGCGTGGCTCAGGCGCACCGCCGAGAGCTGGCCGGCCATCCACCCCATCATCGGCGTCGGCCGCGACGCCGCGGCGGTCGACCCCGAACTCACCGACCTGGTCGAGCGCTGGCTCGGGGAGGCCATCGGCGACATCGAGGACGGACTGGAGGCGGCCTGCCGCCTCCACCCCCACCAGCGCCACTTCCGCGGAGTCCTGGCGATGGCCCAGCTCGACTACGTCGCCCAGCGCTGGGAGCGTGCCGACTGGAAGCTCACGCGCGAGCAGATACTCGAAGAGCTCGCCGCGAGCTGGGTACAGCTACTGACGTGACCGGGACCGGCCCCGTCAGGACCGGATCAGCTGCTCGCGCAGCACATCGCCCAGGGTGAGGGGCGCACGGCCGAGCAGGATCGCCAGCGTCGGGTCGACGGTGGCGAACTCGCCCGCGCGGGCCGCGGCGAAGATGCCCAGCAACTGCTCCGCCGACTCCGCGGGCACCCCCTGGCCCACCAGCTGCTCACGGAACGCGTCGTCGGACACGGTGGTCCTCGTCATGGCGCGGCCGGTGGCCTCGGTGGCGACGGCCGCTATGGCGTCGAAGGTGAGCGCCTGGCCGCCGGTGAGCGGTGGCGTGGGCCCTTCGAAGCGCCCCTCGTCGGCCAGGATGGCGGCGGCCGCCTCGGCGAGGTCGGCGTGCGCGGTCCAGGCGACCGGGCCGTCCGCCGGAAGCACGATCCGCCCCGACTCCACCCCGGGGGCGAGGAAGTGCGCCGCGCTGCGGGCGTAGAAGCCGTTGCGCAGCGACGTGAACGGCACGCCGCAGGCGCGCAGCGCCTCCTCGGTGGCGGCGTGGTCGCGGCACGCCTGGAAGTGCGAGGAAGCGCTCGCGCCCATCTGGCTGGTGTAGAGGATCCGGCGGGCGTCGGCCGCCACGGCTCCTTCTATCGCGGTGCGGTGCTGCTTGACGCACTCCTCTCCCATCTTGTCGACGGAGACGATGAGCACCTGGGACGCGCCCTCGAAGGCGTGGGCCAGGCCCCCGGCGTCGGTGAAGCTGCCCTGGCGCACCCGTACGCCCCGGTCGGCGAGGTTCTGTGCCTTGCGCGGGTCGCGGACGCTGACGCCGATCCGGTCGGCGGGCACACGCGTGAGCAGCCTCTCGACGATCTGGCGCCCCAGCAGTCCGGTGGCCCCGGTCACGATGATCATGATCCGCTCCAGTCATGGGAGTCCGTTCCGGTGGATGGTTCCATCGGAATCAATACAATGCTATCACTGATACTAACGTTGGAATCGCGGGCGCGGTATCGTCGATTCATGCCACCACGTTCACACGCCACCGACGGCCCGCTCTCCGCGAAGTCCGACACCGCGTCCTCCGGGCGTGAGCAGAGCCGGCGGCGTGTCATCGAGGCCGCCGTCGACCTGCTGACGCGCGGGGGTCGTGACGCCGTCACCACCCGGGCGGTCGCCGACGCGGCGGGGCTGCAACCCCCGGCCATCTACCGGCTGTTCGGCGACAAGGACGGGCTGCTCGACGCGGTGGCCGAGCACGGCTTCGCCGCGTTCCTCGCCACCAAGCACGTCAACCCCGACCCGGAGGACCCCATTGAGGACCTGCGGGAAGGCTGGGACGTCGCGGCCGAGTTCGGCCTGGCCAACCCCGCTCTGTTCACTCTCATGTACGCCGAGCCCACCCGGACAGGATCGGCCGCCTTCCATGCGGGCATGGAGATCCTGATGGGCCGCATCCGGCGCCTCGCCGCCGGTGGCCGGCTCCGCGTCGACGAGAGGCTTGCGGCCCAAATCATCCATGCCACGGTGCGCGGCGCGGTGCTCACCTGGCTGTCCCTGCCGGAGTACAGGCGCGATCCCGCGCTGCTGACCGCCCTGCGGGAATCCATGGTGGCCGCCGTCACCAATGAGCGCCCGGCCGTGCGGGACACGGGCCCCGCGGGCGCCGCGCGCGCCCTGCGTGCCTCGCTGCCCGAGCAGACGTCCCTCAGTGGCGCGGAGCAGCACCTGCTGGGGGAGTGGCTGGACCGCCTGGCCGCCGACGGCTGACCGGGGGGCTCGTCCTACTCGTAGCCCAGAGATTTTTCCGAGGTCCCCGCCGCGAAGCTGGAGGACTCACGGGGACGATCACGCGCTGACGCGTGCACGACCACGGGACGTCATGGCCAGCCGAGTTGTCCGCCTGTACGATATTCGACGTGCGGCGTTCGCTGAGCTCGCACGGGGGGAGAGAGCGTGTTCATCAGGGGTACTGCTTGTGGCCCGGGTCGCCACGGCCGCCCTGGCGCCGGTTCGGTCACCATCCATGACCCCGGCCCCCGGGAGGCAGTATGGCCGACCCATCAGACACGCCGATCACGTTTCCGCACCTGAGCGAGCAGGGGATCCTCGTCTACCAACTCGCTCTGCGGAAAGGCAACCTGACTCAGCAGCTGGTGTCGCAGGAGTTCGAACTGGACGCCACACAGGCGGCCGAGGCCGTCTCCGTACTGCTCGACCTGCACCTGCTGCGCCCCAAGGAGGAGCCTCAAGCGGACGGTTCCGACCGCGTGTTCCTCCCGGTGCCGCCGGCCGTTGCCGCTGCGGGCCGGGTGGCACCCGTCGAGGCGGAGCTGCGGCGACGGCTCGCGGAGGCGGAACGGGCGCGTGCGCAGCTGTCGGTCCTCGAAGAGGTGTACGCGGCGGGCAGCCGGCAGTCGGGCACCAGCGGCTTCGACGAGATCCTCGACCTGCCGACGGTGCTCGACCTGATCGAGTGGCTGACGACGACCTGCCGTACGGAGGTGCTGACCGCGCAGCCGGGCGGCCCACGCGCACCCCACCTGCTGGAGCAGGCCTTCGCGCGTGACCTCGCGATGATCCGCCGCGGGGTGCGTATGCACACCCTCTACCAGCACACCGCACGCCGGCACGCGCCGACGCAGGAGTACGTGGAGCGCGTGACCGCCGCCGGAGCCGAGGTGCGGACGCTCACCGAACTGTTCGGGCGGATCCTGGTCTTCGACCGCGAGGTGGCGGTGCTGCCGCACCGGGTCAGCATCGACGGCGCGATGGTGGTACGCGAGCCGTCGCTGGTGGCGTATCTGTGCGAGGTGTTCGACCGGGCCTGGTCGTCCGCCGAGGCGTACACGCCGCTGCGGCAGTGGGACTACGTGCTCGACGACGTGAAGCACGCGGTGATCCGCCTGCTCGCGGAGGGCATGAAGGACGAGATGATCGCGCGGCGTCTTGGCATGTCGCTGCGCACCTGCCGCAAGCACGTCGCCGAGCTGATGGAGGCCCTTGGCGCGTCCAGCCGGTTCCAGGCGGGCTACCTGGCCCGCACCCGGCTCGACGTGAACGCGTCGGTGGCGGTGGCACCCAAGCCTTCCACGGCGGTGGCGCGGCCGGAGGGGGACCCGGCCTGACGCGTGCAGGGACGGAACCGCTGGGCGCCCGATCACGTGACCGTCCGATCACGTGCCGTCCCGGTGAGCAGTGGCAGCCCCAGCAGCCTGCGGTGCTGGTGCCCGCCGCCCCAGCGCAGTCGGCCCGGCGGCAGCGCGAGCCGCAGGCGGGGCAGCCGGTCGGCCAGCGCGCCAAGGGCCGCGGCCAGGGACATCCTGGCCAGGGCCGAACCCAGGCAGTAGTGCGCGCCAAGACCGAAGCTCAACTGCCGTGCCCTGGTGGGCCGGTCGAGCCGCAGCCGGTGCGGCTCCTCGTGGGCGCGCGGGTCGTGGTTGGCGGCGGCCACCGACAGCAGCACGGCGCTGTTCGCGGGGACGACCGTGCCCGCGATCTCCACATCGCACAGGGCGCGCCGGGTCGTCGCGAAGGGGCCCGGGGTGTCGACGCGCAGCAGCTCGTCCAGCGCGCCGGGCACCGACCCGGGGTCGGCGGCGAGCGCGGCCCAAGCGGGTTCCGGGGCGGTGACCAGGGTCAGCACGGCCATGCCGAGCGCCTGCACCGTGCTGTCGTACCCGGCGAGCAGCAGCATCGCGAGCAGGTCGAGTAGCTCGTCCCGGCTCACGGATGCCCCGTCCGCCCCGGCCATCCCGGCCGTCCCTTCCGCCCCGTCCGTCGAGTCCGGCCCGGTCCGCCACGCCCGTACGATCTCCGCGAACGCCCCGCCACCGCCGGACCCGTCCGCCGGCGGGTTCCGGTCGGCCTCGGCGCGTACGCAGGCGTCCAGGGCGTCAAGGGCCGACTCCCGCTCGCGGCCGGTGCGTCCGCCCGAGTCGGCCAGGACGTCGAGTGCCCGGCGCACGCCGGGACGCTCGTCCTCCGCGACGCCCATCACCTCGGACAGTACGGAGAAGGCGAACGGCCGCGCGAAGTCCGTGAGCAGTTCGAGGCGTTCGGGGCGGCCGAGCCGGTCCAGCGCCTGCCGGGCCAGGGCGTCGACGCGCACCCGCAGCGGGGCGAGCCGGGCGGGGGAGAGCGCGGGCGCGGCCAGTCGCCGCAGACGGGTGTGGTCGGGAGGGTCGTAGTTCACCAGCGTCCGGTCCAGGGCGCGGCGGGGCCGTCCTGACGGGTGCGGCACGCTGTGCAGCGACAGTCGCGGATCGCGCAGCGCGGCCCGCACGTCCGCCTCCCGGGTCACCACCCATACGACGCGTCCCGACGGTGTGGTGGTACGGGTCACCGGGCACGTCTCCCGCATCCGCGACAGCACGGGCAGGGGGTCGGAGACGAAGGCGGCGCCCAGCGGCGAGTCGGCCGGCTCGAAGGACACGGAAGGCTCCTTGAACGTTGGGGACAGTCGTGCGGTGGGTGCGGCAGCAGCCGGGGCACCGGCCGTTCAGGGACGGGTGCCTGCCGCGAGGAGCAGGTCGCGTACGGCGTCGACCACGACGAGGCCTGCCGCCCGGCCCGCCGCGTCGAGCTCCGCGACCGCCCGCACCCCCGCGGGCTCCCGCCCGCTGGCCGGGCCGCCGGGGACGCGTTCCGATACGACGCGCAGCGCGCTCGCGGACTGGCGGGCGAAGAGGGAGAGCAGGTCGAGTTCGGCCAGGTCGGAGCGGGCCTGCGGTGCCGGATCGAGGACTTCCAGCACACCGAGGACGCCGGCGGAGTCCAGCAGCGGCGCGGCCATCAGCGCGGTGGGCACGTACCGGGTGGACTCGGCCAGGTCGCGGGCGAAGCTGCGGTCATGCGTGAGGTCGTCCACGATCACGGGCTCGCCCGAGCTGACGACCCAGCCCGCGATGCCGCGTCCTGCGGGGAACCGGCGGCCGACGAGGAAGTCCTGCCCCTCGCCGGAGACCGCCTGGAAGACCAGTTCGCCGGCTTCCTCGTCGTACAGGAAGATCGAGCTGGCCGCTGCGCCGAAGATGGCCCGCGCGGTGTCCACGACGGACTGGAGCAGTTCGTGCGCCCGCGGGTCGAGCCGCTGCGGCGCCGCGTGGTCGGGATGGCTCATGCTGCACCTCTGGAATCGACTCGAACGTTGGCTGCGGTGAGATAGAGGACGCTCTTGAGCTGGAACAGCGTCAGGTCCGGGTGCTTGGCGCGCACGCGCGTGCAGAGGCCGGCGATGTAGGGGGTGGCGAAGCTGTTGCCCGTGGTGCGTATCGTCCCGCCGTCCAGCCATGCGACCGGAATGTTCTGGCCCGGGGCGAAGAACTCCACGGGCGGCTCGGGGTTGTAGAGGTGCAAGCCGGGGCCGCTCTCCTGGTGGCTGCCCACCGAGAACACCGACGAGAACCGCCAGGGGAAGCTCTCCACGGGTGTGTTGTGCGCGGACGCGACGAGCGCGGTGCCGCCGAAGTACGCCTCGTCGGCCAGCTCGCGCAGTTCCCGCGCGAACCGCGCGCGGGTGGTCGACAGGCTCAGGTTGACCACGTCGAACCCCTCGCGCACGGCCCAGCGCAACCCGGCGAGCAGCACGTCGCCCGTGCCGGAGAAGCGCTCACCCAGCACGCGGACGCTGTGCAGCTCGCAGTCGGGCGCGAGCCGCCGGATGATCCCGGCGCAGGCGGTGCCGTGCCCGCAGGTGTCGCCGGTGTCGGTGGTAACGACACGTGGTCCGTCGTCGTCGCTGGTGACCACCCAGGAACCGTCGAGCGGCCCCACGTCGGGATGGTCGCGTTCGACGCCGCTGTCCACGACACACACCCGCACACCGCTGCCGCGGGAACCGCCCCACGCCCAGTCGGGGGTGACGGGCGGGCCTTCGGCGGCGAGCGCGATGTCCGCGGGGGTGCGCCCGCGCAGACTCCAGGTGAGCCCGGACGGCTCCGGCCGGTTTCCGGCCGCGGAGGGAGGCGGGGCCTGGCCGCCCGGCGGGGCGGTCGGATCGGCGGTTGGCGGGGTCATGCGGTCAGCCCTCCTGCGGGACGGGGACGTCGTGCCGGCGAACGGACGGGCCGGACGGGCCGGATGCGCCGGACGGGCCTGTCGGGTCGGGTGGGACTGCCGGGTCGGATGGGTACGTCGCGCCCAGGAGCTCCTCGGCGCGGCGGACGCCCGGCCGGTGGCCCTTGGCGGTGAACAGGGCGTGCGCCGCACCGGCGGCCCCCAGCGCCTCCGCACGCAGCCCCGCCTGCGCGGCGCAGCAGGCCAGGTCGAGGGCCGCGGTGGCCCGGAGCACCGGGGAGTCGGCGGCCTCGGCCTCGGCCACGGCCTGATGGGCCAGCGTCAGGGCGCGGGTGGGATCGGTGCCCACGAGTGCGCGGGCGAGCAGCCCGTGCAGGTCGACGGCGTCCTCGAGCGGCAAAGGCCCCGGCCGGTCCTGCGGCAGCAGTTCCCGCGCTGCGGCGGTGCGCCCGGCATCGAGCAGCGCCCTGGCCTCGGCGCGCGCGAACTGGTCCGTCGTCCCCGCCGCTCCCAGGCGCGACGCGGCACGGCCCGCCTGCCGCAGCAGCTCGTACGCCGTCCGCGGGCGGCCGGTGAGCGATGCCACGGTGGCGCGGAAGAACGGCAGGAAGACGGCCGTCTCTGCGTAACCGCAGTCGCGTGCGCACTCCTCGGCCGCGTCCAGGCACGCGGTGGCCTGCTCGGGCCGGTCGTCGAGGGCGAGCAGCACGGCGAGCGGGCCGTTGAGCGTGACGCGTACGATGCGCCGGACGCCGTGGCGGGCGAGCAGCGCACGGCAGCGTTCCACGGCCTCCGGCACCGGGGTGGGCCCGCCCCACAGGGAGATCCCGAGCGCGCCGAGCACGGCCGCGCGCTCCGGTTCGGCGCCGGCGCGCAGGGCATGGTCGGCGGCGCGCAGCAGCAGCCGCTCGGCCTCGCCGTGGCGGCCGAGGATCTGCCGTGCCTGCGCCATGCGCAGGCAGGCACGGGCCTGGCCGAGTTCGTCCCCCGCTGCGACGAAGCCGCCCATCAGCTCGTCGGCGACGCGCGCCGCGTGGAAGGGGTCCGCGTCCGTGCCGGCGTACACAGCGCTTGCGAGCCGGGCGTGCGCGCGGATGAGGGCGGGCGACGCGCGGCCGGGGTCGGGGCCGGTGCGCGAGGGTGTCTCCGGGGCCGAGGCCGCTTCCGGGGTCGCGTCCGCTGCCGGGCTCGGGGTCGTTTCGGAGTTCGGGGCCGTGAGGATCTCCCCGAGCAGCGCGCGCCCCTCCTCCAGCTCGCCCGCCGCCACCAGCACCTCGGCCAACTGCCAGAGAACATAGAGGCGTTGTGTGTCGTGCGCGCGGGTCAGCGCTGCCGCGCGACGCAGGAGCGGTTCCGCCCAGCCGAGGTCGGCGCGGGCCAGTGCGAGCGCACCCGCGGCGGCCGTGTACGTGGCCGCGTGGACCCGCAGGCGCTCGGTGTGGTCGTCGGCCATGCCCAGCTCGGTGCGGTACTGGTGGGCGTGTTCCAGATGGGCGCCGACCTCGTGGTCAGGGGCGGCGGACGCCGCGAGCAGGTCGGCGGTGCGTTCGTGGCGGTCAGCCCTGGTCCGCTTGGCGGTGCGCTGGTACGAGACCTCCTGGACCAGGCCGCTCGCGAAGCGGTAACGGCTCGGGGAACGATCCCGCCGCCGCACCTCCTCGACCATGCTGAGGCGGGTCAGGTCGCGCAGCGCGGCCGCGGTCGCGTTCCACAGCTCGCCGCCCGGCGCGCCCTCGGGCCCGGAGTGAGCAAGGCCCGCGACCTGATCGGCCTCGAACTCGCGGCCCAGGACCGCCGCGAGGGACAGTGCGGCGCGTTCGGCCGCCCCCAGCGCGTCGATGCGCACGCCCAGAAGAGCCTGGACCGTGGGCGGCAGATCCTCGGCACCGGCGCCGCCCGCGACCACCAGGAGCTGTTCCAGCAGCAGCGGGTTGCCCTCGGCGCGTTCGAGGACGCGGGCGGGAACGGCGGGACCTCCGGCGCCTGGCACGCCACCCGCTGGGGTCCGTTCCGCGTGCGCCGCGGCGAGGCGGGCGCATTCGGCCTCGGACAGCGGCGGGAGCGCCAGCCGGGACCCTGCCGAGTCGGCCCGGGCACCGGCCGGGTCCTCCAGCGGTTCCGGGCGTCCGGCGCAGATCAGCAGCAGCGGTACGCCGGCGGTGATCGCCGACAGCCGTTCCACGCAGGTGCGCAGGGCCGGCCGCGACCAGTGGAAGTCGTCGAGCACCAGAACCAGGGGCTGTTCGGCCGCCAGCCCCCGCAGGACGACGGCGAGCGCGGCGCAGGTGTCCTCGACGGACGGGTCGGGGGTGCCGTCGTGCAGCATCCCGGCGCGCAGCAGGGCCAGCGCGTCCACCAGGTCCGGCGAGGTGGCCACGGCATCCGGCCCGGTGACGGTGGCGGGGGCGCCGGTGGCGGGGGCGAGGGCGCCAGGGACGTCGTCGTCCGCGTCGAGGAGCGCCGACACGGCCTCGGCCAGCGCGGTGAGGCTCCCGCTCTCGCCGTACGGGCGGCAACGCCCGGTCCCTGTGCGCGCTCGCCCGGCCGGGGTCCGCTCCAGCCACTCCCTCAGCAGCCGGGTCTTGCCCAGGCCCGCTTCCGCTCTCAGCGTCAGCAGCCGCACCGTACGCTTTCTCGCCACGTCCGCCAACGCACCGTCGAGTGCGTCGAGTTCAGCCGTGCGTCCCACGAAGGGCAGGTCGAATCTGCGCAGCAGGTCCGGATCGTCGCCCTTCAGGGCGCGCAGCCGGAAGGCGTGTACCGCATCGGTCTTGCCGCGCAGTTCCAGCGGGCCCGCGTCGTCCACGACGGCCGCCGACGCGACCGCGAGCCGGGTGTCAGGGCAGATGAGGATCTCGCCCGGTGCCGCGTTCTGCTCAAGCCGGGCCGCCACGTTGGGGACTTCGCCCGACACGAGTACCTGCCGCGCGTCGGCGTCGGTGCCGACCACGGCCTCTCCACTGCTCACGCCGATCCGCACGGCCAGGCGCACACCGAGCGAGGCGTCGAGTTCCCGGTTGAGGCGCTCGACGGCGCCCAGCACCCCGAGCGCCGCGGCGGCCGCGCGCAGCGCGTCGTCCTCGTGCAGCCGCGGAATGCCGAAGACGGCCATCACGGCGTCCCCGATGAACTTCTCGACGGTCCCGCCGTGTGCCTCGATGGGAGTTCGCGCGGCCTCGAAGTACCGCAGCACGACCGACCGCAGCGTCTCCGGGTCGAGGCGGCCGGAGAGGGCGGTGGAGCCGACCAGGTCGCAGAAGAGCACGGTGACCGGCCGCCGCTCCTCCCCGGCCCTGGCGGGCGCGGCGGGTGCGGCGGCCACGGGCTCGCCGCAGTGGGGGCAGAAGCGGGCGTTGCCCGGGAGCGTCTCGGAACACGAACGGCAGTTCACGCGGCCTCCTTTCGAGACGTGACGGGTACGGTCGGGGCGTGCGTCGGGGCGGGGCGCGGGCCGGGGCGGGGCGGCCGCGGCGTGGCGCGGGGCGCCCGGTCAGAACAGGGCGCCGCCGGCCAGGCTGGTGTGTGCCTGGACCTCGGGCTCGACCTCGTCGAGCCGCGCCTTCAGGCCGAGCAGCAGCACGACCTCCTCCTCCGACATCGAGCCGAGTACGTCGCGCTGCTCCGCGCTCAGCGCGTCCAGCGGGAGGCCGGCCGCGGCGAGCCGGTCGAGGACGGGATTGCCGAAGTCATGCACGGTTGCCTCCGGGGCGCGGTACGGAAATCTCGGTGAGCAGGTCGGTCAGGGCGCCGACGGTGTGCAGCGCGCTCGCCCCGATGGCGGCGGTCTCCGCGCCGCTCAGCGGGAGGCTGTCGAGCAGGGCGTCGAGCTCACCCGCGTGGCCGGGGTCCAGGGCGGCGTGGGCGTGAACGGTGCGGAACGCGGTGGCGGGCAGCCCCGTCAGTGACGCGAGCCGGGCGGCCAGCCAGGCGGCCGGCGCGCGGCCCTCGAGTACGGCCATGTAGCCGAGCAGGGACACCGGATGGCAGTGCTCGATCCAGTAGTACTGCGCGCCGACCAGACGCGCGGCGGCCGCGCCCGCCCATGGCGCCGAAGCGGGGCCGCGGCTGCCGTGCAGCACGGCCATGTCCTCCAGCAGCCACTGGTCGTGGTCGCGTTCCTCCGTGATGTGCCGCGCGAGGTAGGCGGCGAGGGGCGCGGAGAGCGCGTCGGCGTCCCCGCGTTCCGCGCAGCGCGCGCCCGCCAGTTCCATCAGGGGGACCGAGGCGCGGATCACCTGGTGCATGGCCGCCAGGTAGCGGCCGTACCGCGGGAGCAGGTCGCCGTCGCCGCGCCACAGGCCGGCGAGCGCGGCGCTCAGCCCCTGGTCGGCCAGGCGGATCTTGAGGTTCAGCGCCTGGCTGTGAGGCAGCGCGTGAGGCAGCGGGGCCCGCGACAGCGGCGGCGCCGTCCCGTTCCGGCCGGCGGTCATCGCGGGCCGCCCGGCGCGACGAGGCCCGCGTAACGGGCGGAGCCGAAGCGCCGTACGAGCGCGACCGGGCCGGAACGCGCCTGCGCACGGGCCGCGTACGCGTCGAGCAGTTCCCCGGCGGGACCGGCACCGTAGCCGCGCACGGCCTCGCGCAGCTCGGGGTCACGGGGGAGCGCGACGCAGGACGCGCAGTATCCGTCCGCGCCGCACGGCCCGGGCCCGGACGCGCCGTCGCCCGATGCTTGGGCGCCTGACGTTCCGGCCCCGAAGCGGCTTCGCAGGTGCAGCGGTCCGAGCGAGCGGATCAGCCGCAACTCGGGGGATGCCAGGGCGCGCCCGCGCAGCGTCGGCCAGTCGTCCTGGGGAATGTGCCCGAGCAGGAGGTGCTCGGGCACGGGCCGCAGGTCCACGGCGTCCTGGTTCCCGCACGCGAGCACCGCGCCGTCGGGCGTGACGACCGGCCAGGCCGCCATCGCGCAGGGGAGGGGCCGCGCGGTGCCCGGCGCCGCCGCAGGGGGCACGGTGCGCGACCCGCCCCACGCCGCGGCACGGCCCACCGCGCGTACCTCGTTCACGAGCATCGGCACCCGGTCGCCGAAGGCCAGCCGGACCTCCCGGGTGACGTCGGCCAGGTACGGATCGTCATCGTCCGCACCCGTGATGTGCAGGCTCACGGCCGTGCCGTCCTCCAGGAGCGACCCGAGGACGCGCAGGACCTCGGTCCTCGGCACCTCGCGTTCGTGCTGGCGGTCGATGCTCGCGGAGAAGTGGTCGACGGCGCGGACCGCACGCCGGATCG
This sequence comes from Streptomyces montanisoli, assembly GCF_017813245.1. GTDB lineage: Bacteria > Actinomycetota > Actinomycetes > Streptomycetales > Streptomycetaceae > Streptomyces > Streptomyces montanisoli. The sequence continues at coordinate 22,482 of NZ_JAGIQL010000050.1, forward strand.
AGGCCGGCAGGCGGCCGCCGCGCGCGAAGAACGCGCCGCTCAGCAGGGCCGTGCGTACGCCGCGCGCCCTGGCGGCCTCGGCCAGCTCCGTCACCAGGCGCGGGCGCAGCAGCGGCTCCCCGCCGGTGAGCATCAGCAGCTCCGGGCGGTCCGCCGGGCCGAACGACTCGACGAGCCGCAGCAGCGCCGAACCGTCCGCATGCGCGCCCGCCATGGTGGACGAGGTCGAGCAGTGCGCGCAGTGCAGCGGGCAGCGCTGCGTGACCATCAGCAGTACACCGGCGCAGGGCACCGGCCGCAGTGCGACCAGTTCGGCGAGTTCCACCGCGGGCTCCTTCCGGCTGCCGTGACGTGACGTGACGAGTCGGGACATCCGTTCGTGGGTGCCCGCACGGCACACCGTCCACGGGCCCGGTTCCGCAGCGGTTGGCGAACGCACTCGTACCGGTATATCCGCAGCTCGGAGCAGGCAACTGGCCTGCGCACCAGCCGCGTTCACGGCTCGTCGGCCCGCCCGGCGGTCCCCTGCCCCGCCGGCAGGGCCGCCCGCGGCGCCGTTGGGCTGCGGCGATACCGGGACCGAATCGGCGTGCAACCGCCGGCGAACCGGCGGCCGCCAACGTTGTCGCCGTACCGCCCCGAGAGCCTCACTACTCCGCACAGATCTGGAGATCACGATGGCCGAGAACAACAAGCCCGCCTCCGACGAGCAGCCCGAGCCCGAGTCCGAGGTCACCGCGCACTCCGCCGGCGAGGACACGCCCTGGTGCGGTGTGAACACCGGTACCGCCGTGGACGAGCCGGAGGTGAAGGCGCACTCAGCGGGCGAGGACACCCCGTGGTGCGGTGTCAACACCGGCACTGCCGTGGACGAGCCGGACGTCAGGGCGCACTCCGCGGGTGAGGACACGCCGTGGTGTGGTGTGAACACCGGTACCGCCGTGGACGAGCCGGAGGTGAAGGCGCACTCGGCGGGCGAGGACACCCCGTGGTGCGGCGTCAACACCGGCACCGCGGTCGACGAGCCCGAGGCCTGACCGGCCCCGGCACGACCCGCACGACCCGCACGACACCACCGGCCCGGGGGCGGAGCTCCCCCTTCCGCCCCCGGGCCGGTGGCCCAGGCCCGCCCCCGTCCAATCCCCGTCCAATCCCCGTCCATTCCGTTCGACCGACAGGAGGCACCGTGCTCCGGATGCTCAGCCCGCAACCCGTCGCGGACGCGCCCTCGCGCCTGCTCCCGGCCCACGACGGCTGGTGGTTCGTCAGCGAGAACGGCTACGCCAGACTGCGTCCCGCGCAGGTGGACCCGGACGGTGTGCCGAACCGGGCCGTCATGGACCAGCTGCGCGCCCAGGGACTGCTGCGGCGGCGCGAGCCCGGCTCGTACTCGCTGACCGTGCTCACCAGCACCGACTGCAACCTCGGCTGCGGCTACTGCTTCCAGAACACCGCGCAGGACCCGCGCGGCGGTGCGCGGCCGCCGCGTATCGCACACGCCCGGCTCACCTCGGACACGATCACCCGCGTGCTGGACTTCACACGACAGCGGATGCGAGCGGGCGGATTCGACGCGCTCGCCCTCATGCTGTTCGGCGGCGAACCCCTGCTCAATCACCGCGGTGCCCTCGAACTGCTCAGGCGGGCAGGCGAGTTGGGTGAGCTCAAGGCGTCGATGACGTCCAACGGCACGCTGATGACACCGCTGATCATCAAGGGCCTGTACGAGGCGGGCCTGCGATCCGTTCAGCTCACCCTCGACGGTGACAGGTCCGAGCACGACGCCATCCGCGTCACCCGCTCCGGCGGTGCCACCTTCGAGCGCATCATGGAGAACGCGGCTCGCGCGATGCGCACCGTACCGCTGCGCTGGCACCTGCGGATCAACGTCTCGCACCACAACAGGCACGGCATGGACGCCCTGGTGGAACGGCTCGCCGAGCGTCTTGACCCGTCGCTGTGCGGCATCCAGTTCGCCCTGATCGGCGATGTCGGCGTCGGCTACGGCAACGACCTCGACTACGGCGGCACGCTCGCCGCCGACTTCACGCGCTGGCACCGGCTGGCGCTGGAACGCGGCTTCTCGCTGACCCGCCCTCGATCCGGCAAGGGCTGCCAGGCCTGCGACCACCCCGACGGCCTGTACGGCGCGGTGGTCAGCGCTGACGGCTCCCTGTCCAGCTGCTGGGAGACCGCGGGCCGGCCCGACTGGACGGTCGGCGCGATCGACGAGGGCTACCTGCCGGCGGAGCAGGCCGAGGGCCGCTGGATCACCTGCACCGACCAGTACCGGCACGGCGAGAACGCGGCGGCCCTGACCGCCTTCCAGGACGAGGTGGACGCGGCGCTGCTCGATCTTCTGGACGGCGCGGGCCGTCTGTGACACGGCCTGCTCCCACGACGCGAGCTGACGCCGCTGAATCTCGGAGGTAAGCATGAACGGCACCGCCGGTGCCGGGGTCCTGCGTGCGAACAAGGACTTCAGGCTGTACTGGCTCGGCTCGGCGCTCTCCACGCTGGGCTCGCAGATGTCCCTCATCGCCTTCCCCCTGCTCGTCCTGTCGCTGGGGCAGGGGGCCGCGCAGGCCGGGCTGGTGGCCACGGCTTCGTTGCTGACGCGCCTGGTACTGCGCCTGCCCGCAGGGCAGTTGGCCGATCGGGTGGACCGGCGGCGGCTGATGGTCGGCACGGACCTGATCCGGCTTGTGGCGCTGGGCAGCATCCCGGCCACCGCGTCGCTCGGCGCGCTCGTCTATCCGCAACTGCTCGCCGTCGCCGTGGTGGAGGGGTGCGCCACGGCGGTCTTCTCGCCCGCCGGCGTCATCGCGGTACGTGACGTGGTGTCCGAGGACCAGTTGCCCGACGCCCTGGGGAGGAGCCAGGCCGCGCTGTCGGCTGCCTCCCTGGTGGGGCCCTTCGCCGGCGGTTGGCTGTTCGCCGTGGACCGGCTGCTACCGTTCACCGCCGACGCCCTCTCGTACGGCATCTCCGCGATCCTGCTGCTCCGCATGACCACCCGGCCCCCGGCGCCCGGCGCGTCCGCCGCGGGAGACTCCAGTCCTCTCGCCGGGCTGCGCTGGCTCGGACGCAACCCCACGCTGCTGCGGGCGCTGCTGTTCGCCGCGGTGCTCAACCTGGCAGGCTCGGCCGCCGAGGTGGCCGTGGTGATCACCCTGCGCGGGCAGCACACGGGCAGCACGGCGATCGGCCTGGTGATGGGCTGCGCCGGGATCGGCGCCGTACTCGGAGCCGTCGCCGCGCCGAGGGTGCTCCGCTTGCTCACCCCCGTGCGGTTGTTCCTGGCCGTGGGCGTGACCTGGGCGCTGGGGCTCGCGGTGCTCGCGGTCCCGCCGGGACCGCTGGTGGTCGGCGTGGTGCTGGTGTTGTTGATCTTCCTTACGTCCCCGGCCGGGATCGTCGTCAGCGGCGCCCTGATGACCGGCCCGCCACGTGAACTGCTCGGCCGGGTCAGCACGGCGGCGAACCTGCTGATCGCGGGTCTCGCGGCGGTGGGCCCCGCCGCGGTGGGTGTGCTGATCGAGGACGCGGGGGTGTCGAACACCTGGCTCCTGCTCGCGGCCCTGGTGGCCGCCGCGACGGCGGCCGCGGCGATCCCGCTGGTGCGGGGAGGCTCGCTCACACCGTCCGCGGAGGACACACCGCCCGCGGAGGACACACCGCCCGCGGAGGACACACCGGCCTCTGAGGGCACAGCGGCTGCTACGGAGGAGACACCGAACGCCGAGAACACACCGGAGGCCGGGGGGACGGCGGCGGCCGTGGAGACGCGGGGCGATCTCGTCCTGCACGCCGACACGGCCCCCGGCGGCCGCGAGCCCGGCCCCGGGACGGACCCCGGGCAGAGCGACGACGACCGTGCCGAGGAGAAACCGTGACCGCCCCCGCTTCCACGACCACCACCCCGACCGCCGCCGTCCCCGCGTACCCGACGGCCCTTCGGACGGGCCCCGTTGAGCGCCTGCACGGCACGGACGTGGCCGACCCCTACCGTTGGCTTGAGGAAGAGGCCGACCCGGCCACCGTCGCGTGGAGCGCCGCCCAGGACGCGCTGTTCGCGGCCCACCGCGGCACCTGGGCGTCGCTCGGGCCGCTGCGTGGGCACCTGGCGGCCCTGATGGCCGGCGGCTCGATCACCGCTCCCGTCCCCCGGGGCGGCAGGCTCTTCGACACCGTCCGGGCGCCGGGCCGTGACCAGCCCGTGCTGCGGGTCGTGGAGGACGGCGGCGCACGCACCCTGTGGGACCCGCTCGCGCACGACCCGGCGGGGCTGACGGTGCTGGAGAGCTGGGAACCGTCCTGGGACGGCTCCCTGGTCGCGGTGCAGTACTCGGCGGGCGGCACCGAGCGGTGCGAACTCGTGGTGCTCGACGTGGCGAGCGGCCGCACGGTGGACGGACCCATAGACCGGCTGCGGCGCTCCCCGGTCGCCTGGCTGCCCGACTCCGCCGGCTTCTACTACGTGCGCAGCCTGCCGCCGCAGGACGCGCCGGGGGAGGAGCGCTACCACCGCCGGGTGGGCCTGCACCGCATCGGCGCCGATCCCCGGCAGGACGCGCTGGTCTTCGGCGCGGGCCGCGCGATGGACGACTACTACGCGCCCGCACTGTCCCCCGATGGCCGCTGGCTCACGATCACGGCCACCAGGGGCGCCTCACCCGCGACGGAACTGTGGCTCGCCGACCTCACGGCGGCCGCCCCCGAGGCACCCCGGCTGCGCCGGGTGGGCGGGCCCGGCGGCTCCGGCGGGCCGGGTGGCTCCGGTGGGCCGGCCGGCCCCGGCGTCCGGGCGACGCTGCTGCTTCCGTCCGGCACGACACCGGACGGCCGTGCCTACCTCCTGACCCGCCGGAACGCGCCCAACGGGCGGATCGAGGTGACGTCACCGGCACGGCTGACCGGGCAGGAGGCTGCCGGCGTGCCCGACGACCACACCGCCGCATCGCCGCGCGCCACCGTCCTGATACCCGAGGACCCCGTCGCCGTGCTCACCGACTTCGCCGTGCTGGACGGGCCCGCACTCGACCGCCCCGTCGTACTGGTCACGCGCGTACGGCACGCCGTCGGCGAGATCACCGTCCACGACCTCGCGACAGGGCGGGAACTCGGCACGCTGGAGCTGCCCGGGCCGGGAACGGTCGGTGAGTTGCACGCCACACCCGGCGGGCACGAGGCGTACTTCGGCTACACGGACCACGCGACCCCGGCACGCGTCCTGCGCTTCGACGCACGCTCCGGGGCGCTCGCACCCTTCCACGCAGGCGGTGACACCGGCCCGTTGGAGGAGCGGGGCGCCGCGCACGCCGCCGGGTGCGTCACGCGACGAGTGCGCTGCCGCTCGCACGACGGGACGCCCGTCACCCTGTTCGTGCTCTCGCCCACCGGCCGTCCGGACCGGCCGCGTCCGACGGTGCTCAGCGGCTACGGCGGCTTCGGCGCGTCCATCGTGCCGGGGTTCGCACCGCAGGCGCTCGCCTGGGTCGCGGCAGGGGGCGTGTACGTCTTCGCCTGCCTGCGCGGCGGCGGCGAGGAAGGGCAGCGGTGGCACGACGCGGGGCGGCGCGCCGCGAAGCAGAACACGTTCGACGACCTGGACGCCGCGGCGGACTGGCTGGTGGACGCCGGCTGGGCCGATCCGGCGCGGCTCGGGCTGCTCGGCAGTTCCAACGGCGGCCTGACCGTGGCCGCCGCGATGACCCAGCACCCGGAGAAGTACGCGGCGGTCGTGGCGGTCGCGCCGCTGCTGGACATGGTCCGCTACGAGCGCTCGGGGATGGGGCCGAGCTGGCGCGAGGAGTACGGCAGCGCCGACGACGCCGACGACTTCGCCGTGCTGCACGCCTACTCGCCGTACCACCGGGTCCGCGCGGGCGTCCGCTACCCGGCGGTCCTGCTCGGCGCGGCGGACGGCGACACCCGGGTCAGCCCGTCGCACGCCCGCAAGATGTGCGCCGCCCTGCAACACGCGTCCACAAGCCCTGGGCCCGTGCTGCTGCGCCTGGAACGCGGGGTCGGGCACGGCACGCGCGGCACGGCGACCACCACGGAACTCTTCGCCGACGTGATGGGGTTCCTGGCGGAGCACCTGGGTCTCGCGGTACCCGGCGCCTGACCGACCTCCGGCGGACGGGGACCCATTGGCCGCGCCCTGGCATGTGTCACCAGCATGTTTCCTCGTCGACCGCGCCACACCGAACGCCCGCACGGGCGTCCCATTTCCACCATCAGCAGACGTTTTGTGCGACAGGGTTCTTGGTGCATGCAGTTTCTGACATGGAAGCACTCCCTTCAACGGCCGCCGTCCACGGAGCAGTCTGGGACCACGTCCAGCTCGACGCACCGACCGAGGGAGCACCCCATGAACCGAATCCGCCGTCTCGCCCTCCGCTCCGGCGCCGTCGCGGCACTGGCCCTGCTCGTGGCGATCCCCCCGGCGGCGGCAGCGGAACACGCGACGGCCGGGCACGCGGCGCCCCGGCATGAAGCGGCCGTGCACGCGCCGGCCGTGCACGCGGCGGCCGGATCCGGCGGGCACCGTGCGGTCGCCAGACAGCCCACCGCCATGACTGTCATGTACTCGTGTGGTGACGGCGACGGCAGCACCGAGGACACGGCTTGGGGGCACTGACGCGTGCAGGTTCCCCATCCCGGCCCCGCCGTCCCGGGTGAGCATCGGCGCCCCGGCCGCCTGGGCACGGCGCTGCTGGCCGTGGCGGCCGGGCTCGGCTGCCTCGCGGCCGTCCGGTGCGCGACCCGCCTGACGGCCGCCAGGCGCCGTGTCCATCACCGCCGTGCCCGGCAGGTCCTGGCGGAGCGGTACAGGGACGAGCAGTATCCGTGGCCGTGAGCAGCCGGCCCCGTGACCATGAACAGCCGGGCCCTGGTGGGCCCGTGGCCGGGCCCCGGTGGGTCCGTTGGCGCCGGCCGGCGGCCCCCCGTGCGGCCGAAGGGAGGAATCGTCATGGCCGGACCCGCGGTCGAGTTCCGCGTCCTGGGTGAACTGGCCGTCCAGGCCGGCGGCCGGGAGATCGACCCCGGCCCGCACAAGCGGCGCCTGGTGCTCGCCCTCCTGCTGTGCCGTGCGAACTCCGTGGTCTCCACCGACCTGCTCACCGAGGCCGTCTGGGGCGACGAGCCGCCGCGCACCGCGCGCAAGAACCTCCAGGTGCACGTCTCGGCATTGCGCGCGCTGCTGCCGCCCGCGAGTCCCGGCGGCGCGCCGCGGATCGTGCACCGGCCGGCCGGTTACCAACTGCGCGTGGAGCCGGACGAGTTGGATCTGTTGTGTTTCGAGCGTCTCGTGCACACCGCGCGCAAGGCGTCCGGGCTCGCCGCCGAGCAGGCCGGTCAGGCGGCGTCGGGGGTCTCCGAACACGCTGCCAGGCTGCTGGACGAGGCGCTCGCCCTCTGGCGCGGCGACATGCTCGCGGACCTCGGCGATTCCGGTGTGATACGCGAAGAGGCCGACAGGTGGTCCCTGCGCCGGCTTGCGGTCTGTGAGGACTGGGCCGAGACTTCCGTGGCGCTCGGCCGCCACACCGTCGTGGCGGACCGCCTCGCCGATACCGTACGTGCCCACCCCCTGAGGGAGCGGCTGCTCGCCGTGCACATGACCGCACTGCATCGGTCGGGACGCCGTACCGAGGCACTGGCCTGCTACGACGAGTACCGCAAGCTGCTCGCCGCGGAACTCGGCCTCGACGTGGGCCCCGCGGTCACCGCCGTGCACCGCTCCCTGCTGGCGTCCGCGGCGGCGTCCCCGGCCCCGCTCGCGGAGTGGGCACGCGAGCGGCCGCGGCGCGGGGCCGCGCCCCGGACCCGGCTGCTGCTGCCCGCGGCCCTGGACGACTTCACCGGGCGCTCGGCCGAGACCGCGCAGCTGCTGGACGCCGTCGGCACCCGCCGCAGGTCCGTGCAGCTGTCCGGGCCGCTCGGCGTCGGCAAGACGTCACTGGCCGTGCACGTCGCACACCGGATGGCGCCCGGCTTCCCCGACGGCTGCCTGCTGATCCGGATGCGCCGCCCCGACGGCACGCCACGCCCGGTGCCGTCCCTGCTCGCCGAACTCCGGCGGATCACCGGCACGAACATGCCGCCGCCCGTCGACGAGGACGACGCCGTCGCGCTCTGGCAGGCCGAACTCCTGGACCGCGCACTGCTGCTCGTACTCGACGACGCGCCCGACGCCGCGTCCGTACGCCCGCTGCTGCCCGGCTCGGGCGACAGCGCCGCCGTGGTCACCACACGCTGCGGCCTGCCCGGCATCGGCTCACCGCACCGGGTCGAACTCGGCCCCTACCCGCTGCGCGACGCGGTGGAGTTCCTCGGCGGCCTGGTAGGCGCGCACCGCGTCCTGGCCGACCGCGCGGCGGCGGAACGCATCGTCGCCGCCGTCGGCCTGCTCCCGCTGACCATCCGCCTCTACGGCGGCAAACTCGCGGCGCTGCGGCACGTGTCGCTGCCCGCGTACGCGTCACGTCTGGAACGCGGCACGGCGATCCTCGACGAACTGGCCACGGCCGACCCCGCCGTCCGCCCACTGCTGGCCGGCTGGTGGCGCGACCTCCCGGCGCCCGCCCGCGACACCCTCGCGGCGCTGGGCCGGCTGCCCGGCCCCCTGTTCACACTGGCCGACGCGGCCGAGGCCATGGCGCTGCCCGAGGACCACGCGTACCGCCTGCTTGAGCTGCTGCTGGAACGGCGGGAGCTGGACAGTCAACTGGCGGAGGTCACCGCGCACACCACGCTCTACGAGCTGCCTCTGCTGTCCCATCTGTACGCCCGCGAACAGGCGATGTCCGCGCGGGCGTGAGCCTCGCCCGCGCGCACGCCCACGCCCGCACGCGGATCAGGCGAAGGCGCGCAGCGCCTCGTCCGCGTGCCGGGTCATGTTCGTCTCACTGCTGATGACCTTGACGACGCGCCGATCGGTGCCGATCGCGAACGTCCAGCGCTTCACGGGCGTGAGCCTGCTCAGCAGGCCACTGCGCGCGACACCGAAGACGCCGGCGACGGCGCCGTCCTCGTCGGACAGCAGCGGGTAGTCGAACGTGTGCAGGTCGGAGAACTCCTTCTGCTTCGCCGGCGCGTCCCGGCTGATCCCCACCCGCTGCACGCCGGCGGCGGCGAACTCGGCCGCCAGGTCACGGAAGTGGCAGGCCTCCTTCGTGCAGCCGGCCGTCATCGCGGCGGGATAGAAGAACAACACCACAGGGCCGCCGGCCAGCAGCCCGCTCAGCGAGCGCTGCTCGCCGTTCTGGTCGGGCAGTTCGAAGTCAGGGACGAGCTCGCCTTCTCTCATGCCCCCACCATGCCACTTCGGGAAGGACCACGCGGCAGCAGCCCTTCCCTCGCGCATGGACCGCTCAGGCGGGGACGACGGCAGAGAGCGCGCTCACCATGCCACCGGCAGCTCCAGCGGGAACCGCCGGATCGTCTCCGTGTCCCACCGCACCTCGTCCGGCGGGACCGCCAGGCGCAGCCCCGGGAAGCGCTCCACCAGCCGGCCGACGGCCACTTCGAGCTCCGCCATGCCCAGGGGCATGGCGATGCACCGGTGGCCGCCCCATCCGAAGGTCATATGGGGGCTGTTCGGCCGGTCGAGGTCGATCGTGTGGGGGTCGGTGTAGCGTTCCGGGTCGCGGTTGGCGGTCAGGTAGGACAGGTGCACGTAGTCGCCCGCCCGGATCAGGACCCCGTCCACCTCCACGTCCTCGAGCGCCACCCGCGGGATGCCCACGCCCTTGCGGAAGGGGATGTGGCGGAGCATCTCGTGCAGGACGCCGGGGAGGGTCTCGGGGCTGTTCCTGATCCGGGCCAGCAGTTCGGGGCGTGTCAGGAGCAGGTAGACGATGTCGCTGATCTGGCAGGTCGCCGTGTCCTGGCCGCTGAGCGCCAGCACGAGGGCCATGACGGCCAGTTCCTTGTCGTCGAGTTGCTCCGCACCGTCGCGCGCCGCGGCCATGGCGCTGATGAGGTCTTCCCCCGGGCTGTCGCGGCGTTCCTCGACGAGCCCCGCGAAGTACGCGATCAGGTCGGCCTTGGCGGCCTTCGCGGTCTCCTTGCTCTGCGCGTCGACGACGAGGAGCCGGTGCACGGACTCCTGGATCCGCTCCCAGTCCCGGCGCTCGACGCCGAGGAGGTCGAGGACGGTGTGCTGGGGGAGCGGGTCGGAGAGGTGCGAGACCAGGTCGGCCGGCGAGCCGTGCTGCTCCATGGTGTCGAGCAGGAGGTCCGTGAGCCGGATGATGCGGGGCCGCATGGCCTCGACGTGCGCCGGGGTGAAGGCCTGGGATGCCAGGTGGCGCACGCGGCTGCTCTGCGGTGGGTCCATCACGTTGATCGACTCGGGCGAGACGATCGGCTCGGGCGTCATCCGCGGGTAGTCGCGGCCGATGATGCCGGCGCGGCTGAACCGCGGATCGGTGGTCACCTGCTTGACGGCGTCGAATCCGGTGACCAGCCAGGCCTCGGCCTCGCCGTAGGGGAGCCGGATCCGCGCAGGCGACGCGCGTCGCATCAGGTCCGTGAGCGCGGGGTCGAACTCGAGGGCCTCACTGAAGTCGAACGGGCAGTGCACGATGTCGTTCTCCGCGCTCATGAGCCGACCACCCCGGCGGCCATGGGCGCGACGTTGGTGGTGTCCACGGCCCGGTGCAGGGCCGCGGCGAGCTTCACCGCGTCGCCCACGGCCCACACGTGCAGGAAGAACAGGCGTGGTTCGTCGGTCAGGTTGTGGTGGTGCAGCTCGACGAGCTCGATCCCGCCCTGCCGCAGGGCCACGAGGACCGGCTGCACCTCGCTCGCGATCATCGCCAGGTCAGCGCTGAGAGCGGCCCTGCCGCCGCCGAGCGGCTGGAAGTTGGCTGAGGTGGTGGCACCCAGGCCAGGAGGAAGGACCACGTGGCCGTCGGTGATGGTCTCGCGGCGTACGAAGACGCACTTGTAGACCTCCGCGTCGGCGTATCCCTTGACGCCGAGAGCCGTGTCGATCGCGGCCGTGTCCAGGTCGACCGCCGCGGGAGCGGTGGCGGTGGCGGGTTCGGCGGGTGGCGTCCCGGTGCCGTCGAACGCGGCGCGCAGGCCACGGGCGACAGCGACCGGATCGTTGCCGTGGGCGTGCACGTGGACCCACCAGACCTGGGGCGAGTGCGCCAGCAGGTGCTTGTGGATGGCGGTCGGCATGATCCCGTGCCGCAGCAGCGCGTCGATGAAGCCCTGCAGTTCGGGTTCGGTGACCACCGTGTCGCCCATCAGGAGCGTGCTGCGGTCGGCGTAGCGCACGAAGGACACGTGCGTGCCCAGGGCAAGCTCGGGGGTGATCCGGACGCCTTGCGACTGGACGGCGAGATCCCGGCGCGGGAACGGCGTGTGGTACATGAACCGCTTCATGTCACCGGGGCGGCCGAGAGCGTCGCGCACGTCCTCCCACTCGGCCAGCCTGGTCGTCACCGGCCTGACCGCCGTGGAGCGGGGAGGCGCGGTGGGCAGGGCGCCGGCCTCGGCCGGCACGCCGGTGAGCACGGGTGCCAGGGCCGCCACGGTCAGTACGCGGCGCCGCGACGGAATGAATCGGGAACGGGGGTCCTGCTGTCTGTCGTCAGCCATGTCGTATGCCTCCTGGCGCGATGGAAGCACGTGACCTGGCGCAGATCGGTGACCCGCACCGTGCCACCGGCCAGGCGGCCTAAACCGGGCGGCGCGCGGCCCACGGGTGGTCGACGTGTTCGAGATCCTCCAGCACGGTCACGGCGTCCTCCCACGGGCGCACCCGCGCCGCATCGCGCCGTCGCCAGCGCCCGGCGAGGAACTGCACGCATGCCACGGTCAGCCACCAGCGGGTCGCGACGGCGCCGGGTTGCCGGCCGGTGCCCGCGGCATAGCCGTGCCAGACGGCGGCGGCTTGGCGTCGGGCCAGGTCGCCGCCGGCGGGGTCGGCATTGAGCAGTGCCAGGACCGCGGCGCGGGCGGGATCGAGCCCCATGGGAGTCGCTTGCGCGGTCTCCCAGTCGATCAGGTGGTCCGGCCCGGCGTCGCTGACCAGGAAGTTCCCGGGCCCCGGATCCCCGTGCGCAAACACCGGGCGCGACAGCGGCGGGACCGGGACCTCGGCGGCAACCCGCTGCACGACAGCGGCATGCGCGCTGGGCAGCTGCGCCACCAGCATCGCCGTGGCGTGCTCATGGTGGGCCACCGCCTCGTCCGCACCCACCAGGCGGACTCCGGAGCCGGCGACGGGCAGCCGGGTCAGGCCTGCGAGGCAAGTGCCCATCCGCCGCCAGTCGAACGGGGTGACGGGCCGGCGCCCCCGTACCCGTCCCAACACCAGGCATCTGGCCCCTTGAAGCTCCCCGCTACGTACCTCGCCCCAGCGGTACACGCGCGGAACGGCCACCCCATGCCGCGCCGCCCAGGACAGAGCGCGGTACTCCGCGTGCAGCCGGCCGGCCGCGCCTTCCACCTTCGCGACGACCTCCTCGGCAGCGGGGGAGAGACCGAAGAACACCACATTGTTCTGGCCGCCGGACGCCGGCGTCAGCCGGCTCACGGTGAAACCGTCGGTGAGTTCAAGTTGCCTGAGCGTCAAGGGCTGTTCCCGGTTCGCCGGAGCTGCTCGGTTGGGCACCCCGGAGGTCCTGGGTTTTGTCCGACCCGCACAAGTTCCGTGCCGGGAGACTGTTCCAGACCGCAGGGGCGGGTGTGGGCTCGTACGGCGGACCATGAGAAACAGACGAGCTGTCAACCGATCACATGTGAACGGCAGTTCGTCTCGTGTGGGGAGCTCCGGACGGCGGGAGCCTGGAAGCAGCGCCGAACCAGAGCTCCCCAACACGACGACACTCCGCAATCGACCTACGGAGCCGCCATGCAGGATAATCCCCACTCCCTCCCGTCCGGAACCATCTCGCGCCATGATCAGGTGCTCACGCGCCGGACCAGGGTGCGGCGGTGGGTGAGCCGGAACCGTCGCGGAATCGTCACCCACTTCGTGCGAGGCATTGCCTACGGCGCGGGACTCGGCCTCATGGGCCTGACCGTGTGGGTGATCGAGAACCACTGATCCGCTGGGGCCCGGACGGCTGGTCCGGGCCCCGGCCCGGGCTGCCCGCCTGCCGCTCGACTCGGTGACCCCCGTGTGGTGCTGCGGCGTTCACCGCGCCAGGCGCGGCTCCACTTGTTGGCCTCCCGTACCTTGGCCATCAGCGCGTCGCGCCGCACGGAGGCCTGTGTGGCGTCCTCGCCCTGCCCGCCCGGCTCGGTGGGGCCCTCGGGGACGGGGGGCGACGCCTGCGCCGTCACTGGGCGGACTTGCGCAAGGCTGCCGCCAATTGCCGGGCCACGTCGGCGCGGCAGCGGCCGAGTTCGACCAGCGGCGGCAGGCAGTCGCTCGTCATGGACGGCAGGTCGATCCCGAGCGAGGGCAGCACGAGCCCCACCGCGGCCAGCGCCGCCCGCAGTTCGTTGCGTGCCGCGCCTGCTTCCCGGATCTTCGCGTCCGTGCCCTTGGGCTTGTTCGCTTCCATACGCGCACCTCTCCTGGTCGAGTACCGCTTCGCAGCACCGAGCATGGATGCGTAGCGGTACGCTCACCAAGAGTTACGGTTTTCGGAGCATCGGAACGAAAACGGGAGTCGGCCAGTGCCCGCACCGAAAGAGCTCGATCCGAGTGCCTCGCTCGCCGCGCTCTACGGCGCGAAGTTACGCAAGCTGCGCGTGCGGGCGGGGCTCACGCAGCGGCAGCTCGGCGACAGGATCCCCATCGCCCACAGCCGCATCGCGCAGTTCGAGCTGGGCAAGGAGGTGCCGCCGGAGGACGTCAACGCCAAGCTGGACGTTCTGCTGGGCGCGGACGGGGACTTGGTTGATCTGTGGGGTCACACCAAGCGGACTCCTTACCCCGACTGGGCGCGCAAGTTCATGGCGTACGAGGCGGTCGCGTGCGCTATGCACAAGTACATGGCCCACAGTGTGCCGGGGCTTCTGCAAACCGAGGCGTACGCCCGCGAGCTGCTGAGGCTCGGTCTCCCGTGGTGCACGACGGAAGAGATCGAAGCGGCGGTCTCGGCTCGAATGGAACGCCAAGCGCTCCTCCGGAGCGAGCGGCCGCCGCTCTTCTGGGTCGTGCTCGACGAAGCAGTGATCCGCAGGCCCGTCGGCGGAAACGCAGTCATGCGCGAGCAGTTGGCTCAGGTTGTGAACGCCGCGGCGGCCCCACGAGTCGAAGTTCAGGTCCTGCCCTTCGCCGCAGGCGCACACTCCGCCATGGGCGGGTCCCTTACCGTCCTGTCATTCGAGAGCGGGCCTGATGTGGCCTATCTGGAGGCTGACCACTCCGGAGAGCTGGTCGAGGATCGGGTCATGGTGGCCAAGCACTCGTATCGTTACGATCTCGTGCATGCCCAAGCTCTGTCGCCCATGGCGTCAACAGCTCTGCTTCACAAGGCGATGAAGGAGTTCGGAACATGAGTTCCGTACGGATAGACACAGCGACCGCGTCATGGCGGAAGAGCTCTTACAGCAACGGAGCGGGGGGCGATTGCGTGGAAGTGGCAGACCTCCCGGAGGTCGTTCCGGTTCGCGACAGCAAGAACCCCGCCGGCCCGGCGCTCCTCATCCCCAACTCCGCCTGGGACGCCTTCGTTCGGCACGTCCGGCAGGCGTAGCCGCGCCCGGGCCCGCGACCGGCGCGCGCGGGCGTCGGAGCGCCGCGACATCATGGCGCCACGGCGCCGCCATGCGCGTCGCCGTGGCGCCAGGACCTCACAGCGTCATGGCCTTTGCGCCACCGCCGGCGAGAGGCCGTACGAGCCGACCGCCGTCGCGCTCCTCCGCGAGAGAGTGCCTGGGACGGCGCGGTCGGCGAAGCCCTGCTGGAAGGACGTGAACGCCGATGACCCGGTCAGGGGAGTCTCCGCGTCCTCGGTGACCACGAGGTGCACGAAGGTCACCCCGTCGTCAAGGCGGAACGCCACGTAGCGCAGGCCGCCTGGGTCCTGGTCGTTCAGTTCGGACATGACGGCTTCGATCAGCCGCTGGTTCTCGTCGGCGGCCTCGGGGCGTACCTCGTACTGGATGATCGCGACGTTGGACATGGTGCCTTCTTTCTCGGTAGCGGAAACGGGACAAGGAGCCGGCCATGCCGGGCGCGCGAAGCCCCGGCTGAGCTCGGGAGTGACCATGACTGCCGACCCTTCTCGTGCGGTGTGCCCGATCGGGCAGGTCGTTCTCCGGTACTGATACGGCCGGGTGCCGCATCTCATCGGTCCGCCCGCGATGAACCCGACGAACCTGGGGAGCCGCCGGGCCGACCGATGAGATCGCGGGGCGGCGCGGGTCTGACCGGGGGACGGCACCAGGCCCGTGGCACAGGCGCGAGCACCGGTGCACACACCGGCTCACGCGAGGAGCGGCCTTGGACACGACACGATCGGCCGCGCGGCACAGGGGCGCGCCGGATCACGAGGGCGCGCCGGATCACGAGAGCGCGCCACATCACGAGAGCGCGCCGGACGCGGCCGCGGCGGCGGGTGACGCGGACTTCGCCCGCGTCACCGCCCCCTACCGCCGTGAACTGCTCGCGTACTGCTACCGCATGCTCGGGTCGGTGCACGACGCCGAGGACCTGGTGCAGGAGACCCTGCTGCGCGCCTGGCGCGCGTACGGCGGCTTCGAGGGCCGCTCCAGCCTGCGCACGTGGCTCTACCGCATCGCCACCAACGCCTGCCTGCGCGCGCTGGAGAACCGCGGCCGCCGCCCGCTGCCGTCCGGGCTCGGCTCCCCGGAGGACTCCGCGCACGCGCAGGTGCGCGCGGCGGCCCCCGAGGTGCCGTGGCTCGAACCCTTCCCCGACGAGCGGGGCGACGCCGGCGACCCCGGCGCGGTCGTGGCGTCCCGCGCCGGGACGCGGCTGGCGCTGATCGCCGCCCTGCAGTACCTGCCGGCCCGGCAGCGTGCCGCGCTCATCCTGCGGGACGTACTGGACTACCCGGGTCCGCAGGTCGCCCAGCTGCTGGGGATCTCGCCGGCCGCCGTCAACAGCCTGTTGCAGCGTGCCCGTACGCATCTGCGGCGGATCGCGCCCAGCGAGGACGATCTCGTCGAGCCCGACGACCCGGACCTGCGCGCCCTGGTCGACCGGTACGCCGCCGCATTCCGGCACGCCGACATCGACGCGCTGACCCGGCTGCTCACGCGGGACGCGGTGTACGAGATGCCGCCGATCCCCACCTGGTTCGCCGGGCGGGCCGTCGTGGCCGCCTTCGTCGCGAGCCGGGTCCCGGCCGACCCCGCCGACCTGCGGTACGTGCGTACCACGGGCAACGGCCAGCCGGCGCTCGCCACCTACCGCCGCGAGCCGGGCGGCGTGCACCGGGCGCACTCGATCCAGGTCCTCACCTTCGCCGGCCCGCTCATCGCCCGGGTGACCGCCTTCCAGGACCTGGCACTGTTCCCGCTCTTCGGACTTCCGGACGCCCTCACCTGATCCTGATCCCGGGCCGCCCCCGCCCGAGGCGGACGTGTCGGACGTCGCCGACCGGGCACCCGTCACGCGCCGACGCGTGGGCACCGCGCGCCGCAGGACGTTGCCAGGGGGACCGAGACGGGAGGCGAGGATGCCGGACGCGATCGTCGTCGGGGCCGGCCCCAACGGGCTGGTCGCCGCGAACCTGCTGGTGGACGCGGGCTGGAGCGTCGAGGTGCTGGAGGCGCAGGCGAAGCCGGGCGGCGCCGTCCGGCACGACCGTGGCGTGCACCCCGACTACGTGTCCGACATGTTCAGCGCGTTCTACCCGCTCGCAGCCGCCTCCCCGGTGCTGTCGAAGCTCGACCTGCCCGCCCACGGCCTGCGCTGGAGCCATGCGCCGCACGTCGTCGCCCACCCGCTGCCCGACGGGCGCTGCGCGCTCCTCGACCGCGACCGCGGTGTGACGGCGGACAGCCTCGACGCGTTCGCCGCGGGTGACGGGGACGTCTGGCGGGACCTGTGCGCGGTGTGGGACGGCGTGCGCGACGACCTCCTGCAGGCGCTCTTCACGCCCTTCCCGCCGGTGCGGGCCGGGCTGCGGCTGGCGGGGCGGCTGCGCGCGTCCGGTGGGCTGAGGCTGGCGCGCCGCATGATCCTTCCGGTGCGGCGGTTCGGGGAGGAGGAGTTCGCGGGGGAGGGCGGTCGGGTCCTGCTCGCGGGCAACGCCCTGCACGCGGACCTCGCGCCCGAGACGGCGGGCAGCGGCGGGTTCGGGTGGCTGATGGCCATGCTCGGGCAGACGTACGGGTTTCCCGTGCCGGTCGGCGGCTCGGGCGAGCTGACGGCCGCGCTGGTGCGCAGGTTCGTCACGCGCGGCGGCGTGCTGCGCTGCGGGGAGCGCGTCGAGGAGATCGTCGTGCGGGGCGGGCACGCGGTGGGCGTGCGCACGGCGGGCGACGCCGTCCCCGCGCGCAAGGCCGTGCTCGCGGCGGTGGCCGCGCCGAGCCTGTACCGGGATCTGATCGCCAGGGAGCACGTGCCCGCGCGCATCCTCGCCGACCTGCGCCGTTTCCAGTGGGACTTCGCCACCTTCAAGGTGGACTGGGCGCTGTCGGGACGTGTGCCCTGGACGAGCCCAGAGGCTGCCGGGGCCGGGACCGTCCACCTGGCCGACGGCGTCGACGAGCTCACGCGCTTCGCCGCCCAGATCGCCATGAAGAAGGTGCCGGACCGGCCGTTCGTGCTCGTCGGGCAGATGACCACCGCCGACCCCGGCCGCTCGCCCGCCGGCACGGAGTCGGCCTGGGCCTACACGCACGTGCCCCACCGCGTCACCGGGGACGCCGGCGACGACGGGCTGACGGGGCGCTGGGACGAGGGGGACGGCGAGGTCCTGGCCGACAGGGTCGAGGCGCAGATCGAACGCCACGCCCCGGGCTTCCGCTCCCTCATCAGGGCGCGTCGCGTGCTGACGCCGCGGACGCTCCAGGCGATGGACGAGAACCTCCACGACGGCGCGATCAACGGCGGCACCACCAACATGCACCAGCAGCTCGTCTTCCGGCCCCTGCCGGGCACGGGCCGCCCCGAGACGGCCATCGCGGGCCTCTACCTCGCCTCGGCCTCCGCCCACCCCGGCGGCGGCGTCCACGGCGCCGCCGGCGCGAACGCGGCACGCGCCGCGGTCCACGCGGGCGGCCCTTCGGCCAGACCGGAGGAGCACACGTCTGAAC
>NZ_JAGIQL010000051.1 GCF_017813245.1 Streptomyces montanisoli
GCCGCGCGCGCCCGGCTCCGGGCCGCGGGCGACCTTGAGCGGGCGGCCGAGCACGTCCGCGAACACCCGCAGCCACGGCAGGCTGCGCGCGCCGCCGCCGCACACGCCGAGTTCGCCCGTCAGGCCCGCCGCTTCGAGGCAGTGGCGGGCCGCGAACGCGATCGCCTCGCACATGGCCCGCACGAGCTCCGCGCGCGAGGCCCGCAGGTCGAGGCCGGTGAACTCGGCGCGGGCGCGCGGGTCCACGAACGGCACGCGCTCGCCCGAAGGCGACAGGTACGGCAGCGCCGCGACGCCCCGCGCACCGCGCGGCGTCTCGTCCAGCATCCCCGACACGTGCTCGTGCCGTGACCCGGTCATGTTCAGCACCCAGTCGAGCGCGACCGTTCCCGTCATCGCGGGCAGGGCGCGCAGGTTGCGGTCGGCGCGGTCGGTGGCCAGGTGAAAGCCGACGGGGTCGCCGTCGCGCACCACGCGCTCGGCGACGACCTCGCAGGCCAGCGTCGTGCCGATGATGAGCAGCCCGTCGCCCGGCTCGGTGATGCCGGCGCCGAGCGCGCACGCCGGCAGGTCGTAGGGGCCCGAGCTGACGGGCGTGCCCTCCGGCAGGCCGGTGCCGTCGACGTCGCCGCGCGCCCGCCCGAAGGGGACCGTCGTGGAGACCGGCGGCAGCAGTCCTTCGCGGTGTTCGATGCCGAGCGCTTCGAGTACCTGCGGCGAGTACGTGCGGGTGGTCGGGTCGAGGAACGGCACCGAGGCGTCGGACAGGTCGGTGCAGCGTTCGCCGGTCAGCCGCAGGTGGAGGACGTCCTTGCAGCACGCGGCCGTCGTGGCGGCGTCGAGCGTCGCGGGCTCGTTGCGGTCGAGCCAGGCGAGCAGCGCGCCGGGGGAGCCGGGGAACAGCACGTTGCCGGTGTGCCGGAATAGCCGCAGCGCCGTGCCGTCCGCCATCCAGCCGGCGACGAGGTCGCCCGCCCTGCCGTCCATCCACGACAGCGCGGGCCGCACGGGGTGCCCGTCGGCGTCGACCAGCCAGAGGCCGTCGCCCTGCCCGGTCATCGCCACGAGCGCGGGCGGGCCGCCGTCAGAGCCCGCGTCAGCACTGCCGCCCGCGACGGCGTCGATCACGCGCACCGCGGCGCGTACGACCTCGTCGACGTCCTGCTCGACGCGGTCGCCGCTGCCGCCGAGCGACACCGGCACCGACTCGACGCGCAGCGCCGTGCCGTCCTCCGCGAAGGCCACCGCCTTGGCGACGGACGTTCCCATGTCAAGTCCGACGAACACCGCGTGCTCCTCTCAGACGACCCAAACGACCCAAACGACCCAAACGACTCAGACGACTCAGACGACGCGGTGGGCCAGCGGCTCACCACGCAGGTACCGGCCCACCTCGGCGGCCGCGATCCGCGCCGCGTTGTGCGCGACCGCCGTGTTGGCGCCCGCCAGATGGGGTGTCATGACCAGCCGCGGCGCCGTGCGCAGCCGGCTGTCCGCGGGCGGCGGTTCGACGGCGAACACGTCGAGCGCCGCGCCGGCGAGCCGCCCCGACTCAAGACCGTCGCACAGGGCGTCCTCGTCGAGCAGGGCGCCCCGCGCGCAGTTGACGACGACGGCGCCGTCGGGCAGCAGCGCCAGCTCCCGCGCGCCGAGCAGCCCGCGGGTCTCCGCCGTGAGTCGGGCGTGCAGCGAGACGACGTCGCTCGCGCGCAGCAGTTCGTCCAGGGTGGACACGGCGCTCGCGCCGGTGTCGCGCAGGGTGGCGGCGTCCGCGTACGGGTCGTACACGAGGACGCGCGCGCCGAAGGCCGTCAGGGCCCTGGCGACCCGGCTGCCGACCGCGCCGCAGCCGACGAGCCCGACGGTCGCGCCGTCGAGCCCGGGGCCGCAGTTCTCGTACGTGTAGAACTCACCCGCCCAGCGCCCGGACGCGAGAGCGGCCGACGTCTCGGGGACGCGGCGCATCGCGGCGAGCATCATCGCCACCGTGTACTCGGCGGTGGCGGCGGCGTTGCGGCCGGGCGTGTTGCAGACGCGCACGCCGTGCTCCTCGGCCGCCTCCAGATTGACGTTGACGGGCCCGCCGCGCCCGACCACGACCAGCCGCAGCGAGGGCGCCGACGCGAGGACCTTCGCGGTGACGGGCCCCATCTGCGTGAGGCACACCTCGGCATCGCCGAGCGCGTCGATCATCGTGTCCTCGTCGCCCGACGCCTCGTCGACCTCCGAGACGGGACCGAAGGGGGTGAGCGGCCAGGGCAGTGTCAGCGGGGCCACCGTGTGGCCGTGGTCCTCGCCGAGGACGGCGGCGAGCTCCCGGGCGAAGAGGTCGGGGGCGACGAAGTGGTCGCCGGCGGCGAGGATTCGCATCGGACGGGGCCTCCCTGACGGTCGGGACTGCGGGCTGCGGCGCGGACGCATCAGAGACTACGGCCGCCGCACGCGCGGTCGGGGCTCCCGGCGCGCCCGGGCGGAACCAATCGCGTACCGGAACATAAGGTGAGGTCATTCCGTACGGGGCCGGGCCCGGGGCCAGGGGCCGGACCCGGGGCCACGGGCCGGGGCCGGGGCCACGGGCCGGGGCCGGGCGGCCCGACGACGTGGCCCGAAGACGTGGGAGCAGGTGGGACCGTGGCAACGGCTGACGACGACGGCGTATGGCTGGGCATCGACCTGGGCACGCAGAGCGTGCGCGCGCTCGCGGTCGCGTCCGGCGGGCGCGTACGGGGCCAGGGCTCCGCGCCCCTGACGGGCACGCGCGACGGCAAGCGGCACGAACAACTCCCCGCCGACTGGTGGTCGGCCACCGTCGACGCGGTGCGCCAGGCCGTCCGCGGCCTGGCCGCGCCCGTCGACGCGCTCGCCGTGTGCGGCACGTCGGGAACGGTGCTGCTGACGGACGCCAAGGGCGAGCCCGTGTCGCCCGCGCTGATGTACGACGACGGGCGTGCGGTCCAGGAGTCGCGCCGCGCGCAGGAGGCCGGCGAGGAGCTGTGGCGGGAGCTTGGCCAGCGCATCCAGCCGAGCTGGGCACTCGCCAAACTGGTCTGGCTCACCGAAGACGGCGACAGCGGCAGCGGCAGCGGCCCGCAGACAGGCGCGCAGGCCGGGGCGCGCGTGTGCCACCAGGCGGACTTCGTCACCTCCCGCCTCGTGGGGCGGCCGGTCGCGACGGATTCCAGCCACGCGCTCAAGTCCGGCTACGACACGCGCCGGCGCGCCTGGCCGGTGGACGTGCTGGACGCGCTGGGCCTCGGCGGCCTCACGTTCCCCGATGTCGTGCTGCCCGGCAACGTGCTCGGCACGGTCGGCGCGGCGGCCGCCAAGGAGACGGGCCTGTCGCCTTCCACCCGGGTGATCGCCGGGATGACCGACGGCTGCGCGGCCCAACTCGGCTCCGGAGCCTGGGAGGTGGGCCGCTGGAACTCCGTGCTCGGCACGACGCTCGTCATCAAGGGCGTCACCGCCGAGCCACTGCACGACCCGGCGGGCGTTCTCTACAACCACCTCTCCCCCGACTCCACCTGGCTGCCCGGCGGCGCGTCGAGCGCCGGTGCGGGCGTGCTGACGACGGCGTTCCCCGGCGCCGACCTGCCCGCACTCGACCGCGCGGCGGCGGCCCGCGAGCCGGCAGGCGCGATCACCTACCCGCTGGTCTCGCGCGGCGAGAGGTTCCCGTTCCTCGCCCCGGACGCCGAGCTGTTCACGCTCGGCACACCGGCGGACGACGCCGACCGGTACGCGTCGCTGCTCCAGGGCGTGGCGCTGGTGGAGCGGCTCTGCCTCGCCTACGTACGCCAGTTGGGCGCACGCGTCGAGGGGCCGGTCGCCTTCACGGGCGGGGCCACGCGCAGCGCGTACTGGAACCAGCTGCGGGCCGACGTGCTCGGCAGGCCCGCGACCGTGCCGGAAGGGGCCGGTTCGGCGCTGGGCATGGCCGTACTCGCCGCACGGGGCGCGGGCGTCCCGCGGGACACACTGCGGTCCATGGTCCGCGTCGCGGAGGAGGTCGCACCGCGGGATGCCGTGAAGGAACGCTTCGACGGTGTGTTCGTGGCCCTGGTCGACGAGTTGGCGCGGCGCGGCTGGCTGCCCGAGGAGACGGCACGGTACGCACGCGAGGAAGGATGACGGTGCCCCGATGACGCCCGACGAGACGAAACCCGGCGCAACGAAGCCCGGCGCAACGAAGCCCGGCGCAACGAAGCCCCGCGAAACGAAGCCCCGCGAAACGACGACACTCTTCCTCGCCCGGCACGGCGAGACAGTGTGGCACGCCGAGAACCGTTACACCGGCAGCAGCGACATCGCCCTCACCGCACGCGGCGAGGAGCAGGCCGAGGCGCTCGGCCGCTGGGCCGCATCAGCGCGGCTCGACGCGATCGTGGCGTCCCCGCTCTCCCGCGCGCGCCGCACGGCGGCCCCGTCGCTGCGCACGACCGGCCTGCCCGAGACACTCGAACCGGGCCTGTGCGAGCTCGACTTCGGCATCGCGGAGGGCCGGACGCTGGCCGAGGTGGAGGCGCGGGACCCGGACGCGGTCGCGGAGTTCGTGCGCGCCCCGGCCACCAGGCCGCTGCCCGGCGGCGACGACCCCGTCGCCGCCGCCGCGCGGGGCGCGGATGCGCTGTGGCGCGTCGCGGAGGCGCACCGAGGGGGCAGGGTGCTCGTCGTTGCCCACAACACCCTGTACCGCCTGGTGCTCTGCCACCTGCTCTCGATCCCGCTGGACGACTACCGCCGTGTCCTGCCCGGTCTGAGGAACGGCGCCGTGACGGAGCTGCGGATGCGGCCGGGCGGGCAGCGGCAGGCGTCGCTCATGTCGTACAACGTGCCGAACAACGTACCGAGCAACGTGCCGACGGAGCAGCCGTCTTCGCCGTGATCGGCGCTACTTCGTGAACAGCGCGTTGAGCGTCGAGTAGTCAAGCGCCCCCTCCAGCGGCCCGTACGTGCCGTCCGTGAGCAGCGCGACGGCGGCCGCGCGGGCCGCGGTGTAGGCGGCCTGGGCGGCGCCCGTGCCGACGCTGACGCGGCGGACCCCGGCGGCGGCGAGCTCGGCGACGGCGGGGGCGCCCGGGCCCGCCATGACGTTCACCGGAAGCGGGCCCTCCGCGAGCGCGCGCAGCGCGTCGAGGTCCAGCAGCCCGGGCACGAAGATGCCGTCGGCGCCGGCCTCGGCGTACGCGGCGGTGCGCGCCAACGCGTCGTCGAGGCGCCCCTCGGGCGCGCCGACGCCGCGCAGGTAGATGTCCGTCCTGGCGTTGATGACGAGTTCGGGCAGGCCCGCTGCGGTGGCGGCCTCGCGCGCCGTGCGGATGCGCGCGGCCTGCTGCCCGGCGGAGTAGAGCCCTCCGCCGGGCGCGCCCGAGTCCTCCAGGTTGACGCCGACGGCGCCCGCCGCGACGAAGTGGCGTACCGCTTCCGCGATGTCGCCGTACCCGCTCTCGGCGTCGACGGTGACGGGCACGTCGACGGCGGCGGCGATCCGCGCGGCGGCGCCTGCCATCAGCTCCAGGTCGGCGTGTTCTCCGTCGCCGCGCCCGAGGGACCACGCCACGCCGCCACTTGTGGTGGCGATGGCCCGCGCGCCGGCCTCGGCGATCACGGCGGCGCTCGCCGCGTCCCAGGCGTTGGGCAGGACGAGGACGCCCTCCTCGGTCAGGGCGCGCAGCCGCAGGGCCTTTTCCCGTGAGGCGGCCGGGTGCGTGTCAGATGGCATGTCTTCCCCGTGGTCGTAGCCGAGCCTGTAATCGTGCTCGTGGTCGTGCCCGTCGTGTCGAAGGCGCCGATGTCACGGGAAGACTACGCGGCGAGGACGTGCGCCGGGCCGCATTCGGCACCTGCGCCCATTCGGGTAGCGGCAGGCGTGCGGCGGCCGAATGCGGGTACCAGGCTGCACCATGACGATGCCTGGGGATGAAGGGTGAAGCCCGCCGCCTCCTCCCAGCGGCCGGCCGCCCGCCGCGCGGCCGGCGTCGTGGCGTGGTGGTGCGTGCTGTACCTGGTGTGGTTCGCGTTCAGCGGCGAGGCCGGCTGGCCGGTGGCCGGGTGGGGTGCCGCGGCGGCCGCGGTCGCGACGGCCGCGGGACGGGTGGTGGTCGCGCGGGGTCTGCCGGCCGTCAGGTTCCGGGCGCGGTGGCTGACCTGCGTGCCGAGTGCGGCGTGGCAGACGGTGGTGGACTTCGGCGTCATCACGGCGGTGCTGGCGCGGAGCATCGCCACGGGGCGGCGCGGCCCTGTGGGCCGCTTCGTGCACAGGGATGTGGATATGCGGGCTGCCGGTGCGGCTACCGGCCCCGCGGCCGTCGCATGGGTCACTCTGGTCTCCGGTTACTCACCCAACGCCTACGTGGTCGACATCGACCGGGACGCCGGCCGGGTGCTGCTGCACGACCTGCGTCCGCTGCGGGCATCGGAGGAGCCGGCATGAAGAACGAGTACCTGATCGCGGCGGTCGCTCTGCTCGCGGGCCTCGCGCCACTGGTGTGGGTCGGCGTGCGGGCGCGTGCCATCGACGGGCTCGTCGCCCTGGAACTCGCGGGGGTGATGACGACGCTCGTCCTCATCTGCGTGGCGGTCGGCACGCAGAGCTCGTCGGCGACGGGCGTCGCGCTGATCACAGCCGTCCTGAGCTGGGTCAGCGGTCTGCTGTGCGCCCGGTTCGTGGACCGTGCGCCGTGAGTGCGGTGCGTGTCGCGGCGGACGTGACGCTCGCCGCCGGTGTGCTGGCCCAACTGGTGTGCTGCCTGGGCGTGGTGTGGATGCGGGACGTCTTCGACCGCCTGCACTTCGCGGGCGCGGGGACCACCGTGGGTCCTGTGCTGATCGGTGTGTCCGTCGCACTGACCGGCTTCTCGTCGCCCTCGGGAACGGTGCAGTCGCTGGTCGCCCTGGCCTTCCTCGTCCTGCTCGGGCCCGTGCTCACGCACGCGACCGGGCGAGCGGCGCGCAACCTGCTCCACGGCGACCTCGGCCCGACGGGCCACAAGCCTGACGGCGGTTCACGCCCGCCGGAACCGAAACCGGCTCCGGCCGCACCCGAGGAGGGCGGCGGATGATCGACGTGGTGCAGATCGTCGTGCTGACGTTCGTCGCGCTGCTCGGCGTCGCCGTCGTCGCCTGCCGCGACACGCTGCGGCAGGTGATGGTCAACGGCATGTTCGGCCTGTCGCTCGTGGTGCTGTTCACCGTGTTCGAGGCGCCCGACGTCGCCATCTCCATGGCGGTGGTGTCGAACGTGGCCTATCCGATGCTGCTCCTCGCGACCATCTACCGCACCCGCGGGCGCGGCGCCGACGAGCGGGAGCGCGAGTGAGCCGCCGCCGCCTGCGCCTGCTGCTGTTCGTCCCGGTGGCGGCCGTGCTCGCGGGCGTGCTGATGTGGGGTCTGGTGGGCCTGCCGTCCTTCGGCTCGCCGCCGCACGCCTACGCGGCGTACCTGCTGAAGCACGAGGTCGGGCAGCGGCACGTCACCAACATCCCGTCGGCCATCGTCTTCGACTACCGCGGCTGGGACACACTCGGCGAGGAGCTGATCCTGTTCACCAGCGTGATGGGCACCGCGCTGCTGCTGCGGAGGGGACGCGAGGACACCGGCGAGCGGCCGCGCGACAAGGCGGCGAGCGCCGCCGTACGGCACGCGGGTGCCTTCCTCGTCCCGGTCGTGCTGCTGCTGGGGATCTGGACGGTCTCCTACGGCTACCTCACCCCGGGCGGCGGCTTCCAGGGCGGCCTGATCTGCTCGGGCGCCGCGCTGTTCCTCTGGATCGCCGGCAGCTACCGCCTGCACCGCGGCCTCACCCCCACCCCTCTCGTCGACGCGGCCGAGGGCAGCGGCGCCGCGGCCTACATCGCGACCGGGCTCGCCGCGCTCGCGGCCGGGCAGGCGTTCCTCGCCGGGTTCCTCCCGTCGGGCACCGTCGGATCGCTGCTGTCCGGGGGCACGATCGCCCTGCTCAACTGGGCCACGGGCCTTGAGGTGGCCGCCGCGGGCGTCCTGATCTTCCACGAGTTCCTGGAGGAGTACATCCAGACCGTCCCGAACCCGTCGCCGCGCCAGGAGGAACGATGAGCGTCTATCCCTACGTGGTGGCGGGCGTGCTCTTCCTCGCCGGCCTGTACGGCGTGGTGAGCAGCCGCAACTACATCCACGCGGCCGTCTGCCTGACGGTGATGCAGTCAGGCACGTACGTGGCGCTCATCGCCCTGGGCGCGGTGAGCGGCGGGCAGGCGCCCATCACGAAGGGGGCGCAGCCGGGCAAGCCCATGGCCGACCCGGTGGTGCAGGCGCTCACCCTGACGGACGTGGTGGTCAGCGTCGTCGCGCTCGCGCTGATGCTCGCGCTCGCGCAGCAGAGCCGCAGGCGCGGCGGCACGCTCGACCCCGACGAACTGGCGCGTGTCCGTGGCTGACGCGAGCACGCTGGTACCGCTGACCGTCGCCGTCCCCCTGATCACGGCCGCGCTGCTCGCGGCCGTCTCGCGGTGGATCCCGCGGCGCGGGCCCGACCTGGCGGCGCTCGCGGCGGCCGTCGCCGTCACGGTGATGTCCGTCGCCCTGGTGGTCGCGACGCGGGACACGCCGATCGTCTACTGGTTCGGCGGCTGGCACCCGGTGCGCGGCGTCGCGCTCGGCATCGACTTCGTCGTCGAACCGGCCGGCGCGTCGCTCGCCGCGCTGTCCGGGGTGATCGCCGTGGCGAGCCTGGTGTTCTCCTGGCGCTACTTCGAGGAGGTCGGGCACCTCTACCACACGCTGGTGCTCACCCTGCTGGCCGGAATGGTGGGCTTCTCGCTCTCCGGCGACCTGTTCAACATCTTCGTGTGGCTGGAACTGATGAGCGTGGCGGCGTACGCGCTGTGCGGCTATCAGATCCACCAGTCGGGCGTCGTGCAGGGCGCGTTGACGTTCGCCGTGCTCAACACGATCGGCACACTCACCCTGCTGATGGGCATCGCGCTCGTCTACGGCCGTACCGGCGCGCTCAACCTCGCGCAGATCGGCGAGAGCCTGCACGGGCATCCGCCGGGCGGGCCCGTGATCGTCGCCTTCACACTCATCACGGCCGGGCTGCTGGTCAAGGCGGGCGCCGTGCCGTTCCACTTCTGGCTGGCCGACGCGTACACCGTCGTACCCGCCCCGGTGGGCGCGCTGTTCGCGGGCGTCATGAGCGACCTCGCGTACCACACGTTCGCCCGGGTCTACTGGGACGGGTTCTCCGACGCGCTCGCCGCGCACCGCGACGCGGTGCGTGACGCGCTACTGGTCCTGGCCGTCGCGTCGATCCTCGTCGGCGCGGTCATGGCGCTGCTCGAAGCGGAGCTGAAACGGCAGGTCGCCTTCGCCACCGTCGCCAACGGCGGCCTGGTGCTCGCCGGCATCGCGCTGCTCACACCGCGCGGACTGGGCGGCGCGACGATGCTCGTCGTCGTCGACGGGCTGCTCAAGGCCGCGCTGTTCCTGCTGATCGCCGCCATCATCCAGTGGCTCGACGGCGGCGACGAACTCCTGCTGCACGGCAGGGGGCGGCGGCGTGGCGGGGTGCTGCCCGGCGTCCTGCTCGCCGCGTGCGGACTCGGGTTCGCGCTCGTCCCGCCGTTCGGCCCGTTCCTCGGTACCGCCCTCGCCGTCGACGCGGCGGGCAGGCCGTGGCTGACGGCGGTGGCGGCCTGCGGCGCGGCGGCGACCGGGGCGGTGTTCCTGCGCGCCGCGGCCCGTATCTTCCTCGGCTGGGGGCCGCGGGAGGACCCGGCCATCACCCGGGAACCCACCGAGTCGCGTGAGGGCGAGCCCGAGTTCCAGCCGAACGACGACTGGAAGCGCGTCGGGCACCGGATCATCATGCTCGCCCCGCCGACCGTGCTGGTGATCGCCGGGTACGTGCTGTCCCTCGTGCCCGGCGTCGCCGACTGGTTCACGTCGGTGGCACACGGCATCACCACACCGCACCGGACGGCCGAGTACGTCCTCAGCGGCCATCTGCCGCCCCTGCCGCCCCTGCCGCACAGCCACGGGCACTACGCGCCGGGGGGATCGGCGTGGGCGTGCGCGGCCGGCTCGCTCATCGGATCGGTGCTGCTCGCGGCGGCCTCCCTGTGGTGGCAGCGGCTGGGCCGGGTCGTGCGCAGGGTCCTCCTCGTACCGGTCGCCGCGCTGAAGAGTGTGCACGACGGCGCGGTGGGCGACTACACGCTGTGGTTCGCGACGGGGGTGGCCGCGCTGGGCGCGGTGTGGACGCTGACCCTGCGCTGACTGCCTCCCACGGCTCTTGTCCCCCGTGCGAGCTACGTGCAAGTGCCCACTGTGCGGTGACGATTCAGGCCTCCTCGATCCGTAGCGTTCCTGGCAGCCGCGGCGCTCCGGCCGCGGGTTCGTGAGGAGTGTTCTATGAGATTGGTCTGGCAGCTCCTGGCCGTTGCGGCGATCGCCGAGGCAGGCAGCCAGTGTGCCGCGGCCGTGCAGGACAACCCGTGGCTCACACTGGTGATCGGTATGGCGACGGCGGTGTTGGCGGTGCTCGTCTACGCGTGGGTGGTGCGGCGCACCGAGCACCGCGCGGTGGACGAGGTGGCCCGCGAGGGCGCGACGTCCGCGATCGGCCGGGGGGTGCTGATCGGCGTCGTGTGGTTCGGGGCGGTCATCGGCAACATCGCCCTGCTCGGCGACTACCGCGTGCACGGCCTCGGCTCGGTGACGGGTGCGGTGGGTCTCGTCGGCTTCATGGCGGCCGCCGCCGTGACCGAGGAACTGCTGTTCCGCGGGGTCCTGTTCCGGATCGTCGAGGGCCGCTTCGGCACGTGGATCGCGCTGACGGCCACCGGTGTGGTGTTCGGCTGCTCGCACCTGCTGAACCAGGACGCCACCGCGTGGGGGGCCGTCGCCATCGCCATCGAGGCGGGCGGCACACTGGCCGCCGCGTACGCCGCCACCCGCAACCTGTGGGTGCCGATCGGGCTCCACTTCGGCTGGAACTTCGCCGAGTCGGGCATCTTCAGCACCGACGTGTCGGGCAACGGCGCAACGCACGGGCTGCTGGACTCCGCGACGTCGGGTTCGTCGCTCGTGACCGGCGGCGCGTTCGGCCCCGAGGCGAGCGTCTACGCGGTGCTGTTCGGCGCGCTGGTGATGGCGGCGTTCCTGTGGCTGGCCCACCGGCGGGGCCGTCTGGTGCCGCTCCGCCGCAAGGCCGAAGCGGCGGGCGCCGCCGCTACAGTTGCCCCGTGATCGATCCCCCGCGGCCGGCCGCGCCGTGGCGCCGCTTCGCCGCCACCGGGTGGTATCTCCCCTTCGCGGTGGCGCTGTTCGCGGCGTCGCTCCTGCCCGCGTCACGCGCGTACGGCACACGGCTCGGCGGCGTGCCGACGCACCCCTTCGACGCGCCCGCCGTCGTGGTGGTCGCCCTGCAGTGCCTGCCGCTCGCCGTGTGCCGCCGCTGGCCCTTCGCCGCGCTCGGTCTTGTGTCGATCGGCTTCGCGGCCGACCAGCTGCGCGGCTACCACTCGCCCGCCGGCACCGCGCTGCCCCTCGCGCTGATCGTCGCGGGGTACGCGCTCGGCCGGCACCGGCGGGCCGCGGCGGCCCTGTTCACCGCCGCGTACGCGGTACTCGCGCTCGCGCTGTCCCGGCTGGGCTCCGGCCAGTCGCCGGACGAGTACGTGACGTTCTACCTGGCGCTTGTCCTCGCGTGCGGCATCGGAGTGTGGCTGCGCGCCACCCGGGCCGCCGAGGCGGAACGCCGCCGCCGCGTCGCGGAGGACACGCGTGCCGCCGAACGCGCCCGCATCGCCCACGAACTGCACGACGTGGTGACCCACCACGTCACGGCGATGGTCGTGCAGGCCGAGGCGGCACGGTACCTGACCGCCGCACCGGACCGCCTCGACCAGGCCCTGACCGCCGTCAGCGACACCGGCCGCCGGGCCATCACCGACCTGCGGCACATGCTCGACCTGCTGGCACCCGCGCCCGCACCCGGCCCCGGCGACACCGGCGAGGCCAGGGAGCCGGCAGCCGGCCGGCTGCTCACCCTCGTGGAGCAGACGCGCAGGGCGGGCCAGCCGGTGGAGTTCACCGAGGAGGGCACCGCACCCGAATCCACCGGCAGCGCCGACCTCGTCGCCTACCGGGTCGTGCAGGAGGCTTTGACGAACGCCCTCAAGTACGCTCACGGCAGCCGCACTTCGGTTCGGGTGCGCCACGGCGACGGGGAGATCAGCGTGGAGGTCGGGACGGACGCGCCGCCCGCGCCCCAGGACGCCCCCGCGCCCCAGGACGCCCCCGCCTCGCAGACTGCCTCCGCCTCGCACGACGTCCCGCGAGCGGCGTCGCCCACCGGCGGCAGCGGGCGCGGCCTGGCCGGCCTGCGGGAGCGGGTCGACGTCCTGGGCGGCGAGTTCAGCGCGGGCCGCGGTACGGGCGGCGGCTTCGTCGTACGAGCGCGCATACCCGCGCGGAGCGGCTCGTGACCGCGCCCACCCGGGTCCTGGTCTGCGACGACCAGATGCTGGTGCGCACCGGACTCGTGACGATCATCGACGCGCAGCCCGACCTGGAGGTGGCGGGCGAGTGCGGGGACGGCAGGACCGCCGTCGACCTCGCGGAGAAGCTGCGCCCAGACGTCGTGGTGATGGACATCCGCATGCCGGTGCTCGACGGCATCGGGGCCACCCGCCTGCTGGCAGGCGCCGGGGCACGCAATCCCGTCAAGATCCTCGTGGTGACCACGTTCAACCTGGACGAGTACGTGTACGAGGCGCTGCGCGCCGGCGCCTGCGGCTTCCTGCTCAAGGACGCACCGCCGGCGCAGCTCCTGCACGGCATACGCACCGTCGCCTCGGGCGCCGCGCTGCTCGACCCCGAGGTCACGCGCCGGCTCGTGGGCCGCTACGCCGCCCGTATCCGTCCCGCGGAGGGCGGCGCGCACGACAGCCCGCTGACGCCGCGCGAGCTGGAGGTGCTGCGCCACATCGCGGACGGCCTGTCCAACAGCGAGATCGCCGCGACGCTCATGATCAGCCAGGAGACCGTCAAGACGTTCGTCTCCCGCATCCTCGCCAAACTCGGCCTGCGCGACCGGGTCCAGGCGGTCATCTACGCGTACCGCAACGGCCTGGTGACCTGAAAAGCGCGAAACTGACGGGCCGTCACGGCGCCACTCAGGGCTCCTCGCCGACCCGGCGCAGTTCCACGTCCTTCGTCTCCCGGTACAGGAAGAACGTCGCCGTGCTGACCAGGCAGAGCGCCACCACGTACCACGGGTACCAGCCGGCGTGCCCGTGCGCGGTGAGGTACTCGATCAGGTAGGGCGCGGTGCCGCCGAAGACGGCGACGGTCAGCGAGTACGGCAGGCCGATGCCGCTGGAGCGCACACCGGTCGGGAACATCTCCAGCATGGCGGACGGCGCGGACGCGGCGCAGCACGCGAACAGCAGCAGGGCGGCGGCCATCACCGCGAAGAGGCGGACCGCGGAGTCGGTGAGCAGGGTGAAGAAGAGCGGGGACAGGAGCGTGAAGCCGGCGCCGAAGGTGATCAGCAGCGGCCTGCGGCCGTAGCGGTCGGAGAGCGCGCCGAAGAAGGGCAGCGCCGCCATGAAGAGCAGTTGCGCGCCCAGGGAGGCCCAGAGGGCCGCGTTAACCGGGATGTTGTGGGTGTGCTGTGCGTACAGCGGCAGGTAGGACGCGAAGGTGTAGTAGACGACGGTGGTGCCCAGGGTGAAGCCGACGACGCGGGCAGTGGCCGCTGGATGCCGCCGCAGCACGCGCAGGGCGGGGTTGCGCTGCGGCGGGCCCGCGGCGGAGAAGGCGTCCGTCTCCCGCATCCGGCGCCGCAGGCACCAGCCGTAGACGGCGAGCAGCGCGCCGAGCGCGAAGGGGGCGCGCCAGCCCCAGTCGGCGAGCGCTCCTGAGGGCAGCGCGGAGCGCAGCGCCAGCGCGAGGAGGGTGGCGGCGAGCGTGCCGAGCGTCGTGCTGATGTAGATGGCGCTCGAATAGAGCCCACGGCGCCCACGCGGCGCGATCTCGTTCACGTACGTGCTCATCGCCGTGACCTCGCCGCCTGCCGACAGGCCCTGCACGGCCCTGGCCAGCACGAGCAGCGCGGGCGCCGCGACGCCGGCGCTCCCGTAGGTCGGCGCGACGGCGATCAGCAGGCTGCCGCCCGCCATCAGCAGCAGCGAGAGCCGCAGGGCGGCGGCGCGGCCGCGTCGGTCGCTGTACGCGCCGATCAGCGCGCCGCCCAGCGGACGGAAGAAGAAGCCGACGGCGAAGACCGCGAGCGCCCCGAGCACCGAGACGGCGGCGCTCTTGCCCGGGAAGAAGCGCGGGCCGAGCAGCGCGGCGAACGCCACGTAGGAGCTCCAGTCGTACCACTCCATGGCGTTGCCGATGGACGCCACGGCCACGGTCCTCAGGCGGGCGGCTCTCGTACGCCCCTGTGGGAGCGGCCGGGGCAGGGCAGCGGCGGCGGTGTTCACGACGCTCCTCCCGAGGGGGACGAGCCGGGCAGCGGGACCCCGGCCTCGGCGAACGCCGCGTGAGCCGCGGCATGGTGGGCCCGGGCCCCGGCGTGGTCCCCGGTGAGTTCCGCGACGTCCCCGAGCACCTGCCTGGCCCTGGCCGCGTTCAGCCGCTGGCCGCTGGGCTCCGACACGGCGAGAGCCCGCTCGGCGCACTCCCTCGCACGGTCCGGGTCGCCGAGTCTCAGGTACAGCGGGCCGAGCGCGAGTAGCACCTTGCCGCGGGCCACCCGGCTGGAGCCGGCGTCGACCAGGGCCATCGCCGCCTCGGCACGGTCGACGGCGCCCTCGTTCCCGAGGAAGCAGTCGGCGACGGCGGTGAGCGCCAGCGCGTACGCCTCGCCGCCGGTGTAACCGATCCCCCGCGCGCCCTCCAGCGCCATGCCGGCGTAGCGTGCGGCCTCCCGCGGTTGTCCGAGGCCCGTGCTGATGGCCGAAAGAACGCACAGGGTCTCGATCTCGTAGGTACGGTCGCCGCACTCCTTGAAGGCGGCGAGTGCCTGCTGGGCCGACTCGAACGCGCTCGCACAGCGGCCCAGGTCCTCGTCGACGAGCGCCAGGCCGTACAGCGAGATGCTCCGGTCGTACGAGGAGTCGATGGCCTCCGACACCTTGAGCGCTTTGGTGAAGCAGTCGCGCGACCCGGCGAGTTCGCCCGACGCCTGACGGACGAGGCCCAGGTTGCGCAGCCCGTACGACCTGATGTGGTGCAGGCCCTGCTCGTCGGCCGAGGCCAGTGACGCGGTGATGAACGCCGTCGCCTCCCGCATCTCGCCGAGCGTCCAGCAGATGGAGCCGAGCAGCCCCAGTGTGGACGCCTCCAGGCGCGGCGAGCCGATCTGGCGCGCGATCTCCAGCGCGCGCCGCGCGGCGTCGTCCGCCGCGTGCACCTGGCCGAGACTCAGGTGGGCCAGGCTCATGTTGTTCAGGGTGGCCGCCATGTCCTCCCGCATGCCGAGTTCGGCGTGCACGGCGAGGCTCTTCTCCTGGTGGGCGATGGCCAGCCGGTAGTCGCCGACCGTGTTGTGCAGGTTGGCCAGGCTGCGGTGCATGGAGGCGATGCCGTGCCGGTCGCCCCGCGCCTCGGCGGCGGCCAGGCCGTGCCGGGTGGCCTCGTCCCACTCGCCGCGGTACTTGCCGGTCCAGAAGAACCCGCGCAGCGCGTCGGCCAGGTACCAGGAGAGGTAGTGCGGCCCCTCCGCGGCCTCCATGCCCCCCGAAGCCTCCAGGCCCTCTGTGGCCTCCGTGGCAAAGAACCGTACGCAGGTCATCAGGTTGCGCCGTTCGGAGAGCAGCCATGCCATGGCCTGGCTCTCGTCGGCGAAGCCGTCCACGTCCGAGGGGGCCAGTGCCCCGGCGGGCGGGGCGAGCCGGATGAACTCGGTGTGGAGGACGTCGGCCGCTGCGCATGTCTTCGCCAGGTACCACTGGCCGAGGCGCTCCAGCGCCTCGGCGCGTTCGGGCGCGGTGTGCTCGGCGTGCGCACGCTCGCGCGCGTAGTCACGCAACAGGTCGTGGAGCTGGTAGCGGCCGGGCGCGTGCTGCTGGAGGAGGTTCGCCGCTTCGAGCCTGCCCAGGCCGGCCCTGGCCTGGGCGGTGCTGATGTCCGTCAGCGCGGCGATCGCCTCGGGTGAGAAGTCGGAGCCGGGGAACAGCCCGCAGAGCCGGAAGACGGCGCGGTCGTCGATTGCCATCGTGTCGTACGACAGGGCGATGGCCGTGGACACGGCGGACGCGGTGTCGCCCTCGACGGAGAGCGCCGCGAGCCGGTCCCCCTGCCGCAGCCTTTCCAGGTACGCGCCGGTGTGACCGCCCGGTGCGCTGATCAGGTTGGCGGCGGCGATGCGCAGGGCGAGCGGCAGGTAGGCGCACAGGGCCGTCACCTCGCGCACCACGTCGGGCTCGACCGGTACCGCGGCCTGCCTCAGCATCTCGGTGACGAGTTCGCGGGACTCGGCGGGGCTGAGGGTGCTGAGCTGGATCACCTGCCCGCCGTGGCTCACGGCGAGTCCGCGCAGCTTGCGGCGGCTGGTGATCAGCACGGAACAGCCCGCGTCGCCGGGGATCAGCGGCAGCACCTGCTCGATGGCGGCGGCGTTGTCCAGCACCACGAGCACGTTCCTGCCGGCGAGTTTCGACCGGTAGAGGTTGACCAGTTCCGTCAGTTCGACGGGGATCTGTCCCGCGGGCACCCCGAGGCTGCGCAGGAACTGCGGCAGCACCTGCTGCGGGGTCAGCGGCGTTTGCTCGCCGCCGTGTTCGTGGCCGCGCATGTTGACGTACAGCTGCCCGTGCGGGAACCGCTCCCGTACCCGCCGGCCCAGGCAGACCGCGAGGGCGGTCTTGCCCACGCCCGGCGGTCCCGAGAGCACGACGACCGGGACGCCGGTACGTGCGGGGTCAGGCGGCAGCAGGGCTTCGACGCGCGCCACGACGTCGCTCCTGCCGACGAACCCGAGGGAGAGGGGCGGCAGTTGGGCGGGCGCTGTGAAGCTGTGGCCGGCCTGGGCGCTGAAGCCGTCGGGGTTGGCGAGGCCCGGGTCGGATTCGAGGATGCCGGAGTGCAGGGCGCGCAGCCGCTCGCCGGGTTCGATGCCGAGCTGCTCCACCAGCTCGCGGCGTGCCTGGCCGTAGACGGCCAGCGCCTCGGCCTGCCGCCCCGACCGGTACAGGGCGAGCATCAGCAGGCCCCAGAAGTTCTCCCGCAGCGGGTTGTCCATGGCGGCGGTTCGCAGTTCCTTCACGAGCTGCGCGTGCCGGCCCAGGCCTAGTTCGGTCTCGAAGTAGCTCTCCAGCACGGTGAGCCGCTCGTCCTCCAGGGGCGCGAGTTCGTCCTGGCGCAGCGCGTCGGAGGGCACGTCCGCGAGAGGGGAACCCCGCCAGGCGTCCATGCACTCGGCGAGCAGCCGTGCTCTCTCCTCCAGACCGGCGGTGTCGTGCGCGGCGCGTGCCAGCCGGCGGAACCGGCCGAGGTCGAGTTCGTCCTCGCCCACGTCGATGCGGTAGCCGTGCGGGGACGTCACCACGATGTCGTGGTCGCCGAGAAGTACCCGCAGGCGCCTCACATAGGTGTGGAGAGTGGCGCGCGGATTCGCCGGCTGCTTGCCGCCCCAGAGCCATTCGGCAAGACGTTCGTTCTCGACCACTCTTCCGGCCCGCAGCAGCAGCGCGACCACGAGAACGCGCAACTTGCCTGAGTCGATGACGATTTCTTTTCCGGCGACGGAAATGAAGAGCGGTCCCAGAATTCGGAAGTCATTGGTATCCGGGCCCTTTGCGGGTCCCGTTCTCGCCCACGTCACAGTTGCCGACTCCCCCAGTCGTTCACGCCGCGGCCCGCGAGGACCGTACCAGGGAATTGATCCCGACCGTTCCCAACTCCCGGGCGTTCAGCATAGACGAGCACACGCGAAAGCCCGCGGGGCCCAGCTGTGAGCCGTGTCGCACGCGGCGCCTTCGCGGAATGCGGCCGCGGGGATCCGGAAACCGCCGTCAGGCGGTTCCGGTGAACCACGTGAGTATCGTGGTGGAGGGTGCGGCGAGGGACACCTCGTCGAAACGGAATGCTCTGCTCGCGTTTCGAATTGTGCGCAGGAACACTTCCTGAATCCCGTCTTCCGCATCGGCGTCCGTAACCGGTGCTGCCTCGGGTGTGGTGTGCGCCACATTGGATGTCCCGTTTCCTTGCGCCGCGGCGCGTCCCGAACAGGTTCTGCCCGTCCTGTTCGTCCTGTCCGGCCTGCCCGTCCTGTCGCGTGAATGTGCGGGGATTCGGCGTGCATGACGCATCTCGGCTCCATTCGTAGGACTCACTGCGATCCGCCCGCGTTCCCCGGCCGCACGCGCAGCACATGGTCGGTGATGAGCTCCCCCAGGATCGGCGACCAGTGCGGCGGGAAGAGGTGGCCCATTCCGGCGATCCGGCGCAGGCGCGAATGCGGCAGAGCGCGGTGCAGCGCCGTGCCGTGCTCCAGGGGGAACACCGGGTCCTCCTCTCCGTGCACGACGAGCGCCAGGACGTCGAGGGACCGTATCCGTTCGGTGAGCGGCGGCATGCGGTCGAGCGCCGCCGTGTGGCGCCCTGCCGTGTCAGGACGGGTGTCACGCTCCCTGGCCCGCGCGACCAGGCCCTCCCAGTAGGCCCGGTCGAACGGTACGGACGGCCCGAGCAGTACCCGCCAGCCGTCCACCGCCGCCGCGCACTCCTCCTCGGCGGTCGACGGTGGAACGGCACGCAGCCGTGCCACATGGTCGAGCATCGGGGCGCGCGGCCCCGGCAGCCCGCTGACCGGGGGCCTGCACGCGTCGCCGTTGGCATCCGGCGAGCTGGACAGCAGGGTCAGCGAACGGACAAGGCCCGGATGGTCGAGGGCGAGCAGCTGCGCCACCATCCCGCCCATCGACTGGCCCACCACGTGCGCCCCGGCCAGGCCGAGCCCCGTGATGACCGCGGCGGCATCGGCGGCGAGTTCGGGCATGCCGTAGCCGACGGCGGAGCGCGCGGACAGCCCGGTGTCACGGTGGTCGTAACGCACCACGTAGTGGCCGGCCGTGGCGAGCAGCACGCACAACTCGTCCGGCCAGACGATCCCCTGCGCCCCGCCGCCCATCACCAGGAGAACGGCCGGATCGCAGGCCCTGCCGAACGCCTCCACCCACAGGCGTGCGCCGTCCGCCGCCTCGACGTATCTCTCCACAGCCCCGTAATTCCCTGTCCTGGTAAGGTGCTTCGGTCCGCCGATCATTCGCCACGAGGGACCCATGACCAGCGCACACACGGCACTCGTTCTCATTGATCTGCAGCAGTGGATCGTCGACATGCCGTGGCAGCCGGCCGGCGGTCGCGAAGTGGTGGACTCCTGCGCGCGGTTGCGTGACCGCTTCGAACGGGCGGGCTCCCCCGTGGTCCTCGTGCGCTACCTCAGGGCCGACGGCGCCGACGGGGGCGCCCAGGCCCCGGCCAACCTGCTGGTGCCGGGCATCGCGCCGCGCGACGGCGACCTGCTCGTCACCAAGAACGGCCTCGACGCCTTCGAGGGCACGGACCTCGACGAGCGGTTGCGCGCACGGCAGGTCACCGGGATCGTCCTGGCCGGCCTGTCGACCGCCCACGGGGTCGCCGCGACCGCCGCGGCCGCGGTGGCGTCCGGCTACGAGGTGACCGTCGTCACCGATGCCACCGCGAGCGTGAGCGAGGCCGAGCACGACGCGGCGCTGCACGGCCTCGCCGGGCTCGGGGCCCGGACCTGCCGGGCCCAGGACGTCCTGCCCGAAGGCGTTACTGGAAGCTGACCGCCGTCGGCTTCACCACGTAGACGACCCGGTCGGGCGCGTCCGGCGGCGGCCCGTCCAGCCGCATCCCGTACCGCTGCGCGAGCGTCATGAAGAAGGCGCCGGTCGGGTCCTCGTCGATGCGTACCACCTCGCCCCGGATCTCCAGGTAGCGGTACGGCTGCTCGGGGTCGTTGACGGACACCGCGACACGCGGATCGGCCGTCACGTTGCGGTACTTGTAGCGGGTCGTGGTGTTCGTGAAGCGCACGAACTCCCCGTCCCAGGAGAACCACATGGGGTTCACCTGCACCCCGCCCGCCTCGCGGATCGTGGCCAGATGGCCGAACAGCGGCCTCTCCAGCAGGTCCGCATGGCTTTCCGGAACGAGACTGTCTGTCATGCCTGCACTTCCTGTCGGGCTTCATCGGTGTGTTCGGTGTGGGGTGACGGCGCCTGCCGTGCGCCGTCGTCGCCGTGCCGGCGCGGTCGTTCCCCGGACGCCTGCTGCCGGGTGCGCAGCAGGGGCCTGAAGAGGTCGGTGAGTCTGGCACGCATCGCCGCCGCGTCGTCCTTGACGGTCCAGTCCACGTGCCCGTCCGGCCTGGCGAGCACGGCGACGCGCCTGCCGAGGCCCGACACCACCCGGACGTCGACGACCTCGGCCAGCTCCGCCTCGCACCAGCCGACCAGCGAGCGCAGGGCACCCGCGTCAGGGTCGGAGACGAGCAGGGTGTGGCGCAGGTCGTCCAGCGCGGACCGCAGCGGCAGGGGCACCAGCGCGCCGGGGACGAAACCGGCGCGCCCGCGCCCGGCGCCCGGCTCGGCCGCGTACCTCGTGCGCAGTCCCGCGAGCCAGGGGACGTAGGCGAGGTCGAACAGGCGCAGGCCCGAGGCCACCCGCAGCGCGTTGTCCCGCAGCGCCACCTGGTGGCCCTTGCGCAGCAGCCAGATCCGGGTCTGCACGTCGGCCTGGCGCACCACCGACTTCGCGACGTCGCCGCGCTCGCTCACGTAGCTGTCGAGGAGCCGGTCGCCGCTGCGGCCGTGCCAGACGAGGGCGAGCTTCCAGGCCAGGTTGTGCGCGTCCGTGACCGAGGTGTTGAGTCCCTGCCCGCCGGCCGGGCTGTGGATGTGCGCCGCGTCCCCCATCAGGAAGACCCGGCCGACGCGTGTGGTGTCCGCGTGCCTGGCGTGCACGGAGAAGACACTGATCCAGTCCGGCTCGCGCAGGGCGATCCCGCCGGGGCCCCGCTCGTCCACCAGGCGCTGCACGGCCGCCAGGTCGGCCTCGTCCTGCGTGAGCCCGGGCGGCGCGGAGGTGAAGACCCGCCACCGGCCGTCCGGCAGGCCGCAGGCGACCAGGATGCCGCGGGGCGAGCAGAAGTAGTGCGTCATCCGGTGGTCGAGCCGCGTGTCGACCAGCACGTCGGCGACGACGAAGCGCAGTTCGTACGTGGAGCCCGTGAAGTCGACCCCGAGCCGGTCGCGCACCGTGCTGCTCGCGCCGTCGGCCCCGATCAGGTGGGAGAAGTCCTCCGTGGACTCCGTGCCGTCGGGGCCCCTGAGCGTGGCACGCACCCGGTCGGCGAGCTGGTCGAATCCGAGGAGCTCCGTGCGCCACTCGGGCGCGCCGCCCACCGAGGCGAGGTTGGTGCGCAGCACTTCCTCGACGTCCGGCTGCGGGCAGATCAGCGGCCGCGTCGCGGGCCGGTAGCGCAGGTTCGCGATGACCTTGCCGTCGGAGTAGTACCGCATCTGGGACTGGGGAAGGGCTCGTACGGAAAGGAGTTCGTCGCCGCCGACGCGCCGGATCAGCTCCAGCGTCCGCGGCCAGAGCCCCAGCGCCTTCGACAGGGTGCTCGGGCCCTGCGCCCTGTCCACGCAGCGGACGGGCACTCCGCGCCTGAGCAGCTCCGTCGCCGTGGTGAGGCCCGCGGGGCCCGCGCCGACGACGAGCACGGGCAGCGAGCCCGCCGCGCCGGTCATACGGCGGCCTCCTCGTGGCCGAGCTCCGCCTGCCCGGCCTGGCCTGCCTGCCCGGCCTGGTCCGCCTGGTCCGCAGCCGGTTCCGCGGTGGGGGCGCCCTTGCGGTCCCGCAGCATCACGGAGACCAGCACGGCGCTCGCGGCGCAGATGGCGGTCACCGTCCACAGCACGGTGTGCAGGGCGCCGGTGTAGCTTCCGGTGAGCAGCGACAGCAGTCCTGAGTGCGCGGCCCCCGTGGTGCCCGCGGCCGCTCCGGCCACGTCACCGCTGATGGCCTGGTCGGCCAGGTGGTGTGCGTCACGGCCCGCCCCGCCGGGGAGCGACGCCAGGCCTTCGGCGATCCTGCCACTGGCCGAGTTGAGCAGCACCGCGCTCATCACCGCGATGGCGAACGCCTCACCCGCGAGCCGCATGGTGTTGAACATGCCCGCGGCCGCACCCGCCTGCGCGGGCTCGACGGACGTGATCGCCACACCGTCCACAAGTCCGGCCGTCATGCCCATCGCGATGCCCAGCAGGAGCAGCGGGCCGGCCAGCGCGCCCACCGAGACGTCACGGTCCACGACGGTGAGCCAGGCCGCGCCGACGGCGGCGACGACGAGGCTCAGGCCCAGCACCAGCCGGGTGGAGACCCCGTGCTTGACGAGCTTGCTCACGATCAGCGGCACGACGAGCACCGGCAGGGTGAGCAGCATCATGGTGGCGCCCGAGGAGTTCGTGCCCATGCCGACCACGCCGGTGAAGTACGTCGGGAGCAGCACCAGCAGGCACACGAAGCCGAACGACAGCGCGACGGGGATCAGCGAGACCGCCATGAACCGGCCCTGACGCAACAGGGAGAGCTGGAACATCGGCTGTTCCTGGCGGAGTTCGACGATGGCGAAGAGGGCCATGAGCACGGCGGAACCGACGAGAAGCAGAAGAATCTCCGCGCTGGTCCAGCCCTGCTGCGGGCCCCGCATCACGGCGAGCATGAGGCAGAAGAGGCTGAGGGTGAAGGTGGTCGCACCCGCCCAGTCGACTCTGGTCGCAGCGGGGTTCCTGGACTCGGGCAGCAGCGGGACGGCGATCAGCACGAGCACCGAGACGATCAGGTGCGAGAGGAACACCGCACGCCAGCCGAACGCGTTGACCAGCAGCCCGCCGGTCAGCGGTCCCAGCGCGAGGCCGGCGCCGGCCGACGACCCGAGGATCGCGAACGCCCGTCCCTGCGCGGCGCCTTCGAACGAGGTCGCGAGGATCGCGGCGCCCGAGGTCATGACGGCGGCGGCGCCGAGGCCCGCCACGGCGCGGCTCGCGTCGAGCACGGCGATGTTCGACGTGACCGCGCTGACCAGGGTCGCGGCGGCGAAGAGCGCGGTGCCCACGCCGAACACACGACGGCGTCCCAGCTTGTCCGAGAGGGAGCCGCAGACCAGCATGAAGCAGGCGAAGGCGAGGTTGTAGGCGTTGACCACCCACTGCAACGGGGCCAGTGAGACGTGCAGGTCCGCGTTGATGTCGGGAAGCGCGACCGAGGCTCCGGTCAGCGAGGCCGGCAGGACCAGGACGGCGAGGCAGACCGCGATCAGGGTGATGTTCGGGTTGCCGCGCCCGGTGGCCGGTGGGGCCGTGCTCATGGGGTGTGTTCCTTCCGATGTGGGGGATGCGGTGGTACGGGGCTTGGTGTGCGGTGGGCCGGGCGGGGCGGGTACGTGCCGCCGCGCCTGGCGGCTTCTCAGGCGGGCCGTGCGACGACGACGCACGTGAAGCCGAAGCCGCCGCCCGCCGAGACCGCCAGGGCGATCTCGCCGGGAGCGAGCAGTTCCCGCTCCCGGATCGCGGCGAGGTTGGCCGGCGTGTCACCGGCGCCCAGGTGGCCGGTGAGCGTGCCGAGTTCGACGATCTCCGCCTTGGTGAGGCCTTCGAGCGCCGGGTGGTAGGTCTCGCGGCGCACCTTGAGCCCCACCCGGGGCAGTGCGAGCAGCTTGACGCGCGGGTCGTCCTGGGCGATCCCCGCCTCGGCGAGGCTGGTGGTCACGACGGAGCGCAGGGCGGTGTGCACGCCCTGGTAGAAGCCGTCGAGGCCGGCGTCGGTGATGAACGCCTTCTTCGTGCGCCTGACATCGACCCGGCCACTGATCCAGCGCGCCGCGGGCGTGAACGGGTCA
This sequence comes from Streptomyces montanisoli, assembly GCF_017813245.1. Taxonomy (GTDB): domain Bacteria; phylum Actinomycetota; class Actinomycetes; order Streptomycetales; family Streptomycetaceae; genus Streptomyces; species Streptomyces montanisoli. Next base: position 23,927 of record NZ_JAGIQL010000051.1, read on the forward strand.
CGGCCGCGGTGCAGTCCCTCGGCGGACGACACGGCGGCGCTCGCCATGCCGAGCAGCGTGAACTCGTCTGCGTCATCGTCGCGTTCGTGCAGGAGCATGGCGGTGGCCCCGTCACCGTAGAAGACGCCGTAGTCGCCCGCCCAGCGGTCGAAGCCCTCGTCGGGGAAGCGGTCAGCCGTGGTGACCAGCGCGGTGCGGGCCGACGCGTCGGCCATCAACCGGGCAGCCGCCGCCTCCAGAGCGGTCCCGCCGCCGTTGCACATCACCTGGATGCCGAGCGGGACGCCCCGGACCGCGCCCACCCGGTCGGCGACGTAGTGTGCGGGCGACCAGAAGTCGTGGCCCTGGTGATGGATCCAGGCGTGCGCGGTGAACCCGAGATCCTGGCCGTGCCACTGCGCTGCCGCCAGCGCCGCCCGGGCTGCTTCCACCGCCATGTCCGGCGCCGACACGTCGTCCGCGACCGGCACCTGGGTGACACCGACCTCGGCCACGTCGTCGGGGCTGGTCCTGCCGCGCGCGACGGCGTCCGCGGCACTCTCCACGGTCTCGGGCAGCCAGCTCCTTACGGCCCTGATGCCAAGGCCCCTACCGAGTTTCACGACTCAAGCTCCCTCATGGATCGGTTCGGCGGGTACGGCCTGTCGCAGCCGGGTCCAGCCGAAGCGAGTGGCGTTCTCGACGAGTTCGGGGGCGTCACCGACCACGCCCGCGCTGCCCACGCTCCGCAGCAGCGGCAGGTCCGACGGGTGGTCCCCGTACGCGAAGCAGTCCTGCGGCCGGGCACCGGCCTGCCGCATCAGGGCGCGGGCGGCGGCCGCCTTGCGCTCCCCGATCATCGGGGCGCCGGGCACGCGTCCCGTGTAGCGTCCCGCGGCGGTCTCCGGCTCGGTGCACAGCACGTGGCTCGCGCCCAGGTGCGCGGCGATGGGGTCGAGGCAGGCCCGGAACGAGCCGGAGACCAGGACGATCGCGGCGCCCCGCGCACGCAGCCCGGTCAGCTCCGCCACGACCTCGCCGTGGAAGAAGCCGGGGCGGGCCGCGTGGGTGCCGAACCACTCGCGGCCACTGCGGGCCACTGATTCCTGCGACATGCCCGCGTAAGCGCGGTAGTAGAGCCGGTTGGTGCGCTCGCGTGGCACACCGTCAGCGGCCATGGCCGCGAGCCGGCCGACGACCTCCTGGTAGCGGACCGGGTCGGCCAGGTGGAAGTCGAGGAAGGAGAACATGCTCTTGACGTCGATGAGTGTCTCGTCGACGTCGAAGAACGCGAAGCGTGCGGCGCCCATCCGGTCAGTACCTGCTTCCCTGCGCGGCGGGCAGCGCGTCGAGTTCGGCCAGGTCCTGGCCGGTGAGCACCAGATCGGCCGAGGCCACGTTCTCGCGCAGGTAGCGGGGGTCCTTCGTGCCGGGGATGGGCACGACGCGCTCGCCCTGCGCCAGGGTCCAGGCGATGGCGACCTGGGCAGGGGTGGCCGACCGCCGGTCGGCGACCTCGCGGATCACGTCCACGATCCGCTGGTTGGCCTCCATCGCGGAACGGTGGAAACGGGGGCTCGCGGCCCGGAAGTCCGTCTCCTCGAACTGGCTGGAGTGCAGGGTGCCGGTGAGGAATCCGCGGCCGAGGGGCGCGAACGGGACGAAGCTCGCCCCCACGTCCTCGCACCACCGCACCATGGAGTGGGGCCCGCCCTCGAGCGCGTCGCGCGTCCAGAGCGAGAGCTCGGACTGGACGGCGGTCACCGGGTGGATGCTGTGCGCCTCGGCCGCCTGTCCGACAGTGGGTTCCGAAAGGCCCAGGTAGCGCACCTTCCCCTGGTCGACGAGGTCGGCCATCGCGCCCCACGTGTCGGCGAGCGGCACCGCTGGGTCGATCCGGTGGACGTAGTAGAGGTCGATGACATCGACGCCGAGCCGCCGCAGGCTGGCCTCGACGGCCGAGCGCAGGTAGCCGGGCGAGTTGTCGCGGTGGGCCGAACGCGCCTGGAGGTCCTCAAGCACGATGCCGAACTTCGTGGCGACGAGCGCGTCGTCGCGCCTGCCCGCGATGGCCTTGCCCACCAGCGACTCGTTGTGGCCACCGCCGTAGAGGTCCGCCGTGTCGAGCATGTTCACCCCGAGGTCGAGCGCCTCGTTGATGACACGGACGGAACGGGCGTCGTCGCGTGCGGACTCCTGGTAGAGCCAGCTCATGCCCATGCACCCGAGGCCGACGCTGCCCGTCTTGAGTGTTGTGTTGCCCAGTTCTCTCAGGCGCACCTTCTGTGCCTCCTCTTCGTGTGTCTGCCGGTTTCGTGTGACTGCCGGCTTCGTGTACCGGCCGGTTTCGTGTGTCCGCCGGTGGTTGTCACGCCGCCGCGAGGACGAGCGCCGCGTTGTGCCCGCCGAAGCCGAGCGACGTGCTGACCGCGATCTCCATCTCGGCCCGCCTGGCCTCCCCCGACACCACGTCGATGTCGATCTCGGGGTCGAGCCGCGTGAGGTTGGCCGTCGGGGGTACCACCGAGTGGCGCAGTGCCAGCGCGGCGAAGCCGGCCTCGACCGCGCCCGCCGCGGCGAGCGGGTGGCCGGTGACCCCCTTCGTCGACGTGACGAGCGGGCGTTCGCCGAGCACGCGGCGCAGCACCCGGCTCTCGGTGACGTCGTTCAACGGGGTCGATGTGCCATGGGCGTTGACGTGGTCCACGGCGTCGGGCGCGATCCCCGCGTCGGCCAGCGCGGCCCGCAGGGCGCGCTCCATCCCGGCGCCGCTCGGGTCGGGCGCCGTCGCGTGGTAGGCGTCCGACGAGGAGCCGAAACCCACCACGTGGGCGTACGGGCGTGCTCCGCGCGCGCGGGCGTCCTCCGGCCGTTCGAGCACGAGCATCCCCGCGCCCTCGGCGGCGACGAAGCCGTCGCGCGCCGCGTCGAACGGCCGCGACGCGGCCGCCGGGTCGTCGGTGCGCCCGGAGAGGCCGCCCATGCGCTGCAGCCCGGTGATGGCCGCCGGGGTCAGCGCCGATTCGGTGCCGCCGGCCAGCACGATGTCGCAGGCGCCGCCGCGCAGCAGGTCCCTGGCCAGGCCGATCGCCGTCGTACCCGACGCGCATGCGGTCGCGGTGACCATGCTGGGGCCGCGGGCACCGACGTCGATCGCCACGTATCCGGCGACCATGTTCGGCATGCCCATGGGGATCGTCAGGGGTGAGACGCTCTTCGGTCCGTCCTCGAGCAGCCTGCGGTGCTGCTGTTCCCAAGTAGCCGTGCCGCCGAGCGAGTTGCCCACGATCACACCGACCCGGGTGCCGTCCCAGGTCTCCGGGTCGAGTCCGGCGTCCGTCACCGCCTGGCGCGCGGCCACGATCGCGAGCTGGGTGAAGCGGTCGAGCCGCCAGGCAGCGGCGGGTCCCAGCAGCGCGGCCGCGTCGAAGCCGGGCACGCGGCACGAGAAGTCGACGGCCAGCCCGGCGAGTTCGGGGTCGCGCGTGGCGGTCGAGCGTCCGGTCATGACCGTTGCCCAGGCAGCGGCCGCGTCGGCGCCCGCGGCGGTGACGAGGCCGAGGCCCGTGATCGCGACGCCCGAGTGCTCCCGGGGTGACGGGTTCACGCGCGCACGCCCTGGGAGTCGATCAGTTCGACGGTCTCGCCGATGGTCGTCCCGCCCTGGAGGAGGTCGTCGCCGAGCGAGATGTCCAGCTCCTTGTTGAGGAGCATGGTCAGCTCTATCAGCGCGAGCGAGTCCAGCGCGAGATCCTTGTACGCGGCCGTCGGCACGACCTTCTCGGCGGGCACGCCGAGCTTCGTGACGAGCAGGCCGGCCAGCGTCTCCTGTGCAGCACTCATGTTCTTTCCTTCACTCGCTTTCGCAACGGTCACGTGCGGGTTCGCGCGCCGCGCACGTGCGGAATGTTCGAGGTGGTGGTCACGGCTTCGGGGCCGGCAGCGGTTCGGCGGACAACCGGGGAAGCTCCAGCGCCGCCGCTCCCCAGGTCAGCCCGCCGCCGAACGCGCACAGCAGCACCCGGTCGCCGGGGGCCATCTCGCCGGAGTGCACGGCATCGGTCAGCGCCAGCGGTATCGAGGCGGCGACCGTGTTGCCGACCCGGTCCAGGTTCACCACCAACCTGTCCTGCGGCAGGCCGAGTTCGCTGCCGACGGCGGCCAGTATCCGGGAGTTCGCCTGATGTGCGACCACCCGGTCGACGCTCTCGACGGGCCAGCCGACGCGCTGGGTCAGAGCCCGGCAGGACTCGCTCATGCGCGTCACCGCGTTGCGGAACACCGAGCGCCCCTGCATCCGGAAGAAGCGGCCCTCCGCGTCGGGCAGGCCGTTGGAGCGGTGTTCGGACCCGCCACCGGGCACGGTGATCAGATCGGCCTGCGAGCCGTCGCTGCCCAGATCGAATCCGAGCACGGCGCCGGGCTCCCGTGCTGTCCCCGCGCGCAGCACGACGGCCCCGGCGCCGTCTCCGAAGATCGCCCTGGTGGTGCGGTCCCCGGGGTCGAGGATGGTGGAGAACGTGTCCGCGCCGATCACCAGCGCGCTGCCGGCGACACCGGCGCTGATCATGCTCGCCGCGCTCGCCAGGGCGTAGAGGAACCCCGTGCACACGGCCCCCACGTCGAACGCCGGTATCTCGCCGAGCCCCAGCGCGGCGGCGACCTCGGGCGCCGTGGCGGGGCAGGGGTGGTCGGGTGTGGTCGTCGCGAGCACCAGCAGGTCAACCGACGCGGTCCCGGCCGATGCCAGGGCGCGCCTGCCTGCCTCGACGGCGAGTCCTGAGGTGGACAGGCCGGGCGTGACCACGAACCGCTGCCGTATCCCGGTGCGGCTGGTGATCCACTCGTCGGACGTGTCGAGCTGCGCCGCGAGGTCGTCGTTGGTCACCAGGCGCGGCGGCAGCCAGCCGCCGACCCCCGACAGCACCGCCGTACGTCCGCTCACCGCGTGCTCCGCCGGTGCGACGCGGGGACCGCGGTGGTGTCCATGGTGCCTGCCGCGATCTCGGCGCCGCTCTGGTGGAAGGAGACCCTGTGGACGGCGGTGCCGTCGTCGCGCCGGCCCTCCGGCCTGGCGTTGACCGTCGTCGGTGCGTCGAGTTCGGCGAACCGGGAGAAGGCGAGACCGAATCCGGCGACCGCGGTCGTGTTCGGGGAGTGCCCGAGGAGCTCGGAGCCGGCGAGCAGGCACGCCTGCCGTGCGGCTTCGGTGAGGACCATTCCCGGCAGGTGGTCCTGCGCGTGGTCGAACATGCTCGCGTTGTCGCTCGGCACGCGCACCCCGGCCGTGACGCTCTCCCCGTCCCGTACCGGGTCGACGAGCAGCGCGTTCACCGGGTTCGTCCTGCCGACCTCGCCCGGCGCGGTGGTCGCCCGGGTGAGGGGCACGTCGTCGGACGAGACGGGCGCGCTGCCGCGCCTCCCCGAGCGCACGACGGAGTAGGCGGCGGAGGACAGGTAGCCGACCTCCAGGTGGACGTCGCCGACCGGTTCGCCCGAGACGAGCAGGCGGATGTCGTACGTCACCGCGCGGGCGGGCACCGAAGCCCCGAGGGGGCAGTCCGTCGTCACGTCCATGGTCAGCTCGGCCGGGTCGCAGGCATGGGCGGCGAACAGCCCGGGCAGCCGCATGGACCACGATTTCAGGACGAACTTGGTGTCGTCGCCCACCCCGAGGTGGACGTGCGCGCCGTAGGTCTCGGCCTGCCGCGCGCACTCGAGGAGCAGGATCGGGTCGATGGCGGTGTGCCCGGCGTGGTCGGTGAAGTAGGCGTGGGAGGAGGGCAGTTGCGCGCCCGCCAGGAAGCGGTTGTCACCCGCTGACTCGGTGTCGGTCAGAAACACCTCCGACAGCGCACGGCGGTGCAGCAACCGCCGGTCGACGGACCGGACGAACCGCAACTCGCGCGCTTCCGGAAGGAAAGCACTCGTGGACACCGTCATCGACGGAAAACCCCTCTCTGAATACCCGGCAGGCCGGGGCAGCCGCGGTCCCCCGTCCCCGCGCGGCCGGCACCGTGGGTGCGGCCTGCGGAGTCGTTCGCGGCTGACGAGAGGAGAAGCTAACGGGCGGCCCTTTCATCTCACTGTCGGCAGGAGTAAGGCCCCGCCGGCCGAGGCCAAGTCCGGGAAGTCCTGCGCCGGTTCAGGCCTGCAGGTAGGCCAGGACCGCCAGGACCCGCCGGTTGTCCTCCTCGGACCTGCGCAGCCCGAGCTTGGCGAAGATGTTGTTGCTGTGCTTGGACACGGCCTTCTCCGTCACGAACATGCGTGCCGCGATCGCGGCGTTGGTGCGGCCCTCGGCCATCAGCGACAGCACCTCGCGCTCGCGCGGGGTGAGTGCCCGCAGCGGTTCGTCGTCCTCGTGCCTGGCCAGCAGTGACGCGACCACGTCCGGGTCCATCACCGTCCCGCCCGCGGCGACCCGGCGCACCGCGTCGATGAACTGCCCGACGTCCGACACCCGGTCCTTGAGCAGGTAGCCGACCGCGCCCGCCCGGTCGGACATCAACTCGCGGGCGTAGAGCTGCTCCACGTACTGCGAGAGCATCAGCACGGGGAGGCCGGGGAACCGCGCACGGGCGTCGATCGCGGCGCGCAGTCCCTCGTCGGTGAACGTCGGCGGCAGCCGCACGTCGACGACGGACACGTCAGGCCGGTGCGTGCGCAGCGCCCGCGCCAGGGACGGGCCGTTGTCCACCGCCTCGACGACCTCGAACCCGTAGGCCTGGAGGATCCGGATCAGCCCGTCGCGCAGCAGGGCCAGGTCCTCGGCTACGACAACTCGCATGGCAGCGACATCCTCACGTCGGTCGGTCCGCCGGCCGGGCTGTCGATGCCGACGGTCCCGTCGAACGCGCTCAGCCGCCGGGCGACGCCGAGCAGCCCGGTGCCGCCATCGAAGGATGCCCCGCCGCGGCCGTCGTCGCTGACGAGGATACTCAGCCGGCCCGCGCCGCCCGCGGTCCGCTCGTACTCCAGCCGGATCGCGATGCGGCGGGCATGGGCGTGTTTGACCGCGTTGGCCAGGGCCTCGGCGACCGCGAAGTAGGCCGCCGACTCCACGGCGGCCGGCAGCCGCCCGGGGACGCGGACGTCGACCGTGGTGGGCACCGGGTTGCCGAGTGCCAGGGCCTGGATCGCCCCGTCCAGTCCGCGGTCGGCCAGCACCGGCGGGTGGATGCCCCGCGCCAGGTCCCGCAGCTCCGTCAGCGCCGCCGAGGTCGATTCCCGTGCCTCGGCCAGCAGGCCCGCCACCGCCCGCGGGTCCTGCGCCAGCAACTGCTCCGCCAGCCCCAGGCTCATCCCGAGCGACGCCAGGCGTGCCTGCGCGCCGTCGTGCAGATCCCGTTCGATGCGGCGCAGCTCACTGGCCTGGCTGTCGACGGTCTCGGCCCGCGAGGCCGCCAGCTGCGCCACCCGAACCCGCAGCCGCGCCTGCTCGGTGGGGGCGAGCAGTGAGCGGATCACCCACGCGTTCAGCCGCGCCAGCGGCACCGCGCTGACGTACCAGAGGACGAGGAGCGCCAGGCCGAGCGGGACCATGACGAACGATGCCCCGACGCTCCCCAGGTGCACGTAGGGGCCGAACGGGGTACGGAACACCTGCGCCGGGGTCAGGGCGAACTCCAACGGATACAGCAGGTAGAACACCCCGGCCGCGGAGATCAGGAACGAACCGCCGGCGGTGAACCATCCGGTCACCGAGTCGACCGCGAGCCAGAGCCAGTCGCGCCACGTCGCCGGATCCCTGAGGACGACCCCGAGTCTGGTCAGCCAGTTGCCCTCCGGGATCGGCAGGTAGGGGGCGGCGACCGGCTCGCCCGTCCACCGGCCCGCCCACGCGCGGTGCCGATCCGCGAACCATCGGACCGCCACCGTCGCCAGCAGGGTCACCGGCAGCCCGGCCCCCATCAGGACAAGACCCGCGGCCGTGCTCCACAGCAGCAGCAGGGCGAAGGCCACCGCCGAGGCCATCAGCAGCACCAGCGACCAGCCGAGCAGTTCCAGGCGCACCGCGAGACCCGCGCGCGGGGCACGTCCGGCCGGGACACGGCCGGACGGCCTGGGTACACCGGGGGCGGGACCGGTCATGAGGTGCACGTCATCGTGGTGCGGATCGAGGTCATACCCTCATCCTGCCGGTCCCTCCCCCCGCGCACAGTGGGGTTTTGCCCACCCCACTCGGGGTTCCACCACCCGTGTCAGGGACCGGCGCTCCCAGCAGAGTCGAACACGTCGATGAGAACACCAGTCGCTGGGAGACCACCATGACCGCCAACACGCACCGCCCGACCAGGACACGCCGCACAGCGATCGCCGTGGGCGTGGCGGCGGCCCTCACCGGGATCCTCGCGGGCTGCGGCCACGACGGCACCGCCGCCGCGTCACACTCCGCGGCGTCACACCCCGCCACCTCCCACTCCGCCGCGAGCACACCGGCCCGGCCTGCGTCCGGGCTGCACATGGTCACCAACCACGGACACAAGCTGGCCTTCCACGTCACCGCCGGGCGCCTGCCCGCGATCGTCCTGGACGCCGGCGGCGGCAACGACTCCTCGTACTGGAAGGACATCGTCCCCGACCTGGCCAGGAAGACCGGCTCCGAGATCATCACCTACGACCGTGCCGGGATGGGCGCCAGCGACCCCGTCCCAGGACCGTGGAAGGCCCAGAACGCCGTCTCGGACCTGGAGGCCGGGCTGAACAAGCTCGGCGCCACCCACGACGTGATCCTCGTGGCCCACTCGGAGGCCGGGGAGATCGCCACCTATGCCGCCCGTAAGGACCCCGGCCGGTTCGCGGGGGCCGTACTCGTCGATGCGAGCCTCCCGCAGTTCAGCACCGACACCGAGATCGCCCGTGTCGCCGCCGCCACCCAGGCGCAGCTCGAGGCGATCAAGGCGAAGAAGGACACGTCCGTCACCAAGGCGGACCGCCAACTGCTCGCCGTGGCCGCCGACTACGTCGCGGACCAGCGCGCCTACCACCGGATCTCCTGGCCCGCGAGCGTCCCCGCCACCGTGATCGTCTCCGCGAAGACGCCGTTCCCGACCTCACCGCCCGACGCCCAGGCGTGGCGCGCCGCGCAGGCCGAGTTCGCCGGGGCGGCGCCCAACCGGACCCTCGTCACGGCGGCCCACAGCTCCCACGACATCCCCCTCGACCGCCCCGGCCTCGTGGAGGCCCGGATCGCGGCCATGGTGAAGACCGCCCGCTGACGAACCCGTCCCGCTTCCTGTCCTCCGATTCCCAGGAGCGCTCTGCCATGTCCGCAATCGCGCGATGGTGCTTCCGGCACCGGTTCACCGTCGTCACGCTCTGGGTCGCGACCCTGGTCGCGGTCGCCGTCCCGTACCTGATGCTCGGCTCCGGCTACAACAACGCGTTCGACCTGCCCGGCATGGAGTCCACCAAGGCCCAGAGCCTGTTGCGGGCCCACACGCCCGCGCAGGCCGGCGACAGCGACCAGATCGTGATCCACACCAGGCACGGGTCGGTCCGTGACCCCGCGGTCCGCCGCAAGGTGGCCCCGATGCTGACCGAGGTCGCCGCGCTGCCGTCGGTCGCCTCCGTCCAGTCCATGTACGGTGCGGCCGGCGCCGGCCGGATCAGCCCCGACGGGGCCACCGCCTACGCCACGGTGACGTTCGACGCGCAGGGCGACCAGGTGCCCGTCGCGGACACCGACCGGGTGATCCGCACCGCGCAGTCCGTCGCCGGCCCCGATATGCGGGTGGAACTGGGCGGCGTGGCGGTCACCGACGCGACCGGCACCTCGACGCCGAGCACCGAGTACATCGGCATCCTGGCCGCGGGTGTCATCCTGTTCGTCGCCTTCGGCTCCCTGCTCGGGATGATCGTGCCCCTGCTGGTGGCGATCGCCGGCGTCGGCACCGGAATGATCACCGTCGGCCTGCTCTCGCGGGTCACCACCATCGGCACCATCGCCCCGACCGTCGCCGCCCTCATCGGCCTGGGTGTCGGCATCGACTACGCCCTGTTCATCGTCACCCGCTACCGCGGCGCCCTGCGGGAGGGGTCGGCTCCGCAGGACGCCGCGGTGCGGGCCCTGAACACCTCAGGACGCGCCGTCCTGTTCGCCGGCGGCACCGTGATCACCGCCCTCCTCGGCATGCTCGTCCTCGGCATCACGCCTCTGACCGGGATCGGTATCGCCGCCGCCGGCACCGTGCTGTTCACTGTCCTCGCCTCAGTCACCCTGCTCCCGGCCCTGCTCGGTGTGTTCGGTGGCCGCCTGATCACCCGCCGGCAACGCCGGCGCCTGGCCGCCGGCGGCCCGCAGGCGCACCCCGCCGGTGACGGGTTCTGGGGCCGCTGGGCCGACTTCGTCGCCCACCGCAAGGCCGCGCTCAGCGTCGTGGCGCTCCTGGTCATCGCCGTGCTGTCCCTGCCCACCCTGTCCCTGCGGCTGGGTGCGGCCGACGCCGGCAACGACCCAGCCGGCACCACCACCCGGCAGGCCTACGACCTGCTCGCCGACGGCTTCGGACCGGGCTCCAACGGCCCGCTGGTCCTGGTCACTCCCCTGCACGGGCCCGCCGACGCGGCCGCGCTTGGCGGCCTCGCCGCCACCATCCGGCACACCCCGGGTGTCGCTTCGGTGCGGACCGCCCCCATCACCGCCGCGACCACACTCGGCGTCATCGACGTCGTCCCCACCGGCGCGCCCCAGGACCAGGCCACCAGCGACCTGCTCGGCCACCTGCGCCATGACGTCATCCCCGCCGCCGAGAAGAACACCGATCTGGACGTCCATGTCGGGGGCGCCACCGCCACGAGCGACGACTTCGCCCACGTCCTGACCGGCAAACTCCCGCTCTTCCTCACCATCGTCCTCGCCTTCGGATGCCTGCTGCTGATGATCGCGTTCCGCAGTGTCGTCATCCCGCTGACCGCGGCGGTGATGAACCTGCTCGCCTCCGCGGCGTCCTTCGGCGTCGTCGTCGCCGTCTTCCAGTGGGGCGCGGGCTCGGAACTCCTCGGCGCGGGCAAGGCCGGCCCGGTCGAGTCGATCCTGCCGGTGATCATGCTGGCCATCCTCTTCGGCCTCTCGATGGACTACCAGGTCTTCCTGGTCAGCCGGATGCACGAGGACTGGCTGCACACCAAGGACAACCACCACGCCGTCCGCGCCGGGCAGGCCGGCACCGGACGCATGATCACCGCCGCCGCCCTCATCATGGTCTGCGTCTTCATGGCCTTCGTCTTCGGCGGTCAGCGCACGATCGCCGAATTCGGCGTCGGCCTCGCCACAGCGGTGGCCATCGACGCCTTCGTCCTGCGCACCGTCCTCGTCCCGGCGCTCATGCACCTGTTCGGCAGGGCCAACTGGTGGCTGCCCGCCTGGCTCGACCGCATCCTGCCCCGGCTCAGCATCGAGGGTGCGCCGGCTCAGGCCCCCGCCCCCATCGTTGAGGCAACACCGGCGGCGGACCGCCCGCGCCCGCTTCCGCTTCCTCGCCCGCTTCCGGCGGCCCGGGAGCACAGGAAGAACGCCCACGCCCAGCCCCGCCCGAAGTCGCTCACCACCGCCTACGCCTGGTGGTTCTTCCTCGGCCTCTTCGGTGCCCACCACTTCTACCTCGGCAGGCACCGCCTCGGCCTGCTCCACCTCTGCACAGCGGGCATCTGCGGACTCGGCTGGCTCGCAGACCCGTTCCTCCTGCCCCGCCAGGTCCGCGCCGCCAACGACAGGCTGCCCGCCGGGAGACCGCGCCGGCCGGACCCGCGTATCCCCACCCCAGCGGGGTGAGGTACGGATCGCCGCGGGTGCGCATACTCGGCACCATGAACAAGCACGGGCAACTCGCCGACTTCCTCCAGGCACGCCGGGGCCTCCTGCGGCCCGAGGACGTCGGGCTGCCGTCAGCCGTTGTCGTCGCCGCGGCAGCCCTCGGCGCCGCCGTGCCGGCCGACGCCTCGCCGGCGGCCCGCGGGCCGCTGACCGATGTGCGGATCTCCGACCACTTCGACCTGGACGCCGGCCAGATGCCGGAGAACGTCGCCCTGCTCCCCGACGGCACTGCCGACGTCACCTTCGCCGGCGCCCGCCAGGTCGCCCAGATCTCCCCCCATGGCGCGACGCGTGTCCTGGCGACGCTGCCCGCGCCCGCGGACGGCGGCGGCAACACGCCCGTCCTCGGTTTCGCCCTGACCACCGGCATCGTCCGCACCGGCGACGGCACCCTGTACGTGCTGTACGCGACGGGCACCGCCGACCTGACGGGGCTGTGGCGGATACGTCCAGGGCACGCCCCGCGGCGCATCGCCGCGCTGCCCGCCGACGGCCTGCCCAACGGGCTGGCGCTGGACCCGCGCACCAAGCCGCTCTACATCACCGACTCGGTGCTCGGCACGGTGTGGACCGTCCCCACCACCGGCGGCACGCCCACCGCATGGTCCACCGCTCCCGAGCTCTCCTCCACCGGGTTCCTCGGAGTCAACGGCGCGAAGTTCCACAACGGCGCGCTGTGGGTGACCAACCTCGACCGGGGCACACTGCTGCGCATCCCCGTCGGCCCCCACAACCGCGCCGGAGCACCGCAGGTCAGGGCGTCAGGCCTGGTGGGCCTGGACGACTTCACCTTCACCGGACGCGGCAACCAGGTCCTGGCGGCGCTCAACGGCCCCAACAAGGTCGTGCGCATCCTCCCCGACGGCACGGCGACCACACTGCTGGACGCCGCCGACGGACTGCAGGGCCCCACGTCCGTCGCACTGCACGGCGACGACCTGGACGTGTTCAGCGCCGCATACACCACGAAGACCGACCCCAACCTGCTGCGCGCGCACCTGCGCGGCGGTCGCCGGTGAGGGTCTGAGCCCATGCGGTCCGCGGGTGAGGCCCGTCAGCGCCCCGGCCCGGAGACGTCCTGGGTGCCGAGGACGGCGAGCAGATCGAGGAGGCCGGCGCTGTCGGTGCCCACCGCGGGGGTGAACCACAGCAGCCGCTGCCGGCCGTCCTCACTGAACAGGTTGAGGCAGTTGACCTCGATCAGGCCGAGTGCCGGGTGGTTGATGCGTTTGCGGTCGTCGCGCCGGAAGGCCACCTCGTGCTCCGCCCACAGGGCGGCGAATTCCGTGGAGGCGCCGAGCAGCGAGCCGATCATCGAGCGGGCCTCGGTGTCCCGCGCGTCCCGTCTGGCGGCGGCCGCACGCAGGTCGGCGACGAACGCCCGGGACTGCTGTTCGTGGTCGGCCTCGGGGTACAGCCCCCGCGCGTCGGGCTCGGTGAACCACCGGTGGACGAAGCTGGCCCTGGCGCCGCGCAGGCCGGACTGGTCGCCGAGCAGCGCCACCGCAGGCGCGTTCTGCACGAGGGTGACGTGCAGATCGGTGATGACCTGCGCCGGCGTCGACGTCAGGCGGGTGAGCAGGTCGAGCATGCCGGGGTGGACGTGCGAGGCCGCCCCGCCCAGCGCGGGCAGCGGGCGGTCCGCCAGGTGGTACAGGTAGTCGCGCTCGTCGGAGGTCAGGCGCAGGGCACGCGCCAGGGCGGCCAGCATCTGCTCGGAGGGCTGGGGGCCCGCGCCGCGTTCGAGTTCGTTGTAGTAGTCGACGGACGCCCCGGCGAGCTGAGCGACCTCGTCGCGGCGCAGCCCGGGCACCCGGCGGCGCGGCCCGTGGGGCAGCCCCACATCGGCCGGGCGGATGCGGGCACGCCGCGAGCGCAGGAACGCGCCCAGCTCGGCGCGGCTCGCGGAATCCATGCCTCCTGTTGCACCCACACGGCCATTCTGCGGCGGGCCGGTCCGCCGACCCAGGGGATGGCATCCCCTGGTTCCGCCGGCCGGCGGCGCGCATCGTGGACGGCGAGGAAGAAACACCCGCTCGATCGAGGAGACGCACTCATGCCTTTCGCCCACTTCAAGGTCCCCGCAGGCACCGTCACCGCCGAGGACAAGAAGAAGATCGTCGAGCGCACCACGGACCTGTACGCGGAGATCTACGGCGAGCGCGCACGCGCCACGACCGTCGTGCTGGTCGACGAGGTCGCCGACGGCGGCTGGGGCGTCGGCGGCAACGTCCTGACGGCCGCGATGCTGAACGGCGACGCGTGAGCCCGGGCCCGCCTCGCGAGTGCGGCCGGCAGCCGGGCACGTTCCGCCGACCGTAGCGCGGTGCGGTTGGGCGGAGGTTATGCGGCGAGAAACCGGCAGACGTCGCTCAGTTCGGCGTCGAGCGCCTCCGCGCCGAGCGCCTCCACGCCGAGCGCCTCCACGTCGAGCGCCTCCGCATCGCGTGCCTCCGCGCCGGCGCCGGGCAGGCCGCCGTCGAACGGCTCCACGACTGCACCGCGTGCCCGGTCACGGCGCCAGACGCCGCGGACCAGCCCGTCCACCACGACGGTGGGGCTGATCTGGCCGCCGCCGGGCCGTACGAGGTGTTCGTGCTCGGGTTCGACCGACAGTCGGCGGTCCGCGTACCCCACAAGGTAGTTGTCGTAGGCCGGCAGCAGCCGGACGTCGCCCGTCGGCTCCTCGCACCGCGGCGCGTCGGCGGGCAGCGCGTACTGGTCGACGCCCCCGACGCGGCACGGTTCGAGCTCGCCGCCCTTGAGCAGTCGCTCCCACGCGGAACGTACGGCAGGCAGCCCGAGCCCCGACCAGGTGGCGAAGTCGGCCGTCGTCGCCGGGCCGTGCGCCGCCAGGTACCTGCGCAGCAGTTCTCCGACCGCGTCCGCGCCCGAGGGCCCGGCGGATGCGGGCAGCCAGTCGCGCGCGAGCACGTAGGTGGCGGACCCGTCCTCTCGTACCGGGCCGAAACACGCGGTACCGAGCAGGGCCGAGCGGCGGACGAGGTGGAACGGGACCTGCCCGGACGCGTCGAGGCCCGCTTCGGTCATTCGCGCGGCGAGTTCGTCCCGTGTCAGAGGCCCGTCGGCGAGCGCCTCGGTGATCACTCGCTCGCCGAGCGCCAACTCGTCCGGCCCGAGCCGAAGTTCCCGGTACCGGCGCTCGCTGCGGCGCAGCAGTCGCGGTGCGAGCAGTTCGCGCAGCCGGCCCGCGTCGCCGGCCGGCACCAGGTACAGCGTGCCCCGCATGAACCAGCCGCGGACCAGGGTGCGTTCGGCGCCGAGCGCCTGGTGCACGTCCGCCTCGGTCAGCCCGCAGCCGCGTGCCCTGATCCCGAGAGCGGCCGCCCTCAGATCCTGCGCCTGCACGGCCAGGCACCGCTCCAGCACGGCGGGCACGGACGTCGCGCGCCGATCGCCCGCGACGCCCTGCGACCACGCTCGGAGCAGTCTGGCCTGAGACGCGCCGAGTTGCCGCACGTTCGTTCCCCCAGGGGTCCGTGACTGCCATCCGTGGCTGCCGGCCGTGGCAGCCCTCGGCGGCTGCCGCTGCGGGGAAGCGTAGCCGCCGCCGGTACTGGGAAGTGGGTTCGTGGTGTGCGTGCCTCCCTGGGGGTGGGATGCGCTCCCGGACAGCACGTACCCGGTGCGGCACCCTTCGCAGGGGCACATCAGGCGTCCGGGTCGAGCGGGTCATGTAGGTGAACGCTGGACTGCACTGTGAACCGTGACGGGAAGTGACGGTAACCGCCGTGAGGGTGACGGGTCAACCCCGCAGCGGAGGCCAACCGTTCGGCCGCCGACACGAGTCGCGCGCCGCCAAGATGTTCACGTCCATGAGCGGCGGCCGCTCGGGCCGAAGCCCCGTCTGCACGGCGAAGTGAAGTTCCCCCTGTGAGCTGGACAGCCTGATACTGGGACGGATGGTCCCGGAGGAAGCAGTCACAGATAGTGAGCAAGAAGAGCAATACGAGTAAGCGGTACACGGCCGAGTTCAAGCGGGACGCG
>NZ_JAGIQL010000052.1 GCF_017813245.1 Streptomyces montanisoli
CCGCCGGCTCCACGGTGAAATAGGCCACATTCCACCGGTCGAATACGAGAACAACCACTACCTCACGACCACGAAACCCCAGGTCACAAACAATAACTGAAGTCTCTACCGAACCCGGTACGGTTCAGATCCACTTTGCCATCCCCGAGAGCTACCGCCCCGCCTCACCGCCAGACCCGATGCCCGAGCCCCGATCCGCCAGACCAATCCCTGACCAGCACAAACCGAGCTAGCCGGACTATGCAGCAATTAAAAATCCTGCGCCGAGCACTACATTCCGAGACGATCACTAGACCTGCACCTCGGGACGTCTCCGGATCCCAACGCCTCCTCGGAAGCCCCCGCTCAGAACCCCACTACGCCACAGCAAGGAATCCCGTAAGGATCACTAGATCCCCAGCTCAGAGCATCATCTATCTAGTGATCGCTAGCGGATTTGTCACACGGTGGCGTCGTCCTGGAGGCTCCCGTGGCACGCGTCGGTCACCGCGGCGGTCAGGGCGCGCACGACCTCGCGGGAATGCTCGCAGGCCGTGCCACGGAGCAGGCCGGGCAGGTCGACTGCTTCAGCCTGGCGCTCCTGCATGCCGTCGGTGCAGAGGACGAGGCGGTCGCCGGGCCGCAGGTCGATGTCCTGCACCGGGTACGGATCCGGCGTCGCGACACCGAAGGGCAGGTGGACGGCCAGAGGGACTTCGCCGATCTGACCGTCGCGCAGGCGCAGCGGCCACAAGTGTCCGGCATTGACGAGCCGGGCGCTGCTGCCGTCCAGGGCGATGCGCAGCAGCCGGCCGGTGGCGAACGTGCGGTGGCCGTGCTCGAGGACGGCCTGATGGGTCTGGCGTGGCCACGGAACGCCCCACTCGGCGAGCTGGTCTCGCTTCCATCCGCCGTCGGGCGTGCGGGCGGCTTCGGCCTCTTCGGGCCAGGGCAGGTCGGTCATGATCAGCGGCCACCCATGAGGAACAGGGCCGACGCCGGGTCAGCGAGGCCTTTGCCCAGCTGCTCGCTGTCGGCCGCGACCGTCCGCAGCTCCGCGGCGGTCGTGGCAACCTCGGTCTTCACGTCGCCCCGCTCGACCGTGGCCTTGTCGCTCTTGACCAGGAGCTCCAGGACGTCAGCGGTCTGCTCGAACGCCAGCGGGAGCCGCTCGACCAACGACTTCAAAGCCCGGGTGGCCTCCGCCAGCGCGGGCGCCGACAGCCCCTTCGCGTCATCCAGCACCACGCGGTCGAACTCCTCCATCACGTCCCGGACCTGACACACCAACAGTGCCGGAGCGGTCTTCGCCGCCATGTTCTCGCCTCTCGCCGCTGGAATGGCGGCCCTCAGACTCCCCCACCACCGGCAGCCGGGCGGACCTGTACGTGTACCCGTCACCCGACCGTCGGCAGCGTGCCCGGCTCAGCGGCGCAGGCACGAGAGCCAGGTTCCGCCGACCTTCTGCTCAGGCACGGCCTGCTCCGGCTCCTGGTCCTCGCGCGTGCCGGCCGCAGGACCGAGGACGGCCGCGGTGACCTTCTGCTTGCAGCCGTCGCACAGGTGCGGGTGGGAGTCCCCCGGGGCTCCCCAGTCCTTCGCCTACCCCTGCGCCGCCTCCCACCGTTCGTCGGTGAACTTCATCCCGCAGCCGGGGCACACCGGGCGGCGCGCCTCCCGCTCGGCTGCCTGCTTCGCCGCCTGCTCCTGCGCCGCGCACTGCACCTTTGCCTGGTACTCCGCCTGGGCACGCGCGGTCTCTTCCCGGGCGCGGGCGTCGGCGGCCTCGCGGCAGTAGTGCCGATCGCCCGCCACAAGGGCTCCATGTGGTCGCGGCCGAAGCGGAGGAACACCGCTCCGGTCGGACCGTACTTGCTCAGGTTCTTCAGGGTGGTCGCGATGATCGGGATCCGGCCGTCGTAGCGATGGTGGCCGCCCTTGTGCCGCTCGCCCTCCCACAGGTGCCGGGCGAGCTCGCTCATGCGCACGGCGGTACGATCGGGGCTGCGCTCGCCGAGCGGGTTGAACACCAGCAGAACGGGCGGGTGCGTCCTGTCGCCGGAGAAGGTGGCCGGCACCATCCAGCGGGTGCGCCACATCGGACGCTCCTCGCCGTCGGTGCCCTTCACCGTCCGCCGGAAGAAGCGGGGCGTACTTCTTCCAGCTTGGCGGCGCGGTCTCGTGGCAGTTGTCGACCTTGAGGAACAGCAGCGGCACCTGATCCTGCCGTGCGGTGAGCACCAGGTCAGCCTGGGCGCCGCCCTTGCCGGGCGCGTTCCAGGTGCCGGTGGCGGGCAGCGGGACCCCGGTCCAGTACGAGGCGATGGTGCCGACGCCGCCCGGTGCGTCGACGGCGACCCGGGCGGCGGCCCGGACGTGCGGCGGGTCGTCGGCGAGCCTGGCCATGTTCGGCTTCGGGCGCAGCATCGCGATCACCGTCTCGTTCACCGCCACCGGGTGACAGGGGCCCCGCTGGAGTCCGCGCCACGCGCGGTGGAGCCCCTCCGCGCGCGGTGGAGCCCTCTCCCCCGCCGGGCGCCGCATCTCGTACGAGGCAGTTTGCAGGCCCTCGGTGGTCAGGTTGCGCAGGGCGTCACCCGTCTCGGTGCAGCCGCCGTTCTCGGACAGACCGCACCCCGCATGCCGGAGAGCGCGCCGAGGGTGCGAAGCGGTACGGGCCTGCCTCCGCTTCCACAGGGTCTCCCCGCCGGCGTGCCGAAACGTCAGGTGCGATGCACCGACCCGCTGATCTGACCAGCCGTGGCCACCTTCAGAAACTGTGTCAGAACCGGCGATCTGTGACACTCCGTGGGTGTGCGCCGACAGTGACGGAGTTCCCTGAACTCAGCCACCCCGTGAGCGGCTCCGCCTCAAAATGGCTCCGCTTCATTCCTCAGCGAAACCGCGCGCGCCCAGGAGCCGAGCCCCACAGGTGAGAGAGACCGCCCACCAGCCGGCCCCCGCCCGGGGCATTGCGGCCGACTCGTCATGCGACCATGCGCAGCCAGGCCGCCGCGAGTGCGGCGTGACCGGCCGGCGTCGGGTGCACACCGTCCGCAGCCCAGTACTCCGGCCCGGTCGTCGTAGCGAGCTCGGCGAACATGTCGTCGGCGGCAAGCAGATGCGCGCCGTACGTGCGGGCGAGCTTGCGCACAACCTGGATCTTCAGGCCCAGATCGGTGCGCCATTCCTTTCGCTCGTCGTCTCCGATGAGCGCGTAACCGGCGCCCGCCTCGACGACGCCGCGGATCGGCAGAAGAAACGGCTCGATGAGGACCAGCCTCGTGCCCGCTTCGGTGAGCGGTGCGAGCAGGCGGTCATAGCCTGCCTCGAACTCCTGCGCAGTGATCACGTACCCGTTCGGGTCCAGCGTGTGCCAGCCCATGTCGTTGACACCGACAAGGATCGACACCACGTCCGGGCGTGCATCGAGTACGTCGGTCCGCCAGCGGGCTTCGAGGTCCATCACCTTGTGCCCCCCCCGATCCCGGTGTTCAACCAGGTCACAGGCCGGTCCGGATGCTCAAGCCCCCATTCACCCGCGATGCGCAGCGGGTAACCGAACCCGAGACCGTCTTCGCTCTCCAGTCGTCGGCAGTCGGTGACCGAATCACCGGTGAACATCACGGTGCTTCCCGCTCGGACAGTGATCGTCACGTGCGCTCCTTGAACCCGGCTGAGGAAGAGGACCTCTCGAAAGGTGCCAGCCCCCACCGACACCGCACCGACAGCCCGCCGACACCACCGCCTCCTGTGGTGCGGTGGTGCGGCCTGCGGCACCCGGCCCCACCAACCGGCACACCAACCACCAAGCGTCACACATCACCGGCTGTGACACAGCTCCTCAAGAACTGGCGGGCCCTCACCAAGCTCCGCACCGACCCCGCCCGTGCCACCCGTCTCATGCGTACCCTGCTCGTCCCGACGAACCTCGAAGCCAACCGCTGACTAATGATCTTCTCCGTGGACTCCCACCCACCTCGCTCAAACAAAGCAGGGCACTCGAGGCGGCGGATTTAAGGAACGTACAAGAGCCATTTCCTGATCGGAGCGGAAGTGTCGTCGCCACTCGCCGCCCCACGGGATGCTCTGCGGTTCGTTCTCCACGCCCATTGGCCCCTGGGCCCCTGTGGTGTGTGCCGTCTTCCATGCCTCGTAAAGCTGACCGTATCTGCACCGGCGCCCCTTATGGGCCGTCAGCGATCGATCGGGAGAATGCCGCCCAGGCCGCTCTCGAAGAGGATCTGTTGGACCGTGTCGTCGAGGGTGCTGGCCGCGTCGATGATGGTCTCCAGGCCGTTGGGGAGCAGGTCCTCCTCTCGGTACCAGTCACGTAAATGGCCCTCGTTGACGTGGGCGAGGTACTCGGCGTCCGGTTTCGTCGCGTGCCGGAGCACCGTCTCCTCGAAGGGTACGTGGAGGTAGTAGCACCGCGTGAGGCCCTCGTGGGCGCGCACCAGTGCCTGGAGCATCGTGCCGTAGCGGTCGGCGTACAGGATGCCTTCGACGACAACGTGGAAGCCGTTGTCGAGGGCGTAGCGGGCGGTGAGGTCGATCAGGCCAATGTTCGCAGCCCCGGGCCGGTCGCGTTCGCGCAGCACGATCCGGCGGAGGTTGTCCTGGGCGACGATGGCGAGGTTGCGCCCGAACTCTTCGCGCAGAGCTGCCGCGACGGACGACTTGCCCGAGGCGCTGTTGCCTCGGAGCACGATCAGACGCGTGTCGCTGGTCCCCACGGTGCCGTGCGCGGCCTCAGTCACCGCGGATGACCTGGATGCGGTTCTCGTGGAAGTGCTCCCAGTCCATGACCAGGCGGAAGCGGCGGTGGGCCTCCAGGCGCTCCGCGTCGGCCGGCTCCTTGCCCCGCTGGACACGGGCGTCGCCGGATGCCACGAGTTCCGCGAGGGCGAGCCGGACGTCGTCGACGTCCTGGCCCGTGGCTGCCGCGAGCCGGTCCAGGGAGGTGAGGGCCTCCTCCGGTTCACCCAGATCGTCGACCAGGTGGTCGATGAGGGTGTCGAGGAGCGGCCCGGTGCGCATCGTCCAGCGGATCGAGTCGAGGCGCTCGGTGAGTTCGGGGTCCAGGGGCAGCAGGTCGCCGGGCAGCGGCAGCGCGGCGGGCATCGACCACCGGGTGCCGTCCGGCGTCTCCTCGCGGCGGGCCAGGCCCCACGTCAAGTAGAGCTCGGACAGGTCCCGCACGGTGGTGGGCACCGGGAAGCCGGCGGTCGTCAGCATGGCGCTGAACTGCTCCCAGCGGGCCGCCTCGCATGCCTCGCGGCCCTCCGGCGCGGCCTCGTAGTCCCATTCCTCATCCGGCCAGAAGAAGGTGAGCGCGCCGTCGAGGTCGCCGCCGAGCATGTCCCAGTACCCGTCGAAGATCTCGTGCACCAGATCGTCCAGTGAGCCGGTGAAACCGGGCCGGCACGCCGTCCCGATCAGCATGGTCAGCGGGAAGCCCTGACGGGGCAGGACGTGCTCCCAGCCCGACATCCACCAGTCGTTGTGCATCGCCATGTCCCGGCGCGGCCCGGGAACAGACGCCTTCTCAGTCATCCGCAGCTCTTCCTCGAAAACACCTCGATGCTCGCAGCGTACGCAGCGAGACCGGCCTTGGTACGGGTGGGCTCGCGTAGTCAACCGCCGCGAGTTGACCCCTCTCACTCCGGCACTGCTACTGACCGTGACAACCGTAGGGGGAGATTCTGGGTGTCAGGGCCATCCGGTTGGATGAGCACATGACTGTCCACGACGTAGCCCGCCAGCTCCCTTCCCTCGCTGACCTGCGGAACCTGTGCCGTTCACTGGCGATGCTCGATGCGATCCTGAACCCGGACTGGGAAGGCCGGTACTACTCCTTCAACGCCGGCTGGGCCGAGGGCGAGGAGATGGCGTCGATGCGCAACGGGTCGGGGGACCAGTACTCGATCGTGTTCTCTGCGGCCGGGGCCTATGTCCGTGGCTTCGACCACGAAGCACCGACGAGCCCGTACGGCAACGATGGCGAGCCCTGGCCGGGAGTGATCGACGACGTTCCGGAGGTCTTCAAACCCCTCGCCGAGGAGCCGGCGTTCACCGACGAGGCCGGCGTCCCCGTCGTGACGGCCTGCCTGTGGCGGGAGGCGACGGATGAGGAGTGGCAGCACGGTGTGATCGACTTCCCCGCCGGGCGTTGCGACCCGGACGGGGCAACGCATTTGTTCAAGCTCCTGATCGACCCCTCGCCGGAAGCGTTCCAGCGCTTCGCCGAGGACTACTACGAGGTTCCCGTGCCCCTGGAAGCGGTGCGCGACGTGTATGCCTTGCGGCCGCTGAGCCAGAAGCTCGTGTCATCCCTGAACCCGGGGGTCACCCTCGCAGACCTGGCCGAGGACATCGCCGAGATCGGCTATCCGCAGCCGGCCCGAGACGTGATCTCAAGCCTCCATCGTCGGTGAGTCGACGGGGAGCCCAGGCCAGATGGTGACCCTGGGCGGTCGTCTGCGGCGTATCGGCTCCAGGACCCGCCAATCTCTGTGAGGAGGCGGCTGGTGGTCCTGTCGTGGTAGCCGAGGACATCCACGACGACGGGCGCAGGCAGTTTGAGGGGTTGCTGACGGACTGCGGCGCCGCGGGCAGCGGCGATAGGGATACCGGCCCCATTCAGGAACACGGACAGGTGGTTGAGGCCGAGCCGTCGGCCGCTTCGGCAGCCGGAGGACGTGCCAGGTCGCGAAGAGCTTGATCGTCATGATGTGTTCGGGTTCGGCAATGTCGGCCATGCAGCCGGGTAGCCAGCAGCTGCGTTTCCCAGTTGTCCGCGGCGCATGTCCAGCCATGCCAGTCCGCTTTCGGGCTTGTCCGTCGTCACCAGCAGGTCGAACAGCGGGGGGCGGGCGTGGCCCGTGCCGTCGTCGAGCAGTGCGGTGAGCTGGTCGGTGAGTATGCAGCGTTCGCAGTCGAAGGTCTGAGTCCGGGTTGCGTATCCGCGGTTCAGCGGTTGGCGCTGAGAATGACCATGAACGACGAGGGGGCCTGGCGAGAGGTGATCGCCAGGCCCCCGCACTGCTCGTTGCCTGCACCGCGCGCGGTAAGGGCGTTGGTTCGGCACTGCCATGCCGGGGTGGCGCGGTCAGTGGCCGCTCCGCGGCCTTGGCCTTCGCGTCGTCAGGAATACCAGCGCACCGACCGTTACTAGCAGGACCGCTATGCCCACCCGCGGCAGGACGCCGTCCGTGCCCGTGGCGGCGAGCCTGCTGCCGGCCGTCGGTCCGCTGCTGGTTGCCGCCGCGGAGCCGGTCGGGTTCGCGGTGGCCGCGGCCGGCGGGGACGCGGAGGTGCTGGGCGACGGGCTGGACGGTGCCGAGCCGGTGGTCTGCGCCGTGATCGGTGCGGTGTCGTTCGCCGCGTCGTTGTCACGATTGGGGTACTTGTGGTTCTCCACCGCCCGCACGCTGCCCCGCGCGCCGGGCACGGCCCGGTCGATGCGCACCGTGAACTTCTGGGTCACGGAGTCGCCCGGCCGGAAGTCCGTGCCGGCGATGTCGCAGGTGTAGCTCTTCGCGCCGGCCTTGCCCGGTGTGCAGTTCCACAGTGGTCCGGGGTCGCCCTGTTCGCCGGGGCCTGGGGCGCCGGTGATGGTGGTGCCGGCGGGCGGGGTCACCACGAACGTGCCGGAGTCGTCGGCGTCCATCCACTGGAAGCCCATCCGGCCCGGTCCGTTGTTGCGCACGCCCACGGTGATGCTCACCGTCTCGCCGGCCTTGCCCTCGACCGTGTCACCGAGCGCCTGGTAGTCAGCGTGCTGGGTGGTCGCGAAAGTGCCGTATCCGGAGCCGGTGAAACCGGAGTTGGGGGTGACGGGCTTCAGGCCGAGCGGCGCGCCGGTGCCGCTCCCGGGGAAGTCGGACGGATCGAAGGATTCGGGCACGGTGCCGCCGACCGGCCACACGACGTAGGTGTTGTAGCCGTACATCGTGTCCTTGGACACGCTGTAGCGCAGCGGCGCGTCCGTCTCGTAGGCCGCGCCGGGCGCGACCGGGGTGTCGAACCGGCACCAGGCGCCGGCGTCGGGCCGGTTCGAGTAGTGGCAGTTGGAGTGGTCACGGGCGAGCACAACGCCTTCCGAGTCCTGCACCCACAGCATGACGCCCTCGCCGGCAGGGGCTCGGCCGGTGTTGGCGAAGGCGGGGGTGCGCTCGAAGACAGCGCCGGGCGCGATGTTCTTCAGCGACGGATAGGGCCGGCTGACGAGCTTCGGCCCGCCGATCAGGACGTCCGTCCTCCCCGTCACGGTGGCCGCGTCGGAGGCGGTCGCGGTGTAGGTGATGGCACCGGTGTCGCCCGCCTTGGCGGCCGCGGTGGGCTTCAGGAAGAACGGGTCGATCGACTCCCCGCCCGTCAGCGGGCCCACGTCGCATCTCACCTTCAGGGTGCCGGTGCTCACGCAGTCCCCCGTGACCACCATCGTCGCCTTCCCGGCAAGCGACGACGCGTCGACCGCGACCGAGACATCGTGAGCGTCCCCGCCCGAGGCGGTGATGCCGAGGCCCAGGTTCGGGCCCTCGCCCTCGGTGGGGAGGTAGTAGTTCTCCTGGACGTCCAGGACGAGCGTCGTTGTGGCAGCGTGCGCGGCCGGTGTCGCGACCGCGACCGCAGCGGCCGCGAAAGCGGCGGCCACCGCGGTGCGCCAAGTTCTGCGTATCGTCAGCACACTCTATGGACACGCCGGGACACCGGAAGGTTGCATCCCACGGCCACCGCATCATGCCTCGGCCGCCGTACGCGGGAGCGCCGGAGGCGACGCGGGCTCCTACAGTTCGATCTGGATATGCTCCACGTCGGTGAACTCCACGTCCAGGCCGTGCGCGCGGGTGTTGTCTGCGCGGAAGTACATCTGCGCGAGGCCGTCGGCGGTGATCTGCTGGAGCTGCCGCTCGGTGGCGCCGTGCTCGTGGGCGGTGAACAACCGGTCGGCGTATGCGGGCGGCAGCGCCTGGGTGATGTCGCGGATCCGGGCGTCGTCGCTCGTGCCCGGCTGCGCGGTGAAACCGAACCGCGCACGTGTGGAGACGACCAGGCCGTCCGTGGACGCAGCCTTCTTGCGCGCCTTCGCACGCACCCGGGGCTGCCAGCGCTTGGTGACCTCGCTCTCCAAGCGGCCCCGCAGGACTTGCCGGGGCCGCTGCAGCCTGCCGACGACGTAGCGCTCCACGGTGCGCTGGGAGATCCCGAGCAACTGCGCGGCGGCCTTGGTGCCCCCCAGTTGCTTGACCAGATACCGCATCTGCGCCGGGGCGCTCTGCGGGATACGGCGGGTGAACGCCCCCTGCAGCGCACGGTCCAGACCGTCCCCGACCGAGTCCGCCATGGCCCGCTACTCCTCTGCTCCGGCGTCGTGACCGGTCTTGATGAGGTTGGCGATGTTGCACACGCCCCCGCGTTCCTCGAACAACTGCTCCGCCCACAGCACGCTCCGGGTGCCCTGGTGCTTGACCATGCCCGGCGAGACACCGAGTCGGAACGTGCCCGGTACCGGCTTGCCCTCCGGGGTGTGCGGCAGGACGTCAAGCGGGGACGGACCGGGCGAGGGGTAGACGATCGCGTCGGTACCGATCGCGACCGGATACACGCCGGCCGCCGCGGCGGTCTTCATCAGCTTGCGGTGCAGGCCCACACGCTGGTTCGCCAGCACAGCGGCCCGGATGTCGGGGCGCCACGTCTCCCGGCGGAGTGCCGGGTAGGGCTCGTAGTAGGGGACCTGGCCGCGGCTGCGCTGGCGCAGCTTGCCGATGCCGCCCTTCGCCGTCGCCTTGATCGCCGTGGCCAGCAGGCCCATGGTCGGGTCGGCCTCGTTGGAGCGGGCCATCGCGTCGAGGAACTCCTGGCCCGCGAGACCGGTGGTGACGCCCATGTCCGCCATCGTCGCGACGTACGCGTCACGCAGGCGCTTGTACCAGGCATCCAGGTAGCGGCCGGTCCGGGTGCGCACATACGCCTCGAGCGGCGCGACCTCGAAGCCCAGCTCCACCGCGTAGGCCACGGTGGGCGTGGCGTACCAGGCCGGGCCTTCGGGACGCTCGCCCTTCGGCGTGAACGGGGACGGCAACCGCGTCCCGTCGACGGTGCGGTCGCCCACGTGGACGCGGGACAGGTCGACGTGGGACAGGTCGACCAGCCAGGAGCCGGGCAGCGCGGCGTCGAACGTCGGATCGCCGGTCAGGTGGGTCGGCCCGTTCAGCCCGACGGTGAGGCCGTTCGCGGCCGCGGCGAACGACATGTTGACGTCGACCGCGATCAGGAACCGGTTCGCGCACTCCTCGTCGCTCAGGGCACGGCACCAGTCGTAGGGCTCCTCCATCAGCATCTCGGCCGGGGTGCGGATGTGGTGCCGGGCGAACCTGCCCTTCAGGTTGGGGTGCTCGTCGGGGACCTCGCAGTCCACCACTTCGTACAGGGCGGTGATCGCGTCGTCGTTGAAGGCCTGCTTGAACTCGCCGCCGGCCTCGTCCTTGTGCGCACGTGTCGGCGGGTGCAGCGCGACCATCAGCTCCAGGCCGGTCGTCGCCGTGGTGCCGCGCGGCGTCATCACCCGCTCCGCGTACAGGCCGAGATACCGGGCGAGATCGGCCGGGTGCATCGCCGGCAGCCGCGGGTCGTCCTTCGAGTCCCACTCGCGGGCATCCAGCGCGTTCCACGGCAGCACGCACAACTGGACACAGCGCCGCACCGACCCCTCGGGGTCGCGGAAGACGCGAGCCCACGGCCCGAACCCGCGCCGGGTCAGTTGCAGGCCGGCCCTCTCGATCTGCCTGACCACCTTGTGACCGGGCGCCAACCGCCCCGCCCGCTGCTCCTCCTGCGACAAGGCGGCAGGCAGCCCGTAACGCTCCAGCGCGGCCCCGGTCAGTACGAGAACGGGATCGGCGTCACGCCCATGGCGATGCAATCGGGCCTGCCCGAGCCTCGCCTCGGCAAGCGTCCAATCAACCAGCGCCGGGATGGTTTTGGCGGGCACGTCCAGGACCAGGCCACCCACGCAATACGCCGACACCTGTCCGTCCTCGCCGGCATCGACAACCGCAAGCGGGCCGCTCTCGAACCGGGACCCGGCAACAGCAGCCGGCTTCGCGGTGCTGCCTCCTGCCGCCTTCGGGCGGGACGGCGGGACAGCGGCGGGCGCGGGAGCGGGACGGGGACGGGGACGGGAATCGGGAGCGGGAACTGGCTCTGGGGATGCGGCAGAGACAGGGGCGGGGCGTGCCTGCGGGGCCGCGGGCTCGCCGGAGGCCGCTGGGGGGAAGCGGGTGGCGAGACCTTCCAAGAGCCGAGCGTACGCAGCACGCTTCGGCGCTCGCGGCTCGCTCTTGCCACTCTCCCAACTGCCCACCGCCTCCCGACGCGCCCCCAGCACCCCGGCGACCTGCGCCTGGCTCAGACCCGCGGCCTCCCGCAAACGCCTGCGCTCCTCAGGCGCCGGCAGGTCGTCCGTCGCGACGTGCTCCAGCAGTGCGTCGACCGCGCTGAACAACTCATCCTGCGTGGACACCCAGCCACCTCCCTCAGGCAACCTACCCGAACCACCCGCCGAAACGCTCACTCAAACGCACACCCATGACGCTCGTCGCGTCGACCGCCCCCGCGTCCTCATGGCTTCCGCGTGGTCCATTGGGAGGATCGGATCACGTCCTTTACGGACAATCACCGTGGCACATGTGCAGTATGCGAGTCATGGGCGATTCGCAGACCGTACGCGGTCCAGTACATCCCGTCATGCCGGCGCAGTCGGAGGCCCGGCCGGACGACGGCGCGGGCGGCGCCCGCCGGTACGGGCGCGTCGTGGCCGTGGTCGGGCTGGGGTACGTGGGGCTGCCGACGGCGCTGGCCCTGCGGGCGGCCGGGTCTCGCGTCATCGGTGTCGATGTCAGCGCCGCCCGGTTGCGGGAGATCCGCGCGGGTGCCGCGGACCTGCTGCCGGAGCAGGCCGCGTATCTGGCGACGCTGCGGGATGACGCCGCGTTCCTGCTGACCGCCGATGCCGGTGCTGTCCGGGACGCGGACACGGTGATCATCTGTGTTCCCACACCCGTGGACGGTCATCAGGTGCCGGATCTGCGGGCGTTGTCGGCCGCGTGCGCCTCGGCGGTGTCCCACGCGGTTCCGGGGCACCTGCTGATGCTGACCTCGACCAGCTATGTGGGGACCACGCGCGATCTGCTGGTGGCGCCGCTCTCGGCCCGTGGGCTGGAGGCGGGCAGGGATGTCTTCGTGGCGTTCGCCCCCGAGCGCATCGACCCGGGCAACTCGGCGCATGCGCAGGACCGTACGCCGCGTGTGGTCGGTGGGGCCGGTGCGGCGAGCACGGTGATCGCCGCGGCCGTACTGGCACGGATCGCGCCTCGTGTGCACCGCATGGACAGTGCGGAGGCGGCGGAGATGACGAAGTTGTGGGAGAACACCTTCCGCGCGGTCAACATCGCGCTGGCCAACGAACTCGCGGACGGCTGCCGGCACTTCGGTATCGAGCCGCGGCCCGTCATCGAGGCGGCCGCGACGAAGCCGTACGGGTTCATGCCGTTCTATCCGGGTCCCGGGGTCGGAGGCCATTGCATTCCGTGCGATCCGCACTATCTGCTGTGGCAGTTGCGCGCCCGGCGGGTCGCCTCGCCGCTGGTGGACGCGGCCATGCAGGTGATCGCTGGACGGCCGCGGCTGCTGGTGTCGCGGGCCGGTGCGGTGCTCGCCGAGCGGGGTGTCCGCATGGCCGGGGCGCGGGTGCTGCTCGTCGGCTCGCCTACAAGGCGGGCGTGGCGGACCTGCGGGAGAGTCCCGCGCTGGAGATCGCCGAGCGGCTGGCCGAGTCGGGGGCGCGGGTGTCGTACACGGACCCGCTGGTGCCGTACGCGGTGCTCGGCGGCCGGATGGTGCACAGCGTGGACGAGCCCGGAGCGCGTGCGTGGGATCTGGTGGTGCTGCACACCTTGCAGCCGGGAGTGCGGCTCGACTGGCTTGAGGCGGCCTCGGGCGCGGTGCTGGACGCCACATGCGGTGCGACTCCCGCGCCGGCTCCGGGCGAGCACGGGGCTGTGATCCCGCCCCCGCCGGAGGATCCGTGTTGTGACCGTCCCGTGGGCGCACGGCCGGCGGACGTGCCGGCGGGTGGGCCCGCGTGACGAACGTACTGCGGCAGCGGGCCGCCCGGCCACCGGCTCAGCGGGCGGCGCCCGGGGCTGCCGGGGTGGAGGCGGCGGGGCGGCTGGAGCGGTGCGTGCGCCGCGTCGACCCTCCGCTTCGGCAGGGCGTGCGGCGTGTCATCGTCACCGTGTGCCTGCTGCCGCTGCTGCTTCTCTTGGCCCGGGAGTCGCTGCGGCTGCCGACGCTCGCTCCTTTCCTCGCCTACGGGTTCGTCGTGCTGGCGGGTACCACCGGCATGCTCTACGTCGCCTACACCCGCTACGAGGACCCCGCCGACGAGGCCCTTCCCATCCCCGTCCGTTCGCGTGGTCGAGCGGGGCGGGAGTCGGCAAGCTTTCCTCTGCTCGGCGAGGCGCCCGGGGTCGCGCTGCTGGTCGCCGTGAAGGACGAGAGGGAGCGCATCGAGGAGTGTGTGCGGTCCATGGCCGCGGCGGCGGCCTGTCTGCCGGGGGCGAGGGTCGTCATCGTGGACGACTGCTCGCAGGACGGCACCGTCGAGGTCCTCCGGCGGCTGCGCGACGAGCTCGGCGCCACCCTGATCGAACTGCCGCGCAACGTCGGCAAGAAGCATGCTCTGGTGCAGGCGTGCGCCGTGGTGGACAGCGAGGTCATCGCCTTCACGGGCTCCGACTGCGTGCTGGCGCCCGACGCGCTGCGCCGATGCGTGCGCGCACTGGTCCGCGACCCTGAGTTCGGGGCGGTCAGCGGTCACTGCAGGGCGCTGAACGCGGACGCGGGGTTGCTGACGCGTGTGCAGGATGTCTGGTACGAGGGGCAGTTCCGGGTGGCGAAGGCCGCGGAGGCGTCGTTCGGGTCGGTGACGTGCGTGTCCGGGCCGCTGGCCGTCTTCCGCCGTGACGCCGTCCGCAACTACCTGCCCGCCTGGGCCGACGATCGCTTCCTCGGTGCCCCGTTCCGCTTCGCCACGGACCGGCAGCTGACGGGGTACGTGCTGGGGCAGGCGTGGCGCGGGGCCGCGCTCAAACGGCGCTACGCGGACTCGCCGTTCGTCAGCGCCCAGGACTATCCGGAGCGGCGGTGGCGGGTCGGCTACGTGCGGTCCGCGAGGGTGTGGACGGATGTGCCGGCGACCTTCCGCTCACTGCTGCGCCAGCAGGTCCGCTGGAAGAAGAGCTTCATCCGCAACCTGTTCTTCACCGGCTCCTTCATGTGGCGGCGCGGCCCTGCACCCGCAGTCCTGTACTACGGGCACGTGCTGTGGGTGGCGGCGGCGCCGGTGATGGCGTTTCGCCACCTGGTGTGGGGGCCGGCGCACGGGACGTTCCTGCTCGCCTTCCTGTACCTGTGCGGTGTGATCCTCAAGGGCTGCGTGTGGGGGCTGGCCTACCGGGCGGATCACCCGGGTGACACCCACTGGCGCTACCGGCCGGTCATGAGCGTGCTGTCGTCGGTGCTGCTGGCGTGGCTGCTGCCGTACTCCCTGCTCACACTGCGCCGGGGCGTGTGGACGCGGGGCACGGCATGAAGGGCGCGCTCCTGCTCGCGCGCCGGGTGGCGGCCGGTGTCCTGGCCGCGGCGGCGGTGGTCACCGTGTATCTGCTGGTCCTGACCCGGGGAGCCGTCCTGTGAAAGCCCCCACCGCGCCGCCGGGCGCTCCTGCCGGGGCCACGGAGCCGATACGCTCCGACCCGCCGGGAGGTACGGGCGCGCCGCCACCGGGACGGTGTGCGCCGCACCGGTGGCGGCGGCTTCCGGCGCGGGTGCTGCTTGGGGTCCTCGCCCTGGTGTTGTGCTGTCTGCCGTTCGGCGCCGTCTGGTGGTACAGCGGGTCGCGCGGGGCCGTCAGCGCGCAGGCCGCAGCGCCCGGTGGGTCTGTGGCCGCTGCGCGAGCCGCGGGCCGGGCAGCGCTGACGGGCACAGCCTCGGTGCCGCCCGTGGTCCTGGCCTACCACGACATCGGCCGGGGCTCGCCCAGCCCCTACACCGTCACACCGAAGGCTCTCGACGCGCAGCTCGCGGCCCTGTCGGCGGCCGGCTACCGGTCGCTGAGCAGCGAGGAGTTCGTGCACTACCTGCGTACGGGGCGCACACCGCCACGGCGTTCCGTCTACCTGACCTTCGACGACGGGACCCACGGGCTGTGGGTGTACGCGGACCGCATCCTCGCCAGGTACCACATGCGGGCGGCCTCGTTCCTGATTACCGGGCGGGTCGGGCACCACCGCCCGTACTACCTGTCCTGGCCCGAGGTCGAACGGATGGCACGCTCGGGCCGCTGGGACTTCCAGGACCACACGCACGACCTGCACCGGCGTGCTCAAGTGGACGCGTCGGGCCGGCGGGCGTCAGCGCTGGCCAACCGGGTCTGGCTGGCCGGGTCGCGGCGGCTGGAGTCCCCTCGGGAGTACCGGCGCAGGGTCGAGGCGGACCTCGACCGGTCGATCCGCGACCTGACCGGCCACGGGCTGCCCAGGCCGCGCGTGTTCGCGTATCCGTTCTCCGAGGCGAGCGCACCGGCCAACCTCCCGGGTGCCTACCGGGGCATCCTGCACGACGCGCTGCGCGCACGCTTCGCCACCACGTTGACCAACACCTCGGGCCGGCCGCTGCCCGCCGGGCGCCGGGCGGCGGCCGCCGGCGTGGTCCAGCGGGTCGAGGTGAAGGCCGGCAGCACCGTCACGTCCCTGCTGGGGCGTATCAGGCGCTGGACGGCCGTTCAGCCGGGGGCGAGCCCCTCTCCCCTGGCCCGGCCCGCCCTGTGGGAACGCACCGACGGCTCCGACCGCCCCGACCTGGGCGCCCTGACGGGCGCCGGGCCGTATCCCGGGCGGACGGGCTACGCGGCCGCCTCCTACCGGCCGGACAGTTCGGCGGACTGGGACGGCTACACGGTGGAGGCGACGGCGACCGGCCTCGACGCGGAGGGCACGAACAACGTCGACGTGGTCGTCCGCGACGGCAGTCTCGACCCGGTGACGGTGGTGATCAGCCACAGCCACGTCAGCGTGGTCGAGGGCCGCGGGCCCGGCCGCCACGAGACCGTACGCCGCGCTCTTCCCGTCGCCGCCACACACCGGGTGCGGGTCACGGTGCACGGCGGCCGCACCGAGGTTCGCGTGGACGGCCGGGTCCGCGTCGTGCGTGCCGGAAAGCACCATACGAAGGAGGGCGATCTGAGCGGAGGCGTCGCACTCAGCGTCCGCAACGGTGACGCGCACGGCCACTGGCCCCGGTTCACCGCCCTCACGGTGCGCGCGGCGGGGGGTCACCGGTGAGCCCGGAGCGGCGGCAGGACGATGCCTCGACGTCCCGGCGCGCCCTGCTGCGGAGTGGACTCACGATCGGGATGGCGACGGCGCTGTCCGGTGCGCCGACGGCCGACGCGGCACCCGGGACGCCCCACGCACGCGGGGCGTCGGCGGCGTTCCTGCCGCGCTTCCCGGCGTCCGGCCTGGTCACCAACGAGTACGCATACCGGCATGCCGGGGAGGCCGGCGCCGTGTGCGACCGGGACTGGTCCGTCACCAGCGGGTCGCTGTTCGCGGTGCTCGGCGCGGGCTGGAGCGGGGTGCCCGACGGTTTGTCACCCGACCCCGGGTCCCTGCACAGGACCGGTTCCGCGGTCCTGCGCATCGTGACGCGGCGCAGGGACTTCCGCGACGTCGCGGTCCGCTGCCACGTGCTGCTGCAACCGCCCCGCACCACGCACAGGACGCCGGCCACCGACTGGGACGGCGGCCACCTGTGGCTGCGCTACCGAAGCCCGCAGGAGTTGTACGCGCTCAGCTTCCGCCGCCGTGACGGCGCCGTGGTGATCAAGCGCAAGGCGCCAGTGCCGGGCGCGCCGGCCGGAGCGCCCGGCACGTACACCACCCTCGCGCACACGAAGCACCCGGTGGACTACGGCGCCTGGCACGCCATCACCGGCCGGGCGGTGACCACGCGCGCGGGCGGGGTGCGGCTGAGCCTGGCCATCGACGGCCGTACGGTGCTCGAGGTGGAGGACCGGACTCCGGGCAGGCTCGCGGAGGCCGGGGGTGTCGGCGTGCGCGGCGACAACACGCTGCTGTTCTTCCGGCATTTCACAGCGCTCCCCACCGGGTGGGGAGCGCTGCCCTTCGGATCGCCCGGCGGCCCGGGCGGTGGCGGGGCCGCCTGCTGACCGCTTCGGTGAGCGGCGCGCGTCCGGCGCGGTGCCCGGCGCGGTCAGGCCGGGCAGCCGGCGTCCGCGACGATGTAGTGGCCCGGCGCGGTCTCTTCGAGTGTGTGGGTGACGAAGACGTTGTACAGGCCCATCGCCTGCCCCGAACCGGCCGCGTACACGTATCCTCCGCTGGTCGTCGCCCGGCCCGCGGCGACCTGGTGATAGTTGTCGGCCGTGAAGCACCGCGGGGTGAAGCCGCCGGTGGCGGTGGCCGTGACGGCGCCCGAAGCGGCCCCCGCGGCGCCCGAGGCGTCCACCGCGGCGACGGTGTACGTGTAGGAAGTGCCTGCGGTCAGGCCCGTGTCGGTGTAGTGGGTCGAGGTGGTCGTGCCTGTCTCGGTGCCGTCGCGGTAGAGGGTGTACGAGACGGCCGAGTCCACCGGGCCCCAGGACAGTGCCGCGGTGGTGTCCGTGGTCGCGGTCACCTTCAGGTTCGCCGGCGCCGGAAGTGACCCGGTGCCGCCTCCCCCGCCTCCGCCGGGGCCGTCGAGGCCCCAGAAGAGGGCGGTGTAGTAGGAGGAGCAGATCGTGTCGAGGAAGTACGCGCCGGTCGCGCCGCACTGGCCGGCGCCGGAGCCCGGGTCGACGGCCAGGCCGTGGCCCATGCCGGAGATCGAGAACGACGCGACGGCCGGGTTGCCGGTGGCGTCGTTGTACAGGGTCTCCGTCGTGGATCCCGGCAGTGACCTGGTGCTGGACGGGGTCTGCCCGATCCCCCACACGTCGGTCCACTGGGCCACCAGTTCGGTGGCGTTGACCGGGTAGACCGTGTAGTCGGCGGTGCCCTGCCAGATGGCCACCCGCGGCCAGGGCCCGCTGTAGCCCGGGTCGGAGTCCTTGGCCTTCTTGCCCCACTGCGCGGGGGTCAGGTGCTGGTCGTTCATCTGGCAGCCGCTCGCCGCGGTGAGCGTCGTGGCACACTGCGCGGGCAGGCCGGAGTCAACGGAGCCGCCGGCGAAGACGTCCGGGTAGTCGGCGAGTAGATCCGCCGTCATGCCGGCACCCGCCGACAGGCCGGTCACGTAGACGCGGTGGGTGTCGCTGCCGAACTGCTGCTCGGCGTGGGTGACCATCGCGAGGATCGAGGCCGCCTCGCCGTTGCCGCGGGTGTCCTTGGACGAGTCGAACCAGCTGAAGCACTTCTCGATGTTGTTCGCCGTGGTCGTCTGGGGGAAGACGACGGCGAACCCCCACTGGTCGGCGAACTTCGCCCACCCCGAGTCGTTGTAGTAGTCGGTCGCGGACTGGGTGCAGCCGTGCAGGGCGACCACGACCGGCGCACCCGAGGACAGGCCGGCCGGCGCGTACTCGTACATCTGGAGGTTGCCGGGGTTCGAGCCGAAGTCGGTGACCTGCCGGAAGGTGCCGGCGGCAGCGCCTGCGCGGGCCGCGGCCCCGGGGTGGGCCGAGGCGGAGGCCGGCGCGGCGAGCCCGAGCAGGCCGAGGAGGAGAGCCACGATCGCTACGCATGCGGTCGCGAGCGTGCGCAAGAGGGGGCGGTGTGCGGACGGTGGGTGCATGGGGGGCTCCTGGTGGGGTGGTGTGACGGTGGTGGCGGCCGGCACGCCCCGTGGCGGGGCGTGCCGGGGCGCCGTAACGCGGCTGACTCCGGCGGACGTTAGGACGCGCGCTCGGGCGCGGACATGGCGGCAGGGGCCACACGCGCGGCCGCCTTTGTGTGTGGCGATCACGTGTGACGCGGTGCCCGCGCCTTCCTACGGTGGCGGTCATGGACAGCATGCAAGATCCGGTAGCACGACCGGACAGGTACCTGACCGGCAGGACGGCCCTGGTCACCGGGGCGGCGAGCGGGATCGGGCTGGCCTGTGCGCTCGCCCTCGCGGCGGCGGGCAGCCACGTGCACGTCGTCGACATCAGCGCCGATGAGGCGGGGAAGGCCGCGGCCGCCGTCGGTGGCAGCGCACACGTCGTCGACCTGTCCGACGCACGCGCCGTGGACTCGCTTCCGGCCGACGTGGACATCGTGGTCAACAACGCGGGGATCCAGCACATCGACGCCGTCCACGAGTTCCCGCCCGATCGGTTCGCGCTCATGCAGCGGATCATGGTCGAGGCGCCGTTCCGCATTCTGCACCGCACACTGCCGGGGATGTACGAGCGTGGCTGGGGGCGGGTCGTGAACGTCTCGTCCGTGCACGGGCTGCGCGCCAGCCTCTACAAGTCGGCCTACGTGACCGCGAAACACGCCCTGGAGGGGCTCAGCAAGGTGGTCGCCCTGGAAGGGGCCCCGCACGGCGTCACCAGCAACTGCGTCAACCCCGCCTACGTGCGCACGCCCCTGGTCGAGCGGCAGATCGCCGACCAGGCCCGCGCGCACGGCCTGTCCGAGGGCGAGGTGATCGGGCGGGTCATGCTCGAACACACCGCGGTCAAGCGCCTCATCGAGCCGGAGGAGGTCGCCCGCGCCGTCCTGTGGCTGTGCGGGCCCGACACCTCGTACATCACCGGGACCAGCCTCGCGATCGACGGCGGCTGGACCGCCCACTGACGCGGCGCGGCCCGTACCGCGCATCCCGCCGCGCCGCATGGTGGCGCGCCACTCCCCCGCCGCACCGATTGTGGTGCACCGCCACATGGGTGGCCGATCGGCCGCTTCCTACCGTGTGGCGACATCCAACGACCCATCGTCCAGCCGGAAGTAGTGACCCATGGCCGCCTCGCCGTCCGCTCCACCAGCCACCGCCAGACTGACACGCGTCGTCGCCGCGTCCCTCGTCGGCACCACCATCGAGTGGTACGACTACTTTCTCTACGGCTCAGCCGCCGCCCTGGTCTTCGGCAAGGTGTTCTTCCCCGGCTCCGACCCGCTCACCGGGACCCTGCTCTCCTTCCTGACCTACGCCATCGGCTTCGCGGCACGTCCTCTCGGTGCCATGGTGTTCGGCCACTTCGGGGACCGCATCGGCCGCAAGAAGCTGCTCGTGGTCAGCCTCATGATGATGGGCGGATCCAGCGTCCTCATCGGCTGCGTGCCCGGTTACCACACCATCGGCGTGGCCGCGCCCGTCCTGCTGACCGTGCTGCGCCTCATCCAGGGCTTCGCGCTGGGCGGCGAGTGGGGCGGAGCCGTTCTCCTGGTCTCCGAGCACGGCGACATCAGGCGCCGCGGGTTCTGGGCGTCCTGGCCGCAGGGCGGCGCACCCGCGGGCAATCTGCTCGCCGTCGGTGTGCTGTCGCTGCTCACCGGCGTCCTGAGCCCGTCGTCCTTCGAGGCGTGGGGCTGGCGGGTGTCGTTCCTCGCCTCGTCCGTGCTGGTGGGCATCGGCCTGTGGGTGCGCCTGAGTGTGGACGAGTCACCGGTGTTCAAGGAGGCGCTCGCCAAGGCCGAGGCGCGCAAGGAGAAGGAGGGAGCCGATCGGCTGCCGGTGGTCTCCGTCGTGCGCCGGCACTGGCGGGACATCGTCGTCGCGATGGGCGCGCGGATCGCGGAGAACATCTCCTACTACATCCTGACCGCCTTCATCCTGGCCTACTGCGTGGACCATCTGAAGCTCGACGAGCAGACGGCCCTGAACGCCGTCCTGATCGGCTCCGCCGTCCAGTTCTGCCTGATCCCGCTGTTCGGGGCGGCCTCCGACCGGCTGGGCCGCAAGCCGGTGTACCTGTTCGGCGCTGTCGGGGTGGGCGCCTGGGCGTGGGCGTTCTTCGCCCTGGCCGACACAAGGTCCTTCCCCGTGCTGGCGGTCGCCGTGACCGTCGGCCTGTTCTTCCACAGCGCCATGTACGCGCCTCAAGCGGCCTTCTTCTCCGAGCTGTTCGCGACCCGCATGCGCTACTCGGGCGCCTCCATCGGGGCGCAGCTCTCGTCGGTGGTGGCCGGTGCGCCCGCACCGCTCATCGCCACCGCGCTGCTCGGGGCCTACGGCAGCGCGCAGCCGATCGCCCTGTACGTCAGCATCGCGGCGGTCGTGACGGTCATCGCGGTCATCGCGGCGCGGGAGACCCGGGGCCGCGACCTCACGGCCATCGGGGAGGACGGCGGCGGGCCTTCCGCGGCCGGCGTCAGGGCGGCGGGCGAGCGGACGGCTTCGGCCGGCTGAGGCCGGCCGTCCGCTCGCGCACGGCACCGGGCCGCCACGGCCGGGCCGTTAGGCTTGCCGGGCTCTCGTCCCGGCGGGAACGCGCCGGGACGTCCCCGTCCCATCCGTCACGCACCCCGATGAGCCGCCATGCCGGAAGTCCCCTCCGCCGCGCCGCACCTGAGGCGCCTGCTCGACCTGCTGGCCACCGACGCGCCCGCCGACGCGCTGAGCGCCGTCCCGGCCGCCGCCCGCAGCGCGGGGGTGGGCGCGGCCGACCTCCTCGAGATCGAGCGTGCCACCGGGACGGCCCTGCGTGTCAGGGGCTCCCTGCGCCAGCACCGGCGCAGGGAGCAGGAGCTGGCCGCCCTGTTCGACACCGCCGGCGATCTGGCCGCCTCCACGGACCTCGACGCCGTGCTGAAGGCCATCGTGCGCCGGGCCAGGATGCTGCTGGGCACCGACACCGCGTACCTGACACTGCCGGACGAGGAGGCGGGCGACACCTACATGCGGGTGACGGACGGTTCCGTCTCGCCGGTCTTCCAGAACCTGCGCCTGGAGCTCGGCGAGGGCCTCGGCGGGCTCGTCGCGCAGACGGCGAGCCCGTACGCCACCCCCGACTACCGCACCGACGAGCGCTTCCACCACACCCGCACCATCGACGCCGGTGTGGTCGACGAGGGCCTCGTGGGCATCCTGGGCGTCCCGCTGCTGCTGGGCTCCCGGCGGGGCGGCGCGGGCAAGGTCATCGGGGTGCTCTTCGCCGCCGACCGCGCGCCGCGCCCGTTCGGCCAGGACGAGGTGGCGCTGCTGTCCTCGCTCGCCGCGCACGCGGCGATCGCCATCGACACGGCGGGCGCGCTCGCCGACACCCGGCAGGCGCTCGAGGACCTGGCCGCCGCCAATCGGGAACTGGCGGCGGCCAACGAGGTGGTGCGGGAGCACTCCGCCGCGCTGCAGCGCGCCGAGGAGGCCCACGACCGCCTCACCGATCTCGTGCTGCGCGGTGGGGACGTGCGGGACGTCGCGGCCGCGGTCGCCGCGCTGCTCGACGGTCCGATCACCATGCACGACCCGGGCGGCGCGCTGCTCGCCGCGGTGCGCCAGGACGGTGACGCGTTCGCCGCGGACAGCGTCGACGCGGCGTGGCTGGCCGCGTCGGCGGACGAGTCGCGCGCCACGGCGCGGGCCGTGCACCGCGGTGGCCGTTGGGTGTGCGCGGTACTCGCAGGTCAGGAGATGCTCGCCGTCATCGTGCTGTACGGCCGCCGCCGATTGCAGGACGCCGACCGGCGGCTGTTCGAGCGGGCCGGTGTGGTGACGGGGCTGCTCCTGCTGCTGCGGCGCACCGTCGCGGAGACCGAGAACCGGGTGCGCGGCGAGCTGGTCGCGGACCTGCTCGAGTTCCCGGAACGCGATCCGGCCGGGCTGTGCGAGCGGGGGCGCCGCCTCGGCGTCGACCTGGAGCGGCCGCTGCTGGTGCTCGTGGCGCAGACGGCGGACGGGGCACGGGAGCGCCTCAGCGCCGCGGCCGTTCCCTACCTCTTCGGCGGCAGGCCGGGCAGCGTCGGTGCCGAGCACCGCGGCGCCCTGGTGCTGCTGCTGTCCTGCGGTCCGGGTGACGAGCGGACCGCGCCGGGCAGCGCCGAGGGCGGCGGGGCGGAGCAGTCCGGCCCGGCGGCCGGGGCGGCGGCCAGGGACGCCGCCCCGCGGTGGGAGACACGCATGAAGCCCGACACCTCCTGCCCACCCCCGAGCGGAAGGATCCGTCGGGGCCAGTCTGCGGGGAGGTGCCGGGCTTCTCGACTCGAACGGTCACGCCCCGTGAGGGACGCGGCGCCGCGGAGGCCCGCTGCGGTCAGGCGCCCATCATGTGCACGCCGCCGTCGACGTGCACGATCTCGCCCGTCGTGCGGGGGAAGAAGTCCGAGAGCAGCGCGACGATGCCGCGGCCCGCGGGCTCCGGGTCGCTCAGCTCCCAGCCGATGGGGGCGCGGTCGTTCCAGACGTCCGCCAGCTCGCCGAAGCCCGGGATGGACTTGGCCGCCATCGAGCCGAGGGGGCCCGCGGAGATCAGGTTGCACCGGATGTTCTTGGCGCCGAGGTCACGGGCGACATAGCGGCTCGTCGACTCGAGCGCGGCCTTGGCGACGCCCATCCAGTCGTACTTGGGCCACGCGACCTGGGCGTCGAAGGTGAGGCCGACGACCGAGCCGCCGCGCTGCTCCATGAGCGGCAGGCAGGCCATGGTGAGGGACTTCAGCGAGTACGCGGAGACGTGCACGGCCGTTGCGACGTCGTCCCACCCGGCCTCCAGGAAGTTGAAGACCCCCTGCGGGCCGAAGGCGATCGAGTGCACGACACCGTCGAGGCTCGCGTCCTCGCCGAGGTGCTCGCGCACCCGGCCCTCCAGGCCGTCCAGGTGCTCCTGGTTGGTGACGTCCAGCTCGATGACGGGCGCGGGCTTGGGCAGCCGGCGGGAGATGCGCTCCACGAGGGAGAGGCGGCCGAAGCCGGTGAGGATGACCTCCGCCCCCTCTTCCTGGGCGATCTTGGCGGCCTGGAAGGCGATGGACGCCTCGGTGAGGACACCGGTCACGAGGATGCGCTTGCCGGCGAGGATTCCACTCATGTGATCAGTGACCCATGCCCAATCCGCCGTCAACGGGGATGACGGCTCCAGTGATGTACGAGGCGTCGTCGGACGCGAGGAAGCGCACGGTGGCGGCGATCTCCTCGGCGCGTCCGAAACGCTTCAGCGGCACCTGCCCGAGGACCGACTCACGCTGCTCGTCGCCGAGCACGGCGGTCATGTCGGATTCCACGAACCCGGGCGCCACGACGTTGAAGGTGATGTTGCGGGAGCCGAGCTCCCGCGAGAGGGAGCGCGCGAAGCCCACGAGGCCGGCCTTGGAGGCGGCGTAGTTGGCCTGGCCCGGGTTGCCCATCAGGCCGACGACGGACGAGATCAGCACGACGCGGCCCTTCTTGGCGCGCAGCATGCCGCGGTTGGCGCGCTTGACCACGCGGAAGGCGCCGGTGAGGTTGGTGTCGAGTACGGACGTGAAGTCCTCCTCGGACATGCGCATCAGGAGCTGGTCCTTGGTGATGCCGGCGTTGGCCACCAGCACCTCGACGGGGCCGTGCTTCTCCTCGATCTCCTTGTAGGCCTGCTCCACCTGCTCCGCGTCCGTGATGTCGCAGCGCACGGGCAGCACGCCCAGCGAGGTGAGCTCCTCGGGCGGCTCGCCCGAACGGCATGTGATGGCGACCTTGTCGCCACCGGCGGCAAAGGCGCGCGCGATGGCGGCCCCGATGCCTCGGTTTCCTCCGGTGACGAGAACCGAGCGGTTCAACGGTCCACCTTTCACTAGCGGTGCGGATACCCGGGAAATCTATCGGTTGGCGGGCCGCCGCCGGAGATCGCCCCCCGACAGGGCCGGAAGACCCTCTCTGTCGGGAACCTACAGTTCCGGCCCGTTCGGGCCCGGGCGCGCTGTCGGTGGCTCGTGGTTCACTGCCGGATGCACGATGTTGACTGCCGCATATACGATGCCGTGCCGGAACCGGGGAGTGGCCGCTGTGCACCACGAGGTAGACCAGTCGTTCCTTGAACTGCCGCTGCGTGCGCTGGCGGACGCGGCGCTCGCCCGTGCGCGCTCGCTCGGGGCGGAGCACGCCGATTTCCGCTTCGAGCGCGTGCGCTACGCGTCCTGGCGGCTGCGCGACGCGAGACCGTCGGGCTCCTCCGACACGACCGACCTGGGGTACGCGGTGCGGGTGGTGCACGGCGGGGCCTGGGGTTTCGCCTCGGGCGTCGACCTGTCGCCGGACGCGGCGGCGCGCGTGGCGTCGCAGGCGGTGTCCATGGCGAGGCTGTCCGCGCGGGTGATCGCGGCGGCCGGTTCCGACGAGCGGGTCGAGCTCGCGGACGAGCCGGCGCACGCCGAGCGCACGTGGGTCTCGTCGTACGAGATCGATCCCTTCGAGGTGCCCGCCGAGGAGAAGAGCGGGCTGCTCGCGGAGTGGTCGGCCCGGCTGCTGCGCGCGGACGGCGTCGCGCACGTGGACGCGTCGCTGATGACGGTCCACGAGAACAAGTTTTACGCGGACACGGCGGGCACGGTCACGACGCAGCAGCGCGTCAGGCTACATCCCGCGCTGACGGCCGTCGCCGTCGACGCCGAGAGCGGCGGGTTCGACTCGATGCGCACGCTCGCGCCGCCGGTGGGGCGCGGCTGGGAGTACCTGCGGGGCACCGGCTGGGACTGGGACGGCGAGCTGGAGCGCATCCCCGGGCTGCTCGCGGAGAAGATGCGGGCGCCGAGCGTCAGGGCCGGCCGCTACGACCTGGTGGTCGACCCGTCCAACCTGTGGCTGACGATCCACGAGTCGATCGGTCACGCGACGGAACTCGACCGCGCGCTCGGCTACGAGGCGGCGTACGCGGGCACGTCGTTCGCGACGTTCGACAAGCTGGGCTCGCTGGCGTACGGCTCGCCCGTGATGCACGTGACGGGCGACAGGACGGCCGAACACGGTCTCGCCACGATCGGGTACGACGACGAGGGCGTCGAGGCGCAATCGTGGGACCTCGTCAGGGACGGGACGCTCGTCGGCTACCAGCTGGACCGCAGGATCGCGCGCCTGACCGGCTTCGAGCGGTCCAACGGCTGCGCGTACGCCGACTCCCCCGGCCACGTCCCGGTGCAGCGCATGGCCAACGTCTCGCTGCGGCCGGACGCCGCCGACGTGTCGGCGCAGGACCTGATCGCCGGCGTGGAGGACGGCATCTACGTGGTGGGCGACCGGTCATGGTCGATCGACATGCAGCGCTACAACTTCCAGTTCACCGGGCAGCGCTTCTACCGCATCGAGCACGGCAGACTGGCGGGCCAGCTGCGCGACGTCGCCTACCAGGCCACGACGACCGACTTCTGGGGGTCCATGGAGGCGGTCGGCGGGCCGCGCACGTATGTGCTGGGCGGCGCGTTCAACTGCGGCAAGGCCCAGCCGGGCCAGGTCGCCTCCGTCTCGCACGGCTGCCCCTCCGCCCTGTTCAGGGACGTGAACATCCTCAACACGGCCGAGGAGGGCGGGAGTCAGTGACAGCGGCCTCCCCAGGGGGCGCGACGCTCGTTCCCTATCATCGGAGATGTGCACTATTGGTCTCTTCGAGTTGCATTTCGGCGCATGGGTCACTGAGGGCGACTTGGCCCCGTTAGTGCCCTTATGGAGCCACGCGATTACTGGGACCGCAACGCCGTGCTCGCCGAGGCGTTCTGCGCCTGTGACGAACAAGTACGCCAGGCGCAGGCCGTCCTGGACGAGCGGCAGGTCGAGCGCAGCCGGACGCTCGCCGCCTTCGCCATCACGGTCGGTGACGACGGGACGGTCGCGAACCTGATGGGCCTCGGCGAGCGCGAGGTGCGCCTCGCACGCCGGACCGTCGGCAAGACGGACGCGCGTGACGTGGCCCAGGAACTGCTCACGCGCCCACCGCAGCCGGCGAACCGGGACGGCGCGGAAGTGCCCGCGGCCGCGGCGCCGCAGCACGCGCAGCACGCGCAGGAGACGACCGCGCCGCTGGCGCTCGCGCTGGGCCAGGGCGGCGCGGCGCAGCCCCAGGAACCCGCCGCGGAGCCGGAGGCACAGTCGCCCTCCCCGCTGCCGCACCAGCGCAGGGAGACCCTGCTCCCGACGCCGGCGGCACAAACAGCGCAGGCC
The DNA here is from genome assembly GCF_017813245.1 of Streptomyces montanisoli. Classification (GTDB taxonomy): domain Bacteria; phylum Actinomycetota; class Actinomycetes; order Streptomycetales; family Streptomycetaceae; genus Streptomyces; species Streptomyces montanisoli. Next base: position 27,088 of record NZ_JAGIQL010000052.1, read on the forward strand.
GCCCACGAGTTCGACACGGAGAACACGGTGTCGTGGTCGCCGAGCATGGACTCCGTCCTGGTCTGGAGCTGGAGATCCAACCTGGACCTGCACACCGTCGCCGCCGAACTCGGCCTCGATCTGCGGTCGCTGCTCCTGCGCACCCAGACGCTCGCCGAGGAGGGCAAGCTCGGCATGGAGCCGGAGGTCGTCCACGAAAGCCACAGCCACAGTCACGCGGGCGACGACAACCAGCCGGGCAGGCACCGCAGGCACTACGCGGAGGGCTACGCGACGTTCGCCAACACCACGGCGTTCCCCGCCTATTCGTGATTCCGGTCCGGCGGCCTCCCGGTACCGCCGCTGTGCCACGTAGAGTCCACAGTCCGCACACGACGCAGGAGGCCGGGCGATGAGCGCTGTCAGCAAACCGCACGAGATCGTGGAACGCGCCCTCGCCCTGGCCACGTCCGACGGGTGCGTCGTGATCGCCGAGGAGCACTCGTCGGCCAACCTCCGCTGGGCGGGCAACGCGCTCACCACCAACGGGGTCACCCGCGGCAGGTCCCTGACCGTCATCGCCACGGTCGACGGCGCGCAGGGCGCCGCCTCGGGCGTCGTCTCGCGCTCCGCCGTCACCGCCGGCGATCTGGAACCGCTCGTACGGGCGGCCGAGGCGGCGGCACGCGGCGCGGCGCCCGCCGACGACGCCGGCCCCCTGATCGGCGGGGACGAGGCGTCCGACGACTTCGCGGGCGCCCCGGTCCTGACCACGTCCGCCGTCTTCGACGCCTTCGCGCCGCGCCTCGGCGAGTCCTTCGCCCGCGCACGCGCGCAGGGCCGCGAGCTGCACGGCTTCGCGAACCACGAGCTCACGTCGACCTACCTCGGCACGTCCACGGGCGTGCGGCTGCGCCACGACCAGCCGAGCGGCACGCTCGAGATGAACGCCAAGTCCCACGGCGGTACGCGCTCCGCCTGGGCCGGCCGGCCGACCAGGGACTTCACGGACATCGACCCGCTCGCCGTCGACGAGGAGCTGGCACGCCGCCTCGCCTGGGCCGAACGCAAGGTGGAGCTGCCGGCCGGCCGGTACGAGACGCTGCTGCCGCCGACCGCCGTGGCCGACCTGCTGATCTACCAGCTGTGGTCGTCGGCGGCGCGTGACGCGGCGGAGGGCCGCACGGTCTTCTCCAGGCCCGGCGGCGGCACGCGCGTCGGCGAGCGGCTGACCGGCCTGCCGCTCTCGCTGCGCAGCGACCCCGACGAGCCCGGCCTCGAGTGCGCGCCGTTCGTCGTCGCCCACGCGTCGGGCGACGACGTGTCGGTGTTCGACAACGGCCTGCCGCTGACGGCCACGAACTGGATCAGGGACGGCAGGCTCGACCGGCTCGTCACCACGCGCCACAGCGCCGGCCTGACGGGCCTGCCGGTGGCGCCGCCCATCGGGAACCTCGTGCTCGACGGCCTGGGCGAGGGCGTGGGCGAGCGCTCCCTCGACGAGATGGTGGCGTCCACGGAGCGCGGTCTGCTGCTCACGTCGCTGTGGTACATCCGCGAGGTCGACCCCGCGACGCTGCTGCTCACCGGGCTGACCAGGGACGGCGTCTACCTCGTGGAAGGCGGCGAGGTCGTCGGCGAGGTCAACAACTTCCGCTTCAACGAGTCGCCGGTCGGCCTGCTCTCCCGCGTCACGGAGGCCGGGCGTACGGAGCGGACGCTGCCGCGCGAGTGGGGCGACTGGTTCACCCGGGCCGCGATGCCGCCGCTGCGCGTGCCCGACTTCAACATGAGCTCGGTCAGCAAGGGCGTGTGAGGCGGCCGTCTAGAATCGGATGCGAGCCTCCGGACCTTCCCGGGGGCTTTGATCCCCTTCAAGAGGAGACATGAGCACCGTGACGGACATCGTCGACGACCTGCAGTGGCGCGGCCTCCTCGCCGTGTCCACTGACGAGGACGCACTGCGCAAGGCGTTCGCGGACGGTCCCGTCACGGTCTATTGCGGCTTCGACCCGACCGCGCCGAGCATGCACATCGGCAACCTCGTGCAGATCCTCACGGTCAGCCGCCTCCAGCGGGCGGGCCACCGCCCGCTGGCGCTCGTAGGCGGCGCGACGGGGCTGATCGGCGACCCGAAGCCGACGTCGGAGCGCACGCTGAACGCGCCCGAGGTCGTCGCCGACTGGGTCGACCGGTTCAGGCGGCAGCTCCAGCCGTACTTCGCGTTCGAGGGGCCGAACGCGGCGATCGTGGTGAACAACCTCGACTGGACGTCCGGGCTGTCCGCGATCGAGTTCCTGCGGGACGTCGGCAAGTACTTCCGGGTCAACAAGATGATCTCCAAGGAGGCGGTGTCCCGCCGCCTCAACTCCGACCAGGGCATCAGCTACACGGAGTTCAGCTACCAGATCCTCCAGGGCATGGACTTCCTGAAGCTGTACCAGCAGTACGGCTGCACGATGCAGACCGGCGGCAGCGACCAGTGGGGCAACCTCACGGCCGGGATCGACCTGATCCACCGCGTCGAGGGCGAGTCCGTGCACGCCCTGGCGACGCCGCTGCTGACCAAGGCGGACGGCACGAAGTTCGGCAAGACCGAGGGCGGCGCCATCTGGCTCGACCCGGAGATGTACTCGCCGTACGCCTTCTACCAGTTCTGGCTCAACACGGACGACCGGGACATCTCGCGCTTCGCGCGGATCTTCAGCTTCAGGTCGCGTGAGGAGCTGGAGGAGCTGGAGGAGCAGACGCGTGAGCGTCCCCAGGCGCGCGCGGCGCAGCGCGCGCTCGCGGAGGAGCTGACGACGCTGGTGCACGGCGCCGATCAGTGCGCCGCCGTGATCGCCGCGTCGAAGGCGCTGTTCGGCCAGGGCGACCTGGCGGAGCTTGACGAGGCGACGCTGCGGGCCGCGCTGGCCGAGCTGCCGTCGGCGCGGGTCACGGCGGCAGCGACGATCGCGGACCTGTTCACCGAGACCGGTCTCGCGCCGAGCAAGTCGGCCGCACGCCGGACGGTCAAGGAGGGCGGCGCCTACGTGAACAACGCGAAGGCCGCCGACGCCGACGCGGGTGTGGACGCCGCCGATCTGCTGCACGGACGGTGGCTGGTGCTGCGCAGGGGCAAGAGGAACCTGGCCGCCGTCGAGGTCACCGGCGCCTGACAGCGCCTCCGGGAGGGCACCGGGGCGCCCTCTGGGTACGGGCAGACGGGAGCGGGCGGACGCGGGCGGGCGCGGGGCGGTCAGACCCGCTCGCGTCGCCTGCCCCGTACGGATGCCCAGAGCATGTCCCCCACGAAGACGATCAGGATGGCGCCCGCCAGTTGCAGCGCGTGGCGCGTCCAGTCGACCCCGCGGGTGTCGGCGACCCCGAGCCAGCCGGCGGCCGCGTTGCCGAGGATGCTGCCCAGGATGCCGAAGACGACGGTGAGCCACAGCGGGATGCGCTGCTTGCCCGGGATGATCGCCTTGGCGATCAGGCCGAGTACCAGACCCACGACGATGACCCACAACCAGTGCATGGACTCCTCCTCGCGCGGCGCGGGGGCCGCGCATCGCAGAGCCAGTGTGCTGCGGCCGCGGGTGGCCCGCACGCCGGGCGGGCCGTACGTGCGGGAATTTTCCAGGTGAATGGGGGCTCCCCCCTGTCGATGAGCGGGACATCGCGGCGTACCGTGAAGGTGTCAGGACCGGGGCGGGTCCGACCATGAATCGGGTGATGACTGTGATGCGGAAGCGCAACGACAACGGGGTTTTCCGGATCACCGGCGCCCGTGCGGGCCTCCAGGAGGACGTCAGGGCAAGGCAGCGGCGGTACGTCATCTCGATGGGCATCCGCACGGTCGCGGTGATCCTCACGGTGGTCCTGTGGAACGTGGAGCGGCCGATCGCGTTCGTCACGCTGATCGTCGGGCTGCTGCTGCCCTATGTGGCCGTGGTGATCGCGAACGGCGGCCGGGAGAACGCCACGAATCTGCCGTCGACCTTCGTGTCGATGCCGACACGCCCGATGATCACCGACGGCTCGGCGACGCCGGCGCCGACCGCGGGTGAGGACGCCCCTCCCGCGGGGGACGCCGGGGCGCCGGACGATCGGGCCGCCGGACGCCGGTGAGCGCGCCGCCGCGGCTTGTGCGCGCGGCCCGGGCAAGTACTCGCACCAATCGTGGGGTTCGACTCCGGGGGAGCAACACCGCGTGACATACTTGGAAGGCGCTCCGCATCCCCCGTCGGAGCGACGGACCGACGCCGGGCAGCTCCCCCCGTGGCTGCTCGGCGTCGTTTGTCTTTCCCCGCAGGTCTGTCTTTCCCCGCAGGTCCGGCACGGAACCCGCCTCGCTAGGCTGGCGGAGTGACTTCCGCAGACCTTCCCGCACTCGTCTGTTCAGCGAAGGGCTGCACGGCTCCCGCCGTCTGGGTCCTCGCCTGGAACAACCCGAAGCTGCACACGCCTGAGCGGCGCAAGACGTGGCTCGCGTGCGACGAGCACCGGGAGCACCTGTCCTCGTTCCTCGGCGTGCGGGGGTTCCTCAAGGACGTCGTGACGACGGCGGAGTGGGAGGCGCGGCAGCGGGGGGACGCCTCCTGACCCGTCAGCCGCCGATCGCGGACATGGGCCGGGACGGCTGGAGGAACGACGGGTCGTCGAGGCCCGAGCCCGCCTTCTTGCCCCACATCGCGAGCTTCCAGATCCTCGCGATCTCCTCGTCGCCCGCCCCGGAGCGCAGCGCGGCACGCAGGTCGGTCTCCTCGGTGGCGAACAGGCACGTGCGGATCTGGCCGTCGGCCGTGAGGCGCGTACGGTCGCAGGCCGCGCAGAACGGACGGGTCACGGACCCGATGACGCCGACGCGGTGCGGGCCGCCGTCCACGATCCAGCGCTCGGCGGGCGCGGCGCCGCGCGCGCTCTCGTCCTCGGGCGTCAGGGTGAAGCGCGTGCGGAGCGAGGCGAGGATGTCACCCGCGGTGATCATGCCCTCGCGCTTCCAGCCGTGCTGCGCGTCGAGCGGCATCTGCTCGATGAACCGCAGCTCGTAGCCGCGCTCGACGGCCCAGGCGAGCAGGTCGGGCGCCTCGTCGTCGTTGAGCCCCGGCATCAGCACCGTGTTGATCTTGACGGGCGTGAGCCCGGCGTCGTGGGCCGCTTCGAGGCCGGCGAGGACGTCCGCGTGCCGGTCACGGCGCGTGAGGGTCTTGAAGACGTCGGGCCGCAGCGTGTCGAGCGAGACGTTGACCCGGTCGAGGCCCGCGGCCTTCAGCGCGTGCGCCGTCCGCTTCAGCCCGATGCCGTTGGTCGTCAGCGACATCCTCGGCCGCGCGGTGAGCGCGGCGCAGCGCTCCACGACGGAGACGAGACCGGGCCTGAGCAGCGGCTCACCGCCCGTGAAGCGGACCTCCTCGATCCCCAGACGCGACACCGCGACATCGACGAGGCGCACGATCTCGTCGTCGGTGAGCAGGTCGGGCTTGGCCAGCCACTGCAGGCCTTCCTCCGGCATGCAGTACGTGCACCGCAGGTTGCACCGGTCCGTGAGCGAGACCCGCAGGTCGGTCGCGACCCGCCCATACGTGTCGACGAGCACAGTGGGGCCTCCCATATCGCTGTTCCGGCCCTTCGAGCCTACGTCAGAGTGCTGACAGCGGGTGGGGGCAGATTGGTATGAGGGGCGCGTCCGCCGCGTCGTAGGACCCTACGACGCACAGCGGGCGCCCGCTGCGAGCAGGACAGAGGGCGTGGGCGCGGCCGGCCGGCGCCGGTACGCACAGGCGCGGGCAACACTCCCTGCCCGTGGGGCACTTGGTGTGACACACTGCGTCCGGCACGACCGTCAGCGACCGCCGCCGCCCCCGGAGATGCGAGCATGCCGCCCCAGACCAGGATCGACACCAGCAGGCCCCATCCCGCGCGCGTGTACGACTACATGCTGGGCGGCAAGGACCACTACCCGGTGGACCAGGAGCTCGGCGAGCGGCTTCCCGCGTTCCTGCGCACCGCCGCGCGGCAGAACAGGGCCTTCATGCGGCGCGCCGTCGCGCAGGCCGCGCGCTCGGGGATCCGGCAGTTCCTCGACATCGGTACCGGGATACCGACCGAGCCCAACCTGCACCAGATCGCGCAGGGCGTCGACGCGAGAGCCCGCGTCGTCTACGCCGACTACGACCCGATCGTCCTCAGGCATGCCGAGGCGCTGCTCGTGAGCGCGCCCGAGGGAGCGACGGACTACATCCAGGCCGATGTGCGCGAGCCGGACGGGATCCTCGACCACGCCCGTTCGTTCCTCGACTTCCAGCAGCCCGTCGCGCTGTCGCTCATCGCGCTGCTGCACTTCGTCGTCGACGCGGAGGACCCGTACGGCATCGTCGGGACGCTCGTGGCGGCTCTGCCGTCCGGCAGCAGGCTGATCCTGTCCCACGCGAGCCTGGAGCGCTTCCCCGACTCGACCGCCGAGTTGGCCAGTACGTACGCGAGCCGCATCTCCTCGCAGTCCCGCACGCGCGAGGAGGTGGCGCGGTTCTTCGACGGGCTCGACCTCGTGGCGCCGGGCGTCGTGACGGCGCCGGAGTGGCACCAGGACGGCGACGACGCTGCGGCGCCGGAGCCCGAGCAGAGCGCCGTCTACGTGGGCGTCGCCCGCAAACCCTGAACGCGCGTGCGCCAAGCCTGAACGCGCGTGCGCCGAGCCTGAACGCGCGCGCGGTCAGCCCACCCCCGCGGCGCCCAGCAGCGACCCCGCCGCGTACGTGACGGCCATGGCGACCGCGCCCCCTCCCACGTTGCGCAGCAGGGACCTGCCGACCGGTGCGGCGCCGAGGCGTGCGCTGCCCCAGCCCGTCAGGGCCAGCGTGGCGAGCACCGACAGCACCGTCACGACGAGTCGCCACCCCTGCGGCGGCAGTACGACGGCGAGCAGCGGCAGCAGCGCGCCCGCGGTGAAGGCCAGGAAGCTCGCGCCGGCCGCGTGCCACGGGTCGGTGAGCACGTCGGGGTCGATGCCGAGTTCCTCGCTCGCGTGCGCCCTGAGCGCGTCGCGCCTGGTGAGCTGCTCGGCCGCCTCGCGCGCCACGTCGTCGGACAGCCCGCGCTCCCTCAGCAGCCCCGTGAGCTCGGCGAGTTCCTCCTCGGGCTGCTCGCGCAGTTCGCGACGCTCGACCGCAAGTGCGGCCTTCTGCGAGTCGCGCTGCGTGGAGACCGACACGTACTCCCCCGCCGCCATCGACATGGATCCCGCGAGCAGTCCCGCGAGGCCCGCCGTCAGCAGCGCCGCGCGCTGCGGGGTCGCGCCGGCGACGCCCACCACGAGGCCGGCCGTCGAGACGATGCCGTCGTTGGCGCCGAGCACCGCGGCCCGCAACCAGTTGAGCCGCGAGCTCAACCCCGCACCGTGCGGCTCGTCGTGCGCCGCCTTCGTGTTCGTCACTGCGGGAGCGTCTCATTCGGCGGGCCCGTCGCGGCGCACCGGGCGCGGTGCGCCCGGCGGGCGGCCTCCGGGCTGTCAGTCCGGGCCCGTATCCTCTGTGACCATGCTCGACGACCGCACGACAGCAGCGCCATGGCCGGCCGCGTACCCGAGGGGTTACGCGGTCGTCGACGTGGAGACCACCGGCCTCGCACGGGACGACCGGATCATCTCCGCCGCTGTCTACCGCCTCGACGCGCTCGGCGAGGTGGAGGACCACTGGTACACGCTCGTCAACCCGGAGCGCGATCCGGGACCCGTCTGGATACACGGCCTGACGAGTGATGTGCTGGAGTCCGCGCCGCTCTTCCGCGACGTGGCCGTGGAGTTCGCGGCCCGACTCGACGGGCGCGTGCTCGTCGCGCACAACGCGGTCTTCGACTGGTCGATGATCGCCAGGGAGTACGCGCGTGCCGAGCTCACCGCGCCCACCCGGCAGCGGCTGTGCACCATCGCGCTCTCCAAGGAGCTGGGGCTCCCGCTGCCCAACCACAAACTGGAGTCGCTCGCCGCGCACTTCGGCGTCGTCCAGCGCCACGCGCACCACGCGCTCGACGACGCGCGCGTGCTGGCCGAGGCGTTCCGGCCGAGCCTGCACGCGGCGGCCCGCGACGGGGTGCGCCTGCCGCTGCTCGAGTGCCGCCCGCTGACGGAGTGGGCGCAGAGCCCGTCGCGCCCGCGCGTCGGTTACCGCCCCACGGGCCAGGCCGCGGGCCACGCCTACGGGCCCGGCAGTTGGCGGCCCTCGCGCAAGCGGCCGCCGTGCCCCTTCCCCAACCCGGGGCGGTACGAGGCGGGAGGGGCACTGGCGCAGGGCATGCGCGTGGCGTTCTCCGGTGACACGTCCGTCGACCGGGAGTTGCTCGAGGACCGTGCCGTGGAGGCCGGGCTGCACGTGGCGTCGAGCGTCTCTCGGCTCACGAGCCTGCTCGTCACCAACGACCCGGGGGCGGCCACGTCGAAGGTCGTCAAGGCCGCTGCGCACGGCACGCCCGTGGTGGACGAGGCCGCGTTCTGCCAGTTGCTGCAGTCCGTCGAACCCGCGCCCGCTGCGCCGCGGCCGGTCGCCGCCGTACCGCCGCCCGCGCCGGCCCCTGCCGCCGAGGCGGCGCCGCGCGAGATGACGCTCTGGGAGCCCGCGCCGTCGGAGTGAGCGGGCGCGCCGTCACGGGCCGCCCGCGCGCGTGGTAACGATGTCGTCATGGATCTGGGACTGAAGGACCGCGTGTACGTCGTCACGGGCGGCACGCGAGGGCTCGGCAGGGCCGCGGCGCAGGCGCTCGCGGCCGACGGCGCGAAGGTGGTCGTCTCCGGCCGGGACGGCAAGGGCGTCGCGGAGGCCGCGGCGGAGCTGGGTGCCGGCGCGCTGGGTGTCGCGGCGGACAACGCCGACCCGGCGACAGCACAGCGGCTGGTGCATGCCGCGAAGGAACGGCTCGGCGGGTTCGACGGGGTGCTCATCAGCGTGGGCGGCCCGCCGCCCGGTTCGGCCGCGGACAACACCGACGAGCAGTGGCAGGCGTCGTTCGAGTCGGTCTTCCTCGGGGCGGTGCGCATGGCGCGCACCGCGGCGGAGGAGCTCGGCGAGGGCGGCGTGATCGGTTTCGTCCTGTCCAGCTCCGTCTACGAGCCCGTCCCGGGCCTCACGATCTCCAACGGACTCAGGCCGGGGCTCGCCGGGTTCGCCAAGTCGCTGGCGAACGAGGTCGGGCCGCGCGGGATCCGGGTGGTGGGCCTGCTGCCCTCGCGGATCGACACGGACCGGGTGCGGGAGCTGGACGCGCTGAGCGGCGACGCGGAGGCGACGCGCGCGGCGCAGGCGTCGCGCATCCCGCTGGGCCGGTACGGGACGCCGGAGGAGTTCGGCAGGGTGGCGGCGTTCCTGCTGTCGCCCGCCGCGTCGTACCTGACGGGCATGATGGTCCCGGTGGACGGCGGCGCCCGGCGGAGCTTCTGACGCCCCGTCGCGCGTCGCGCCTCACGGCACGTCAGCGGACGCGTTCCGCGCCGTGCCGCGCCGCGCGGAGGCGGATCTCGGCGGGCAGCGCGTCGAGACCCGCCGAGTCGCGCGCGTGCGCGAGCGCCTCGTCCGCCACCCGCGCGACCGTACGCTCGGGCGACGCGTGCGGTTCGAGCAGCACCCGCATCCGCGCGGCGGGCGCCCGCCGCCTGCGTCCCGTCAGCCGCGCACGCGCGCGTGCCACGCCTTCGTGCGCCTCGGTCTCACGCTCCAGCATCTCCTCCAGCGCGCGCCCGCGTACCCGGGCGCCCTCACCGTCACCGCTGTCCACCAGCACCTCGGACAGCCGGGCCCGGCGCAGCTGGGACAGCAGCCACCACAGGCCGAGGACGAAGAGGACCGCGAGGCCCGCGATCACCACGGGCCACCACCAGCCCTCGCCGCCCCAGCGGTGGAGGTCGTCGCGGCTGAGCAGGACGTCGTGCGGGCCGCTGTAGGGCCACCAGGTCGGCACGGACAGCTTCGTGCCGACCGCCAGCACCACGCCGCCCGCGCAGAGCAGCACAAGACCTGCCAGGCCGAGCAGCAGCCGGTTCACGAGCCGCAGCAGCCGGAACATGCGCCGTCACCCATCCCTTCGTCGCCCACCCGTCCTTCTCCGCCCATCGGTCCTTCTTCGCCCCTCAGTCCTTCTTCTTCGGCCTGCGTACCCGGACCGCGACCGAGGGGGCCTTGGCCACTCCGAGGTCGCGGACGCCGTCGGCGAGTGCCGCCCTCAGGTCGGAGCGCACGTCGTCCAGCGGGCGGAAGTGCGACCGTGCACGTGCCTTGACCTTGTGCCGCTTCGTCCGCACCCGCACGGACTGCACGCCGGACACCTCCATGGCCCTGTCGCGCAGCACCAGCGCGGCCGCGTCCCTGTCGAGGCCCGCGCGCACGCCGGGCACGTGGCGGCGCATCGGCAGCACCGCGCGCAGGCCTGGCGTGGCGGCCAGCCAGATCAGCCACAGGCCCACGGCCATCGCCGCGGCGGAGCCGGCCATGACCCAGACGCCGTCGAGGTGCTGCCCCTCCAGGGCACGCGTGAGCCACCGGCGCCAGTACATCTCAGCACCGCCCGCACGCACCGAGACCACGTCGTACAGGAAGAGGCCCGAGACGCCGAGCACCACCGCGGCGACGATCGCCGCCGGGACGCGCCGGGACGACCAGAACCGTCCCGCCCTCCGGTGCTCGTAGGCGCCCTGGTGGGCGCCGCCGTCCTCCCGATGGCCTCCGGGCACGGTCGGCAGCGTCTCCGTGGGATGCTCCCCGCTCATCGCGGCCCCCCGCCCGCCGTGGCGCGCGAGTGCGGCGAGTGCAGCCGCTCGACCCGGACGTCCACCTCGGGGACCCGCATTCCCGCCAGGCGGTTCACGCGTTCCGCGACGCGGCGGCGGACCGCGCCGCACTGCGCCCCGATGTCGGACGGGTAGTCGAGTTCGACGCCGACGCGCACGCGCGCGTTGTTCTTGTGCACACTGACCACCGCGTGCGGTGCGTCGCCGCCTTCCGGGACGCCGTGGAAGAGCGCCTCGCGCGCCGCCTGCGCCGCGATCTTCGCGACGACCCGGTCGGCGATCGTGACCGAGCCGCGCTCCGCCGGCGCGACGTCGAGCGGCGCGGGCGCCGTGTGGACCGTCGTCACCGCGCCGTCACCGCCGCAGGTCGTCGCGGTCGCTGCTGCCGCGGCCGTCGCGGCCGTCGCGGCTGCGGAAGAAGTCGCCGGGCTCCATGTCGCCGTCGGCGAACCGGCCGGCGAGGAAGCCGATCGCGCCGAGCACGGCCACCACGACGAACGCGCCGAAGCCGCCGAAATACCCGGCGAACCCCAGTGCCATGCCAGCCGCGAGGCCCGCCACCGCCATGCTCATCACGTACTCCGCTCCCTGTCGCTGTGGTTGTTTCGCGGGCCGTTCACCGGCCGCTCGCTACTGGAGCCGCGAGTCCTGGTCCTCGTCGTCGTCCTCGTCCGGCAGCTTCACGTCACTGACGGCGATGTTGACCTCGACGACCTCGAGTCCCGTCATCCGCTCGACGGCGTTGACGACGTTCTCCCGTACGTCGCGCGCGACATCGGCGATCGGGACGCCGTAGTCGACGACGATCTCCAGGTCCAGCGCGGTCTGCACCTCGCCGACCTCGGCCTTGACCCCCCTGGTGACCGACTTGCTGCCGCCGCCGGGCACGCGCTCGCGCATGGCGCCGAAGGCCCGCGAGGCCCCGCTGCCCATGGCGTGCACGCCGACGACGTCGCGGGCCGCGAGCCCGGCGATCTTCTCGACCACACCGTCGGCGATGCTCGTACGGCCGCGGGAGGCGGGATCGCCCGGCCCGCGCTTTCCGGATGCCCCTGAGGACCCGGACGACTGCGAGGACGACGGTGACGAGCCGGAGCCGCCGGAGCCGGCGCCGGAGCCGGTCGAGCCGAACTGGTCACGTGGAGTGGTGTCAGGCATAGCGATTCGTCCCTTCCCGAGCGATTTCACCCTCTCGCCCTCACATTAGGTGCGCTTGCCGTATGGCGCGCTGTGTATGCGGCAGGCTGGGCCGATGACGACTGCGCACAGCACGCACGGCACGGGCGGCACGGGCGGCACGGGCGGCACCGAGGGGTGGCAGGCGGGGGTCAGGCGGCGGCTGGGGCTCGGCAGGCTGCTGCCGCTCGGCGCCGCCGAGGACGGCGCATGGCTCGCGGAGAGCGCGGCCGTGGGGGCGCTGCGATCGGCGGTGGGGGCGGAGGCCGGCCTCGGGCGGATCCGGGTCGGCCTCGTGGACGCCGCCGGGACGCACGCCCCGGC